>JABDGA010000005.1 GCA_013286285.1 Alphaproteobacteria bacterium | reverse complement strand
TCCTTACCGGCGGTATGAAGGCCAGAGAGCATGCAGACAGCCTTGCGGCGATCGCCAATGGCGAAGTGGACATCGTCATCGGCACGCATGCCCTGTTTCAGGATAAGGTCATATTCAAAAACTTAAAACTTGCGGTAATTGACGAGCAGCACCGTTTTGGCGTGGCGCAGCGGCTGGCGCTCACCACCAAGGCAAAGGATACCCATGTGCTGGTGATGACCGCAACCCCCATCCCCCGCACCCTGACTATGACGGCATTCGGCGATATGGATTGCTCGGTGCTGGCGGAAAAGCCTGCAGGAAGAAGAGAAATCACCACCAAAGCCATACCGCTTTCCCGCTATGAAGAAGTTACCGAAGCCGTGAAGCGCTCCATTGCCAAAGGGGATAAAGTATACTGGATTTGCCCACTGGTCGAAGAAAGCGAAGACGAGAACGTTCCCAGCGATCTGGCCGCAGTGGAAGCAAGGCGCGTCGAATTTATCCATCGCTTCGGCTCAAAGGTCGGCATGGCGCATGGCCAGATGCCACCGCAGGAACGTGAGCAAGTTATGACAGGATTCGCCGGCAAGGAATATGATATTTTAGTGGCGACAACCGTAGTGGAAGTGGGGGTGGACGTGCCGGATGCGACGGTTATCATCATCGAACACGCCGAGCGTTTCGGCCTGGCACAGTTACATCAGCTGCGCGGGCGGGTCGGGCGCAGCGACAAGCCCTCCGCCTGCATCCTGCTATATACCGATCAATGCACGGATATCGCCAAATCACGCCTGCGCATCATCCGCGAGACCAATGACGGTTTCCGGATTGCCGAAGAGGACATGCGGCTACGCGGCAGCGGCGATATATTAGGTACACGCCAGAGTGGTACATTGGACTTCCGTTTTGCCGATTTGTCTCTCCATTCTGAATTGCTGCATACCGCACGCCAGGAGGCAAAGCTGATCCTGCAGCGAGACGAAAGGCTGCAATTTTCCCGGGGAGAGGCGCTTAAATGCTTGCTGTATCTTTTCGGCTATGATGATAATATACGGTTCTTAAATGCCGGATAAGATGGAAACAATAGCTCATATGCCGACACGCGCCGGATTTTCCTGGGGAATACTGGTTAAATCCCTGATGATCATCACTAGCCCGGCCTTGATTGCGCTTATTCCCGCAGTGGCGCTGGATGCGCTTTCCCTGGATGCATTCCTGTATTCCTACTGTACTATCCTGGTTATCA
This sequence comes from Alphaproteobacteria bacterium, assembly GCA_013286285.1. Classification (GTDB taxonomy): domain Bacteria; phylum Pseudomonadota; class Alphaproteobacteria; order Rickettsiales; family JABCZZ01; genus JABCZZ01. The sequence continues at coordinate 57,912 of JABDGA010000005.1, read as the reverse complement.
CCGCCTTTATTCTTAAGCCATTTCTAGCCAATATCAGTTCGCTGACGCAATACGTTAATAATCTGGCAGAGGATCGGCAACTGGAAGAGCCTTCTTTCAAACACTTAAATACTATCAGCGACCTCCCCGCCGCACTGATTACCCTGCATCATTCCTGGGAAAAAAAGAAGAAACATACAGCCAGCCTGATAACCGAATATGGAACATTAGTGGATTCCCTGCCGGACATTCTCATCATGTGCGATAAGGATCAAAAAATTGTCCGCACCAACCGGATGGCGCGTGAGGTATTCGGGCAGAATCTTGCGGGCAAGCCATTGATTGGCATTATTCCTAACGACGAACTGCTCAACGGGATAGCGGCAGTAATGGAGGAGCGGCGCGGGCGCAGCCTTGAATTTCATACCGATCTCCCAAAGCCTTGTGACTTCCGGGCGATTATTGAGGCCTTCCCTGCGGCATCTGCAGAAGGTATCGCCGCCATTATCACCTTGAACGATGTTACCGAGCTTCGCAGGGTCAGTAAAATGCGGGCCGATTTTGTCGCCAACGCCAGCCATGAAATCCGTACTCCGCTTGCCAGTATCAAAGGATTTATTGAAACGCTGCTCGGCCCGGCGAGAAACGACCCGGCGGCGCAGGAGCAATTCTTAACCATCATGGGCGAACAGGCGACGCGCATGAAGAATCTGATTGACGATCTGCTGACGCTGTCCAAGATAGAGATGAATGAGCATACCACACCAGACGGCAAGACGGATATTCTGCAGGTAATACGTAAGGAGAAAGAAGCATTTTCCTGGGCCGCGCAGGCGAAGGGCATGACTATAAAACTGGATATTCCGGACGATTTTCCGCCAGTGCTGGGCGAAGAAAACGAGCTCAGGCAAGTCATGCATAACCTTATTGGAAATGCGATAAAATATGGTAATGCCAATACGGAAGTCATCATTACCGCCCGAGTCACTTCGGCATTACCCGAAACGCCTCATTTTGCGAAGCTCCATCGCGGCGTATGCGTCGCCGTCATTGACAACGGCGAAGGCATTCCACGACAGCATTTGCCCCGCCTTACGGAGCGGTTTTACCGCGTAGACTCCGCCCGCACCCGTACCATCGGTGGAACCGGACTTGGGCTGGCTATTGTTAAGCATATTGTAAACCGTCATCGCGGTGTGCTTACGATTGACAGTGTGGTAGGGGAAGGCAGCACATTTAGTATTTACCTGCAGGCCTATGATCAAGAAGAATAACAATATTATAGGCGATAACGTGCTGAAAACGCTGTTTCTGCTTTCAGCGCTGTTTTCCATCGCCGTGACCGCCGCGATTATTCTTACCGTGCTTATTCAATCGCTTAGGTTTTTTCATTTTATCCCTCCTTTTGATTTCATGTTTGGCCTGCATTGGAGCCCGCAGCTTGCGATGCGCCCTGATCAAGTAGCTGGCTCCGGAACGTTTGGTGCCGTACCGCTGTTTGCCGGGACATTGCTGATCACCGTGATCGCCATACTGGTAGCAGTGCCTGTCGGGATATTTGCCGCCATTTACATGGCGGAATATGCCAGCCGCCGCGCGCATGCTATAATTAAGCCACTGCTGGAAATACTGGCTGGCATTCCCACCGTGGTTTACGGTTATTTTGCCATTATCTCTGTAACTCCGATTCTTAAAACACTGGCCGGAAGCCTGGGTATGGATATGGCTACGGAAAGCGCCTTATCTGCCGGCTTTGTCATGGGAATCATGATTATTCCCTTCATTTCTTCCCTGTCGGACGACATCATCACTTCCGTCCCGCTTTCGCTGCGGGACGCTTCGCTGGCGCTGGGAGCAACCCGTTCCGAAACGATATGCAAGGTTGTTCTGCCTGCCGCTCTGCCCGGCATTATGGGCGCTATCTTGCTGGGAATCTCGCGCGCTATTGGAGAAACAATGATTGTCGTCATGGCGGCGGGCCTTGCCGCCAATATGACCCTGAACCCGCTGGCGTCCGTTACTACGGTGACCGCGCAGATCGTATCCCTGCTGGTAGGCGATCAGGCGTTTGATAGTCCTAAGACACTTGCCGCATTCGCGCTCGGCCTTACCCTCTTCATGGTAACGCTTTTCCTGAACTTCACCGCGCTGCGCATCGTAAAGAAATATCGGGAAGCCTATGAGTAATATGGCAACGCGTTACCGTGCGGAAAAACGCTTTCAATTCTATGGCAAATGCGCGATTGCGCTAGCGCTCACGGTTTTACTGTTTCTGCTGGTTACCATTATCGGGCATGGCTGGCAGGGATTCCTGTCTACGCAAATACAGCTGACGGTGACTATCGATGCCGATGCGGTCGGTCATGACACAAAAGCCTGGCGTCATGCCGATGTAAGCCCTTTTATCAAACAAGCGCTGCTTATACATTTTCCGGATGCCGGAAACAGTTCCCGCGATTTGCGGGAACTGGCGGGGTTAGTAAGTTCCGGCGCAGTCCAGACGGTGCGTGATGCCCTGATTGTAGATCCCTCCATGGTAGGCAAGCCTCTGCCCTTATGGCTGCCTGCTTCCGACAAAGTGGATCGGGCCGTGAAATCCCATATTACGAAACAGGTGCCGGAATCGGATCGCCGAATAAGCAACCGACAGCTTGACTGGCTGGAAAATCTTCAGAAGGACAACGCTGTACGCACGGTCTGGAACCCCTATTTCTTTACTGGCGGTGATTCGCGTGAGCCGGAGCTTGCCGGGTTCATGGGCAGCATGGTGGGGTCATTGTTTACCCTGCTTGCCTGCATGGTGGTCGCCTTTCCCATCGGAGTCATGGCGGCGATTTACCTGGAGGAATTTGCTCGAAAAACGTCTATCACTGCCTTTATCGAACTCACCATCAACAACCTTGCCGCCGTGCCGTCCATTGTATACGGCCTGCTTGGGCTTTCCATCTATCTTAACCTGCTGGGGATACCGCGTTCTGCCCCAGTTGCAGGCGGGCTAACACTCGCGCTCATGATTCTTCCTACTATTATTATCGCCACGCGCGCCAGCCTCCGGGCAATTCCCGATTCCATCCGTGATGCTGCAAGGGCGCTTGGCGCATCGCCATTGCAGGTAGTGCTGCACCACACATTTCCATTGGCCATCCCTGGGATCATGACGGGAACCATATTAGGGATAGCACGTGCGATGGGGGAAACCGCGCCCCTGTTGATGATTGGCATGGTCGCATTTATTGTCGATATACCGTGCAACCTGCTGGAACCCGCGACCTCCATGCCGGTGCAGATTTACCTCTGGTCTACCAGCCCGGAAGAAAGTTTTGTCGAAAAAACGGATGCCGGAATTATCGTGCTGCTGCTCGTCCTTGCAATTATGAATTCTGCCGCGATGCTGATTCGCAAGCGCTTTGAACACCGATGGTAAAAAAGCTATAATCACCCATAATACCTTTCCACAGACTGCACTGAACCCTTACCGCGCAGGGAGGCTATAATGGCATTAAGGTGGCGGATGTCCTTCACCTCCATGTCAATCAACAGTTCAAAAAAATCACTGGAGCGGCTGAGAATCTTTAGGTTGGTGATATTGCCCAGTTCCTTGGCGATGACATTGGTAACGGTGGCAAGCCCTCCGGTTTCGTGCAGCACGGTAATCTTGATACGGGCGACATGCTGGATACCGGTGCTGGTATCCCATGCTACATCAATCCAGCGCTCCGGCGTTTCAGCAAAATTCTCCAGCGTTTCACACGAAGTGGTATGGATCGTAATACCCTTGCCGGTAGTGACGATGCCCACAATTTTATCCCCGGGGATAGGATGGCAGCATTTGCCGAAATGTATCGCCATTCCCGGAATGAGTCCCTTGATGGGCATAGCGGTGCTGAAAGCGGTCTGTTTCTTGCGCAGGCGGGAAAGCAACGAGCCTTTTTTGTCCTGGATAGACGCAAGCTTGCGATCCGGGAACAGCATCTCAAATACCGCGATGCGGTTGATAAGCCCCTCCCCTACTTCCGCATAGATATCGTCCGGCGTTTTTTTATTGAATTTCTCCGCGATACTCTCCAGCATTTTATCGGTCAGTTCTTCTCCTTCCTGCTTGAAGGTTTTGTTCAATATGGCTTTACCGAGATTAATATATTCGTTGCGCTGCTGGGTGCGGATGAATTTGCGGATTTCTGACCGCGCCTTACCGGTCACGACGAAACGCTCCCAGGTTGGTGACGGGGTCTGGGCTTTTGAGGTGATGATATCCACCTGATCGCCATTCTTAAGCTGGGTGCGCAATGGCACTATCCGGCCATTGATCTTTGCGCCGACGCAGCTATCGCCAACGCCGGAATGCACAGCATAGGCAAAGTCCACCGGCGTTGCCCCGCGCGGGAGCGCGATAATATCCCCTTTAGGAGTAAAGCAGAATACCTGATCATGGTACATCTCCAGCTTGGTATGCTCGAGAAATTCTTCTGGGTTGGAGGATTTCTCAAGAATCTCAAGCAGTTCGCGTATCCATCGGTATTGTTTTCCGTCCTTATTGTAATCCCGCCGCTGCTTATAGGACCAGTGCGCCGCAACGCCGTATTCGGCGATATCATGCATTTCCTTGGTACGAATCTGCACTTCGATACGGTGTTGCCCCGGCCCGATAACCGCCGTATGCAGGGATTTATAGCCGTTATTTTTCGGAGTGCTGATGTAATCCTTAAAATGGCCGGGAATCGTATGGTACGCAGAATGAATGGCTCCCAGTACCTGATAACATTGCGGGACGGTTTCCGTAAGAATGCGGAACGCTATAATATCGCTTAATTGCTCGAAGCTGACATTCTTGGTCTCCATTTTTTTCCAGATGGAGTAAGGGCGTTTTTCCCGTCCAACTACGGTAGCATTTTCTATACCCGTTTCCTGCAGCGTCTTGATGAGATGCTTTTCCGTTTTTTCAACAATGGCCTTGTCCTGCTCGCGCAGGTAATCGAGGCGCTTCATGATGGATTCACGCGCTTCTGGGTATAATTCGGCAAAAGCGAGATCTTGCAGCTCCTCCTTGATCTTTCGGACGCCGATGCGTTCCGCCAGCGTAGCGTAAATATCCAGCGTTTCCCTGGCGATGCGCTGGCGTTTCTGCGGTTCTTTAATATATTTGAGCGTTCGCATGTTATGCAGGCGGTCGGCGAGCTTTACCATCAGGACGCGCAGATCTTCCGACATCGCCACCAGGAGCTTACGGAAATTTTCCGCCTGTTTGGCGTTTTCCGACTTAGTCTCAATCCGGGTGAGCTTGGTCACCCCATCCACCAGGCTGGCGATTTCCTTGCCGAAATATTTTTCAATATCCTCAAGCGTTGCTTCTGTGTCCTCCACCGTATCATGCAGCAGCGCCGTGGCAATTGACGCGGTATCGAGCTTAAACTCCGTCAGCATATAGGCGACTTCCACGGGATGCGAAAAATAGGGATCGCCGGAGGCGCGTTTCTGGCTACCATGCGCCTTCATGGAATATACATAGGCGCGGTTGAGCAGATCCTCATCCGCATCGGGGTCATAGGATTTTACGCGCTCAACAAGTTCAAACTGGCGTATCATGCCGTAAATAATAATATATTTAGCGACTTATGTCCAAAACTTAAGCGTTATAAATTAGTTAATTTGTTGAATAGCCGATAACAGCCAATGGCCGCCCCTGGCGCGGCTAAATGTCCATTGTTCCTGTGCATTTTGGGGAGTTATCCGATCACCGGACGCGACATAATCCGGGGCACCGGGCTGGCGATCAAGACGGGCCATGTAATCTATCGCCGTCCATTGGATAATAACGCTGGCATATTCAAGGTTATACTCCTGCCATGACTCTACCAGGTTGATTTGCCGCACTTGCACTTGCTCAATTTTATTGACCACTCCACGGCTGGCATCATTGGAAAGCGCTTCATTGAAATAATGCACCATTTCCGGAGTAAGATAGGCGCGCATCTGAGAAAAATCACCTTCATTATACGCCTGCTGGATAGTGATAAGCAATCGCTGAAATTCATCCCTATCATTTTCCGTAAGGGCCAACGGTTGTGATACGGCGGAACTACTCGCCGCATTATTCATGGAAAAGATATTGGCCGCCCCTCCTCCCATCAACTGGCGGGCGCGCAGCAGCTTCATACCGAAATAAATCAATCCGCCGAAAATAAGAATCGGAAGCAGCCCGCCTCCCATACCGCCACCGCCAAACAGCATATTTGCAAACCCCATCCCCAAAATACCGCCAAATAGTCCAGTTAAAAAAGGATGGGAATTATTGGCAGGCATGGCAGAGCTGGACTGGGGTATAGCGCTACGCTGTATCGGTTGGGCATTGGAAGGGCTGGACTGATAGGTGCGTGTTCCCCTGCTGCCTACACTGGCGCCACCTCCAGCACGTGCATCTGCCCATTCCGGGACAAGCATGGCCATCAAAATAACTAGGATAATTAATAACCGGCCATAATGGAAAATATGCATGAATGCCCGTCCTTAAAATTTTTATATAATTACCTGTTACTATATCACCAAATCGCTGGCTAATATATATTGTTTTTGCTAATTCATAACCTATGGATGTAGTCATACCCGTATTTGCAACTGTGATTGGCGCAGCAATAGGCGCATTAGCAATACATTTCTTTTATGGCAGACGAAAAAAATCCGACGAATATTACACTTCCCTGCCGCAGATTATTGATAATATTGATTATGGGTTTTACTGGCGCAATACGCGATCGGAAAAAGAAGTGTTTTCCGATCAACTTTGCCAGATGCTGAAGCTTGGCGAGAATGAAAGAACCTTTCCGGCACTGCTGGGAAAACTGGATGAAACGCAAAGCGAATCTATTCGGCAGGCGATCACGCGCTTCGAGCAGGATAAAAGCTCTACTATCATTATCATGAACCTACCGGCGAGCGGACGGCAGCTTGAATGCCGCATCGGTGGAGCGCATGACGCCAAGGGCAAGGCCGCTTACCTCATTTTCTGGCTGAAGGACATCACGGAGCCCCAGAAACTGCATGAACAGCTGCTCAAGGAAAACCGTCAGTTGAAGCGCGAGGTAAAGCAGTTTTCCAGCATATTAAATTCCCTTCCCACTCCTATTTGGCTCAGGAACCAGGACTTTTCCATACGCTATTGTAATATGGCATACAGCATTGCCGCGGAAGAGGGCGTGGAGCATAAGGAAGAGCATGAAACGCTAGAACTGCATCTCTATGCGCGCATGCTTGCGGGCGCAGCGTTTGAAGCAGGGGAAGAAAAATCCGAGCGGCGTCATATTGTCATTGGCGGAGCACGGAAACTGTATCAGTTCACAGAGATTCCGCTGAAGTCGGATCATATGTCCGTAGGGATAGCGCAGGATATGACAGAGCTGGAAAGCGCCAAAGAAGAGTTGCAGCGCCATATCGCCGCCCAGTCGGAATTATTGGAGGGCATCACCAGCGCCATGGCGGTCTTTGGCGCGGATACACGGCTTAAGTTCTTTAACCATGCATATGTACGCTTATGGGGAGTGGATGAAGCATGGCTTAACACCAGCCCGACCTATGGCGAGCTGCTGGAAGTGCTGCGTGAGATGCGGCGGCTGCCGGAACAGGCGAATTTCCCGCAGTTTAAGCAACAGCGGTTAAAGGTGTTCACCGATCTGATTGAATCTCAGGAAGAGATATTTTACCTGCCGGATGGCAAGACGTTGCGTGTATTGGCAATTCCGCATGCGCTCGGCGGTATCTTGTTCGCCTATGAAGACGTTACCGATCGCCTGGCCCTGGAGCGTTCGTATAATACGCTTATCGCAGTGCAGCGCGCCACGCTGGATAATCTGCATGAAGGCGTGGTGGTATTTGGTGAAAACGGGAGGCTCCGCCTGTATAATCCCCGTTTCCTCCAGCTATGGAAACTTGAAAAAGCCGTATTGTCTGCGGAAACCCATATTTCCGATCTGGTGGATAAAACCCGCGCACTGCATTTTACCGATGATTGGAGCAAATACAGACAGCAATTCATCGCCTATCTGCTAGCGCGACAGATGCAGCATAAGCGTATTGAACGGACAGACGGAACACTTATCGACTCAGTTGTAGTGCCCTTGCCCGATGGTTCCAACCTTATCACGTTTTTTGATGTCACCGATTCCTCGCTGCTAGAGCGTTCCCTGCGCGAACGCAACGAAGCGCTTTCCGAGGCCGATCGCCTGAAGACCGAATTTCTTGCCAACGTATCCTACGAATTACGTTCGCCGCTGACTTCCATTGGCGGCTTTTCTGAAATGCTGCTGCAAAATTATTTCGGCAAGCTATCCGGAAAACAGCAGGAATATGTGACCGGGATTCATGAAGCTACCCAGCGCCTGACCAGCATCATCAATGATATATTGGACATCGCCAGCATTGAAGCCGGGTATATGAAACTGAATATCAGCGAATTCGACATTTATGCCATGCTGCAATCGGTCGTGTCGCTCATTAATGGACGCCTGCGTGAAAATAACCTGCAATTCACCTTAAGCTGTCCCAGCAATATCGGCAATATGAGAGCCGATGAAACCCGCATCAAACAGATTATTTTTAACCTGCTCTCCAATGCCATTACCTATTCCAATCCCGGCGGTATAGTGACATTAGCAGCCAGGACAGAAGATAATCCGGAAGAAATTCTGTTTGAAATTGATGATAACGGCATCGGTATTGCCGCAGAAGATCAGAAGGAACTGTTCAGCAAGTTCCACAAAGGCGCTAGCAGTGGCAGCTCGCATAAATCCGGGGCGGGGTTGGGGCTTTCCATGGTAAAAAGCTTTGTAGGGCTTCACGGCGGACGGGTGGAATTATTTTCCACCCAAGGTAGGGGAACGAAGGTGCTATGTTATTTGCCGCGTGCGGCGCTCATGGAGAATACAGGACTGGAGAGCGCGGCATAAAATAATCCATTCTAAATTGAAGATTGTAGATGAGGATAAAAACTATATAAGAGGAACATGCAAAACAGTAAAACACCGATCACCGATAGCCTGCGGGAACAGCACCGACAAATATTATTACTTATAGAAAAAATAGAAATGCATTTATCTTCTGATATGCAAAAGGCAGAAGAGATAAAATTTGTTCTTTCTGCGTTGACACGTGATTTGATAATTCATCTAGGAATAGAAGAAAGAGGGTTCTATCCCATGCTAATAAAACGTGGTTCTTCCAGCGTAAAACATATAACGCAGGAATTCATGGAAGAGATGGGGCATATTGCCTCTGCCTTTAGTGCCTATGCAGAAAAATGGGAATCCGTAGAGAAAATACGAGAGTATGCAGAGGACTTTACCAAGGAAACCCAGGCTATTTTCAGTCAGCTACGCCATCGTATAGGCAGAGAAGAAGCAGAGCTTTATCCTTTTGAAGAATCCATATAGCTTGTTTTATTTAGCATTATATTCCTTCATCGCTTCTATAATATTACGTACCGGGGCAAAGCTACGGCGATGGTGCACGGTCACGCCATGCCGCGCAAGCGCTTCCATATGTGCGCGCGTGCCATAACCGGCGTTACGCTCCCAGCCATAGTGCGAAAACTCTTTGGCCAGATCCAGCATTATCCGGTCGCGGGTGACCTTGGCAATGATCGAAGCGGCAGCAATGGAGACACAAAGCGCATCGCCGTCTACTACTGCCTGCATTTTGCATGGAAGGTCTGGCAACTGGTTTCCGTCTACAAGAACGATATCCGGCTTTGGGGACAATGCGTCATATGCCTTGCGCATAGCGCGTTTGGTTGCGCCTAATATGTTATACTGATCAATCTCTTCGACGCTGCAAATCCCTACCCCTACGATGCCTTGGGTTAGGATAATTTCATACATGGATTCACGCGCAGTACGATTTAATAACTTGGAATCACAGATGCCGGAAGGCGCTTCGGAAAAACGAATCCTGTCAAGAATCACTGCCGCTGCGACCACCGGCCCGGCCAGAGGACCGCGTCCGGCTTCATCAATACCGGCAACAATGCCAGAGTAATGCCGCTCACTGTTGAAATCCAGGAATTTGGAGGACACTATGAGACGCTGTTACAAAAGATTCTGCATGCAGCACTTAATCCAGCCGCGCGGTTTTTACGGAAGCCACCTGTCCCGTCATGCCGGCATAAAGCGGCCATTTCCCCTGTGAAATCATGGCTAGTGAAGAATTTGTGCTACCGAACAATTGCGAATATACCCAATAATTGCTGATAACATTAATCACATAATCACGGGTCGGGCGATAGGGAATGGATTCAATGAACAGCAAGGGATCATCTTTATAGGCAATATTGTTTTGCCATTTTCCCAGCATGCTTGGTCCAGCATTGTACGCAGCCAGCAGATACACGAGGTTATTGCCGATGGAATTGATTTCCATGAGGTGCATAATATATTGCTGGCCAAGCGCCATGCTTACAGCCGGCTCACCCATCGAACCGGATAGTTTTATATTACGCGCCATGGCGTGCGCCGTATCCGGCATAAGCTGCATGACGCCCTGGGCACCCATGGAGCTTTCTGCATTGGGATCAAAGCGCGATTCCTGGCGCATGATGGCAAAAAGCAGCGCCTGCTCCACTTGGTAGCCCGAGGAGGGAGTCCAGTTCGGCATAGGATAAAGCGTCCGGCTCGATTTACGAGTGGCATAGGCAAGTGCCATATTCATCTGCATATGCGGCGCTATGACGTCCTTGCCGCTGATATGACGCGCCATGATGCTGTAAAAACCAGGAGTTTCGTCTGCGGCCAGATCAAGATAGTATTTTGCAGTTTTCTTATCGCCGGTGGCAGACAGGGCACGGTATGTCCAGAAGGCCGCAGCAGCTCGATCTGAGGATGATAATCCCTCATTATCGTCTAGAATCGCGCGGAAATTCTGCACGGCAACCTGCATATCGGATTTATGAAACGCGTTAAGCCCGGCCTGCCAGTGGCTGCCGTTCAGATCATGCAACTGCGTTCCACTTTTCCTGCTGTGAAAAATGACATACGGATTGATCAGCGAACTGTCGTCAGACTGTTCCAGCAAGGCTTCCGCATCCAATGTATCTTGCGATGAGGCGACTACCAAAGGAGAGACGGTCCTCTCCAGTTTAGCGCCTACGGTAAAAATTATCGACGAGTCGATAACAGCCACCGTCAGTACAGAAACCAGCCAGAACCGGCGGAGATTATTATTATGTAGTAATGTTTTCAACATATCTTTTGACTCCCTGATAGATGGGGCAGTGCATCCTAGCGAAGAATTTTCATAATGCAAGCAATTCCGATTTTCCGCCACCGCGCCTGCAGCTGAAGCTAGAACCATCGCGGTTATGGTAGATGCGAGTACCAGTGTATTTAATGCCTTTAACATATGCTTCACACAGGCGGTTAAAAGATAAAATTGATGTTTGTAAAATTACCATGATACATTCCTCCTTCGCGTGAAGTGTTTATGAAGCTTTCTTTGCGGGTTTATGACACAGAGACATAAATTCAGTAAATTCAGAAGAACATTATAGCCAAAGGTTAATTTTTTGTTAATACTTCTCGAAAAATCATGCTTGGCACGGGATAAAAAGCGGGAATTATTCCCTAGATTAGGTGCTTTTTTGCCTGTAATTTAGGCTATTTGGAATTATTCGGGTTGAATAGATTTTCTATCTGTTCAACATGCGTGAGCTCAATCATGGGAGCATTATGGAAATTTATCCATCCCCGCACACGTATGGTTTTGCCTTCCAATGAAGAGAGATGCGCGTTTGCAAAAGCGTCGACATGCTTGTGCGATATGAAAACGGCAAAATTGCCTTTCCAGTGCGCATTAAAGTTTATATAAATGTTCCCGTGATATTCATGCACGTTTGCTACCCTGCCCTCTACTAACTTGAAGCGGTTGATGAACTCACGCACTTCCTCCGGCGTGATAACGCGGTAGTACGGATCGCCCCATATGCCGAGCTTTTGACTGCGCGCTTCTCTTTCAGCGGCCAGCATTTTCTCTATGATATCATGCGAATCATCGCTGAAGCTATAGACCATGGCAAAGCCGTGCCTCAGCATTTCACCTTGTATCCATACGCCTTTATCGTCGTACACCTGGCCGAGCAGCCGGTTATGGCGATCGCGTTTGCCGGGATTATAGTCGATGCGGACTTTTCTGCCTGCAATCAGTGCTGAGAGCGCCTGACCGGCTTCCTCTCCTAGCGGCTCGCCTGGGCGGCCATGGCGTGTTGGGGTATCTTCTTCCTTTACATTCGGGGCTTCAATGCTGGCGAGGCGCACCGTATCCCCCGATGTGGCAACAAACGACTTCCCATTTATTATCCGGGCAACGGATAATAAATCATCATCCGCTTGTACAGAGAATGCAAAAAGAATACATAATAATAAAAGTCTGCACATTATTTAATGTGGTATCAATTTGAGGGGGTATGCAAAAGCATTTTCTTTTGGCAACCGCAGTCCTGAGCATGACAGGCTTTTGCGCATATGCGGAAGATAAACCCGCGCTGGTTCCTGATCCTTCCATTATTACTCCTGTCGTCGCCCCACCCATTCCTACGCCCTCCGTTGTCGTGCCGACTGCACAGGCAAAAGCGGGAGAGGCGGATAAGCCAATCGCAGGTGAGCTTAAGGATGGCACCCGAATTGAAATCGGCAGCGAGGGCACCGTAACCCTTACGAATACCGACGGCAGCAAAAACACCGCGCCTGATGGTGTGTTTACCCTGAAGGACAATACTACGTTCAGTGTCAAGAGCGGCAGGAAAGTTGCTCCGTAATATTGTTTAGTACCGTAGGCAAAACATAATCCTCTCGACTTCTCATTATAACACTTCTAATATTGGATGCTGCGATACAATTAGTTGTAACAACCAATGGAGATTCTCTATCATGTATAAGCTCTATTATATGCCCGGTGCCTGTTCCATGGCTATCCATGTCCTTCTCAATGAGCTGGGCCAATCCGTTACGTTGGTCAATGTCGGTGATCCGCATAGCGATGCAAAAAAAGAGTTGCTGAAAATTAATCCGCGTAGCCAGGTGCCCACCCTGGTGGATGACGGCCATGTCATCCGTGAAGGCGCAGCCGTTATACTGCACCTGCTGCAGAAACATTCCAATTCGCTTCTGCCGGATTCCGGCAAGGAACGCGCAACGGCGCTTGAATGGCTCATGTTCGCCAATGCTACCCTACACCCGGCCTATGCCCGCGGATTCTTTGCCCTCAAGAATTTTGAAGGTGAAACCCAGAAGAAAGTACTCGATTTCACCATCCAGCACATTAACAAGCATTGGGAAGAGGTAGAGCAAAGGCTGGAGAAGTCTCCCTACATCGCCGGGCAGCAACTGACTGCCGCAGATATTCTGTTGACGGTCATCGCCAACTGGTCCAGCTACTTCCAGGGAATTAAAATCGGGCAGAAAACCAAAGATCTGTTCCGCAAGGTGATTGCCCTTCCATCCTACCAGAAAGCGCTCAAGACGGAAGAAGTGGAATATAAGGCAGCCGCTTAATACTATTCGGTATCCATAGCCAATGTCCGCACGCCTGTACATCACGCAGTCTCTGACAGGTGGTGCGGCCATTGCGCTGGATGAAAAGCAGACGCATTATCTTATCCATGTTTTACGCCAGAAAACTGGAGACACTATACAAGTGTTCAACGGCCATGACGGTGTATGGCTGGCGGAAATCACGTTGCTTCATAAAAAAAATATTACCGTAACGCTACATCGAGCATTGCGGATACAACAATCTGTGCCGGATATCTGGCTGCTGGCCGCACCGCTCCGTGGCGGCAAAACCGAATTTGTCGTGGAAAAAGCAACCGAGCTTGGCATTTCCCGTTTTATTCCTGTACTTACTGAGTTTACCGTGGCAAGGCGTATCAATGAGGAGCGTCTCACTACCATCGCCATAGAAGCTGCCGAGCAGTGCGAGCGTATGGATATCCCTGTAATTGACTCTCTGACTTCCTTTACCGATATGCTCGGTAATTGGGATAAAAACAGGATGATTCTGCACTGTGACGAATCCGGCAGCGGCCAGAACGCAAAAACATTGCCATCTGCCCTGCCTGCTACAAAATATGCCGTATTAATTGGTCCGGAAGGCGGATTCTCTGAAAAAGAGCGTGATCTATTACGCCATGCCGGTTTTGCGGCAGGCATGTGCATGGGGCCGCGTATCCTGCGTGCCGATACTGCCGCCATCGCCGCCCTGACACTCACACAGGCATGGCTTGGCGACTGGGATAAAAAACCGGATTTTTCATAGATAATTAATAAAAAGCTAGATAGTAATACTCCACTAAAGGAGCCTTCATGTCAGAAATCATCAATCGGCTGGACACATTATTAAAAAACCGGCGCACGGATATAGAAAGCTGGCTGCATGCCAAGCGCACCGCAAAACCACCATTCTTTTATAGCTCCGTGGATTTGCGCCATTCCGGTAGAAAGCTTGTGCCGGTAGATACCAACCTGTTCCCGGCGGGCTTTAACAATCTTTCCGAGGCTGCCCGCAAGCGTGCTGTCACCATGATGCGCGATCGCTTTGACGCGATACAGCCAAGGCCAAAACGCATTCTGATTATTCCCGAGAACCATACCCGCAATCTTTTCTACCTGGAAAATTTGGCGATTCTCAGCAACCTTATCGCCCAGTGTGACGCTGAAGTCAGAATTGGCAGTCTAACCGCAATAGAGGAGCCGTTATCCTCACAATCCAGCGGCGGCAAAACGGTTATTCAATATCCCCTGACCCGCGAAGGGAACATCCTTAAGACACGTGACGGTTTTACGCCTGATGTAATTATTCTCAATAATGATTGTACTTCCGGCGCGCCGGAAGTACTTCAACATATCCATCAGCCGGTGGATCCGCCCTATAGCATGGGCTGGTATACGCGCCGCAAGAGTGAGCATTTCCGGGCCTACTATGCCCTAGCACGTGAGTTTGCGGGGGAGCTCGGCTTTGATCCGTGGCTTATTTCGGCAGTTTCACACCGTTGCGGCATCGTCAATTTCCGCGAGCAAAAAGGCATAGAATGCGTGATGCTGGGCGTAGAGAAGGTATTGCATGCCGTCCGCAATAAATATGAGGAGCACGGAATAAAAGATGCGCCTTACGTGTTCATAAAGGCAGATAGCGGCACCTACGGCATGGGTATTATGACAGTAAAAAGCGCGGAAGAACTGCAGGAATTAAACAAAAAAGCGCGTAATAAAATGGATGTGATCAAGGAGGGCACGCAGAATACCGAAGTGATTGTGCAGGAAGGTATCCCGACCATTGATGTCGTGGAAGGCTCTCCTGCCGAGGCAATGATGTATCTTGTAGATGGTATTCCCGTCGGCGGGGCCTATCGCATCAATACGGAACGCGATGCCTTTTCCAACCTCAATGCCACAGGAATGCGCTTTGTTGGCATGTGCGACGAAGACGAGTGTGGCAAAGAGGTAAAGGAAAAAGTCAAGATTCCCAACTGCAATTTCTCCGTATTCGGTATTGTTGCCACCCTTGCCACCCTCGCTGCCAGAAATGAGATGTATAGCAGCCTGGATTTTGGGTTCAGCATTTAATACATATGCGGAAGAATTGTTACTGAGAAGTTAGGCCTTGATGTTAAGTATATCTACTGACATCCGAGTAGGGATGTAGAGCCGTTGCTCATACAATACCGCCATGCCAAAAAACTGCAAAACAGCCTTTGACAAAGGCCGAAAACGCTAAAAACAATCGTGTCTCAAGCCAATGCATCTCTTGCGAAAACCTCATCGCTCACCTATACTCATTCTCCTAAATAAAAAGAGATCGTCATACCGCTGCTTGACAGCGGTATCTCATGGAGAAAGCCTGAGATTCCGGCTTTCGCCGGAATGACGGATAGGTATTGGAATTTGGGCAAGTGAGTATATCGCTGCATTCGCAGCTTTCTCCATTAAGCCATCAGCTGATCTTTGAGCAACGCTTATCCAAAACTGGGGGACTATAAAGCCGCTGTGAGCAACGCGCGCGTATAGTTTTCTTTCGGATGCGTAAAAATTTCAGAAGCCATACCGCTTTCTACTATTTTACCTTTTTGTAACACCACGATCTGATGGCTCAGGGCGCGTATGGTGCGTAGATCGTGGCTGATAAAAATATAGGAAAGCCTGTATTTATCCTGTAATCCGGCGAGCAAATCCAGTATCTGCGCCTGTACGGAAATATCAAGCGCCGAAGTTGGCTCATCGAGAATAATAAGCTTTGGCTTGAGTATCAGCACGCGCGCGATACAAATACGCTGCCTTTGTCCACCGGAAAACTCATGCGGGTAACGTACCTTCATCTCCGGTGATAATCCAACTTCGAGCAATATCGCATCGACTTTTTCTTCACGTTCCTTAAACGTGGAACTGGCTTCATGCACATCCAGCCCTTCGCGAATAATATCGCCTATGATCATGCGAGGATTGAGGCTGGAATAGGGATCCTGGAATACTATCTGCATATTCCGGCGTTTCTTGCGCAGATTCTTGCCGGAAAGCGTGTCTATGCGCTCATCGTCAAAAACAATCTCGCCGCTGCTTTTCACCAGCCGCAGCAATGCCAGCGCCAAAGTGGTTTTGCCGGAACCGGATTCGCCGACAATGCCAAGCGTCGTGCCTTCCCGCACGGATATCGCTATATTTTCAAGAATAGTGTCATACTGTTTTTTCCAGGCAAGCACATTGCTGCCTGTCGCCAATGCCACCGATACATTCCGGCATTCCATCACCTTCCTCAAGCCAGCAGGCGCAGGCAACGGCGCGCTCCTTGGTTCGGCAGCCAGCAGTTGCTTCGTATAGGGATGAAGAGGACGTAAAAAAATATCCTCTACCGTTCCCATTTCCACAAGGCTTCCCTGCGACAGGATTGCCACCCGATCAGCCACTTTACGGACAATCGTTAAATCATGGGTAATCAGCAAAACCGACATGCCATGCTGATCCCGCAATGAGGTAAGCAATGCCAGAATCTGTGCCTGAATCGTCACATCAAGCGCTGTGGTCGGCTCATCGGCGATAAGCAACGCAGGATCATTGGCGATTGCCATCGCAATCATGACGCGCTGGCGCTCGCCGCCGGAAAGCTGGTGGGGATACGCATCAAGGCGAGTTTTAAAACTGCCAAGCCCGACAGAATCCAGCAGCTCCAGCACCTTACTTCTGACTTCCGCCTTGCCTGCATTTTTCTGATGAATACGTATCGCTTCACCAACCTGTTTACCGATAGTATGGAGCGGGTTGAGGGATGTCATGGGTTCCTGGAAAATCATCCCTGCCTGTTTTCCACAGATGAGTTTCTGGCTTTCCGTGTCTGGCTTCCGGCGCACCCCAGCCGGCAATAAATCCATGATGGAAAGCGCGGTTAAGGTCTTACCTGAGCCGCTTTCGCCAACCAGGGCCAATATTTCTCCTTCATTGACATCAAATGAAACTTTTTTCACCAGTGTTTTTTCGCCGGCAAGCAACGAGAGGTTCTTTACGGAAATAATACTCATGCTACACCGCATTCTTTCTGGGATCGAATGCATTACGCACCGCTTCGCCGATAAACACCAGCAAACTCAGCATCCCCGCAAGCGTAATAAAACCGGTAAAGCCGAGCCAATGCGCCTGCGGATTGCCCTTTCCCTGCGCCAGTAGTTCCCCGAGCGAGGGAGATCCCGGCGGCAATCCGAAGCCCAGGAAATCCAGCGATGTCAGCGTTACAATCGAACCGTTCATGATAAAAGGAATAAAAGTGATAGTAGAAATCAGCGCATTGGGTAATACATGACGGGTAATTATTTTCCATTCGCTTACTCCCAGTGCACGTGCGGCGCGGACATAATCGAAATTGCGCACCCGCAGGAATTCGGCGCGCACGAGATGCACCAGCGCCATCCAGGAAAACAGCACCATCAGGCCGAGTAGCCACCAGATGTTCGGCTCCACAATGCTGGCAAGAATAATCAGGAGGTAGATTTCCGGCAGCCCCCCCCATATTTCCATGAAACGCTGGAATAGCAGATCGGTCAGGCCACCGAAATAGCCCTGCACTGCGCCCGCGGTGATACCGATGATGGAGCTTATGAAAGTAAGCGCCATGCCAAACAGCATAGAAATGCGGAAACCGTAAATAAGCCGCGCCAGTACGTCGCGTCCCTGATCGTCCGTACCAAGCAGGTTATCAGGCGTAGGATGCATCGGCGCCGGGACCGCATCATAGTTGATGGTCATATAGCTATAGCGTATCAGCGGCCAGATCATCCAGCCATCGGCAGCGATCTTCTGGACAATATGGGCATCGCGGTAATCCGCCTCCGTCTGGAAGTCGCCGCCGAAGGTGGTTTCAGGATAGAATCGGAAAATAGGAAAATAATATGCCCCATGATACTTCAGCACAACCGGCTTATCATTAGCGATAAATTCAGCGAACAGGCTTATAAAAAATAGCACCGCCAGCAATATCAGCGACCAGAATCCACGCTTATTCGCATAAAATAACCTTAACTTGCGGCATTGCATTGCGTTCATTAAATTTCTTTCCAAATTCCACAGACGCAAAAAATCTTTTGTACTCGTGTACCGTCACTTTTTATAGCTATATAACTCGCAAATGCTATGTAATTTACAGGACTTCATCCAATATTCTCTGTTTGTGATGGCTGGATACATCATCACGCCGGTCTGTAGCATTTTTTGCAAGCGCCACACTGAGAAGATAGCTTTTATCTCCTTCCGCAGGATAACCTGACAGCGCTATATCATAATGTATGATTGTATCTTTTAAGCCTATCGCAATGCAAACCTGCTTGTATAAGCGGGCCTGCAAAGGCGACGTAAGGACAAATAACATTTCTATATTTAATGCAGAGGCCTTTTCAAATATTCTTCTTGTCATTTCGTCAGAGATTTGACCTCCCCTGAATTCGGGCAAAAGCACCCAGTCTCCTACTTCTCCATAGGCAACCTGCTGATGGCGTAATTCCGGAAAATATTCTTCAATCCTAAAATCTGCGGCTTTTTCCATAGGCAACAAACCATTATTGCGTGGGGTTTTGGTGTTGATACGCACCCCGCCTACGCAAAAATTCCCGATTCTCGCCACCATAATATGCGCGGATCGATCATATTCATTTTCTGTAGTCTCATACGCTTCTCCATGAAAAGCCTTATATTCATTGCTACGGATTTGATAATACTGATGTAAAAGTCCAGGATCTCTAGTAAATTCAAATACCAGTTCCTTATTAAATAGATTTTTTCTCTTATATCGACGAGTAAGCGACTCTTCCTTGTCAGATACAGAAAGTGCCAAATCGGATAAGGAAGCAGACAACGGAATAGTATAATCATCCCCTTGCGCTATCTTCGTTGACAGTTCGGTAAGCTGCCTTCTCAAATCCGCATTTTTTTGAGAGAGGTCCGCAAGTGATTCCATGGATTGCATTTTCATATGAGTTACACGGTTATGGTTTTATGACATCTTCTGTGTGTGGCCTCTTGAGATCCGCACTGAATGAGCCTAATAATACTTTAAGTGATGGTTCTTTACAGGCTTCCATTGCGCTCTCCTTTTCGAGTTTCTCAAGACGCGTTTTCAAGCTATTATTTTCTTCTGTCAGTTTAACGAATGCAGTAAATTGCATTTTCAAATCATGATGGTCCTGCACCATTTTTGCATGCGCCGCCTTTGCCTCTCTATCAATTTCTATCTTTTCCTGCTCTGCAACCTGCTTTTCGGTTTTAAGCATGGCTTTCTCATCCATGCCTGTTCCCTTGTTCATCTGCAGTAATGATTTCAGTTCTTCTTCTAAGCGGGGATAAAGAAGAGAAAACATTTTGTTTACTCTGTCTTCTGACAAAGCTGGGACACAAGATTTGTTAAGGGAAGCGATTAGTTTTCTGACGTCTGCCTTATCAAATATAGTCGATTGAAATCTCTGTACTGGCTCACTTACTTCTGAACGCCCTACGTTAAGGAGGAAAGGACTCACGAAGGATTTTCCTATTTGTTTTGATAATGCCCCGGCTTCAAAATTAATCCAGGGTTCGTTTATGTTTTCCTTTGTCAGGCACAAAATACCATAATTCGAGCAGTCTAACTCTTTGGCAATTTCAGCTTCCCAACTCTTTCCTTTATCTATATCCTCCGATGAAACGTAAGGGACAATCGACTGTAATACATCCGGCAACCAATCCCTGAGAATCAGCGCCATTTTATGGCTTCGATGGCCTGACCAACTTAAAAATACTTTCATACTCTACCCGATATCAGTTACCGCGCCCCTGTCCCGTATCACGGAAAGATTGGGACACACCCGGCGCATTATGTGAAATTGTTCCCAGCTCGGACTCCCTTATCATCTGGATTTTTTCAGCGGTGACGCCATTCTTGGCCAATATCTCGCCTGCCTGCTTGATTCTGGCAGCAACATCCGGGCGGGCTGCTACCAGCGCAAGGACACGGTTATATGCCTCTTTTGCCGTAATGGTAAGCGCATTGCGAAGACGATCCAGCGTCTTGCGTGACGGAATATCCGCATCCTTAGACGGCGCTCTCAGCCCGCGCTTCTTCAGGGCGGCGATGAATTTGGCTTTCACCGCATTTCTTCGGTTGGCGGGGATGGACACCAGCATGATCTCTAGCAATTGCTCGACATTCTCCCCTTTTGCGGCAGCTTCCACCGCATGATCAATAACCAGATCGTCATGCGCCTGCTGTTCCTTATCAAAATAGGCTTCATCATCAGAACTGTAATGTCCCATAGCCATTCCTTATATTGCTAAAAAGGCAGCTTCATGCCTGCAGGCAACCCCATTCCGCTGGTCATCTTTGCCATTTGCTCGCTGACATGAGTATCTATCTTATTCTTAGCGTCATTAAAAGCCGCAATGATAAGATCTTCCAGCATTTCCTTCTCGTTCGGGTCTATCAGACTCTTATCGATGCTGAGCTTTTTGACCAACCCTTTACCCGAAAGCGTGACCACCACCATGCCACCGCCAGAGCTGCCTTCGCTTTCCTCTTCCTCCAGCTTTGCCTGCATCGCAGCAATCTTATTCTGCATTTCCTGCGCCTGTTTCATCATTTTCTGTATGTTCACGCCGATACTCCATTATTAATAATTCTTACCACTTCCGCACCAGGAAAGGTTTCGAGCACTTTCGCCACCAGCGGATGTGATTTTATTGCTTCCCGCTCTTTTGCCGCTTTTTCTTCGTACTGAACCTGCAAAGGTACTTCCCCCTGTTCCCGCGATAGGATAACCACCCAGCGCGTTCCCGTCCAGTCACTTAAATTTTTACCAACACGCCCGGCAAAATCAAGCGGCACTTCCCCGCAAATATTCAGTTCCAATCTTCCCTGTTGGAAATTTACCAGCCGGACTTCACGCATCAGATAATTATGCAGCAAAGGCTCTCTGCGGGCATTGAACAATTCCACCGCATCGGCAAATGTGTTTATAACCACGGCCTGCTCATGCTGGTGTTGCACGACCGGCTGGGGAACAACCTGCTGGGTAGTAATCAAGGCGACCGGCGCACGTGGCGGCGGCGTGGTGCTCTCTCCATTGCCAGACGGCGGCGCTGCTGTATTTTTTCTCAAGCCCCGTATAATATCCGCAGGCGAGGGCAAATCCGCGCTATGCGCGATGCGGATAAGCGTCATTTCAGCGCTGGCAGCCGGATCAGGAGCAATGCGGGTTTCCTGCAGCCCCTTCAGCAGCATCTGCCAGAAACGCGTCAGGGTGCTCATGGCAAGCTTCTGCGCCAGAGTTTCCGCAAATGTACGCTCCGGCTCTGAAAACGCGACATCATCTGCCGCCGCTGGCGTGATTTTTACCCGCGTGATGAAATGCATCAGCGCCAGCAAATCCTGCAGCATAATCGCAGGATCCGCACCCGCTGCATAAAGGTTGCGGAACTCGGCAAGCGATTCGCGGATATCGCCGGAGCAACATTTTTCTAACATTTTAAACAGCTGCGACTTATCGTTCATGCCCAGCATGTCACGCACCGCTAACCCACGTATTACTCCGTCCTCCCCCGCATTATGCGCAATAGCCTGATCGAGGAGCGAAAGGGAGTCGCGCGCCGAGCCTTCGGCAGCATCGGCAATCAGCGCCAAGGCCTCTTCTTCCGCCTTGACATTCTCCTTCGCAAGCACATTCCCCAGATGCTTCGCCAGAGTTTGCGTTTCAATACGCTTCAGCTCAAACTTCTGGCAGCGCGACAAGATGGTGACTGGAATCTTGCGGATTTCCGTCGTAGCAAAAATGAATTTTACATGCGGCGGCGGCTCTTCCAGCGTTTTGAGCAGCGCATTGAACGCGCTGTTGGAAAGCATGTGCACTTCGTCGATAATATAGACTTTTACCCGCGCCGAACTCGGGAGATATTGCACCGTATTGATAAGATCGCGAATACCGTCCACACTGGTATTACTGGCGGCGTCCATCTCCAGCACATCCATATGCCGGCTTTCCGCTATCGCCGTGCAATGCGTGCATATGCCGCACGGGCTAATCGTCGCGCTGCCCTGCCCGTCTGCACCGACACAGTTGAGCGCCCTTGCAATAATACGCGCTGTCGTTGTCTTGCCGATGCCACGAATGCCGGTAAGCAGAAAGGCATGAGCGATGCGCCCGGTGGCAAAGGCGTTACTGAGCGTCCGCACCAGCACCTCCTGTCCAATCAAATCGGCAAAGGTCTGGGGACGATATTTACGGGCAAGAACGCGGTATTCCATCAGTTGCAAGTTTCAGGTTGCACGTTGCAAGGCAAAAATGGCTGGATAATTCGCTGCAGCAAAGCAGATGGGAAGCGGATGTATTGAAAAATGACGGAGTGTACAGAGAGTACATGAGTATATTTTTCAATACATCCGCAATCCAGATGCTAGCCGCAGTAGAATTAGACACCATTTTTGTGACTGACGGCGACCCGGCGCTTTAACTGCTACGGCTGCTTCCTCTCGGACCTGACCGGCTTCGCAGAGGCGCCGCCCGCCGCCAGCCATGAGGCACTATAGAGCAAAGATTCGCCGGACTGCAAGGGAAACCTCTTCCAAGGATTGATTCGCATTAATAACGATATAACGCCCTGGATTAACCACCGCGAGCGCAAGAAATCCCTCCCGTACTTTTCGGTGAAACTCCATCTCCATATGTTCAAAGCGCGTTTCATTTCCCGACCGCCTCTTAGCCCTGCTCACTCCGATTTGGGGATCAATATCAAGAATAATGGTAAAATCCGGCATAAAATTACCGAGCGTCAACCGGTATAACTGGCGAACATATTCCATTCCCAATCCCTTGCTGATCCCCTGATAGACAAGAGTAGAATCCAAAAACCGATCGCATAATACGATCTCACCACGCGCCAAAGCCGGTTTTATCAGCGTTTCCACATGCTCCACGCGCGCTGCTTGAAACAACAAGGTCTCAGAAACGGGATGCCATTTATCCGCTGCGCCGGTCAGCAATAACTGCCGGATTGCATCACCGCCCGCGCTTCCTCCCGGCTCGCGCGTCAGCAGGCATTTTCTTCCGGAATCACATAAATATTTTTCCAACAAATTAATCTGGGTGGTCTTGCCGCTGCCCTCGCCACCTTCGAATGTGATGAATGTTCCGCTCATATTCAGGCACGTTAGCACTAAATCGTTCAACTGTCACAAAAAGTTCATAAATCTTGGATTTATGCCATGCTTGATTGTGGCTATAGTGGTGCCGAAGTCTGTGCCTGATATTCTTCCCTGCCTTGGTTATATAACCAAAAGGATATCGGGCATTTGGCTGCGAATGCAGTACTTATAGATAAAAGAAAGGATTCACAGAGGATGGAAGAAACGCCATCAAAACTGACACCTTTAGAGCAAGAAATTGCCATGCTCGAACGCCTGATAGCTGAACGAGCAGCAATTAAAGAAAATCCACCCGAAGGAGCGACATTGGAGGGGTATTTACTTGCAAATGCCGCTCAAATGGGGAGTGCGTTAACTCCGCTTCGGCGGAGGAAAGAAAGACTTCAAGCAAAATTAACCAAAGCGCAAAAAGCTGAGAGAAGTGTAATTAAAACAGAGCTAAATACCGTAAACGCAGCACTGAAGAAAGCAGCATCGGCTTTAAAAAACAAGACATGCTGGTTTAGATGGCTTTGTAAAAAGCTGATTCGGTGTTAAATCTCTTAGTGTAGCCTATCAGCTCCGGCAGGGGAGCTGATACTCTATATAGTAAAATACTTCACAGAACAGCAATGGCATTGCCCATTCTCTGTTTTTATAATATCCATAGTCCAATGCAACGTACTATTCTTACCTAAATTTCTATGATCATTGCCACCTATAACATAAATTCTATCCGCATCCGCCTGGACGAGATTGAACAGGTAGTGAAACAGGCAAATCCTGATATATTGTGCTTACAGGAAACCAAGGTGGAAAACCATCTTTTTCCAGAACAAGATGTCCGCAAGCTGGGCTTTGAACATATTTATTTCAACGGGCAAAAAAGCTATAACGGGGTGGCGATTTTATCGCGTATGCCGCTTTACGATGTGGACAGCATGGATCTGCTTGGCATCGATCACAAACGGCATATCCGCGCAAAATTGAAGAACGGCGTTGAGATCCATAACTTCTATGTTCCCGCCGGCGGCGATATTCCTGATCGCACGCTCAATGAAAAATTCGATCAGAAATTGCGTTTCTGCGCTGCGATGACTGCATGGGCAGAGGGTATACGCAAGAAAGGCCAGCCCGTCATCATGCTGGGGGATTTGAATATCGCGCCGCTGGAGCATGATGTCTGGTCGCATAAGCAATTACTGACCGTAGTGAGCCATACTCCCGTGGAAACCGAAGCCATGGAAAAGTTCCGCCGCACGCTGGGCTGGATAGATACTTCCCGGCATTTCGTTCCCCATTCGGAAAAACTCTATAGCTGGTGGAGCTACCGTAACCGGGACTGGGAAAAATCCAACCGCGGAAGAAGGCTAGATCATATATGGATTACCCCCAACCTGCTGCCCAGCCTAAAATCCTCTCTCATCATGCGCGAGGCGCGCAACTTCGCCAGCCCCTCCGACCATGTGCCGGTAGTGACGGAGTTGCATATCTGATGCATATGTCTAAAATCCTTTCCAATACCCGCGTGCAGGCCGTACTTGCAATCATCGCCGCCATGGTATCTGTTCAGGCGGGTGCGGCGCTTGCTAAACATCTTTTCCAAAGTCTTAGTCCACAAGGCATTACCTCGTTCAGGCTTTTATTCGCATTCATTATATTATTCATAACCTGGCGCCCCTGGCGCAACTGGCCTGCACGCAAGGAATGGAAGTCGATCATTTTCTACGGTATATCGCTCGGCTGCATGAACCTGCTGTTTTATCTTGCCATAGCGCGTATCCCGCTTGGCATCGCGGTTGCGCTGGAATTCACCGGCCCGCTGGCTATCGCATTACTCGCATCAAAACGTCCAAGGGATTTTATCTGGGTGATAACCGCAGTACCCGGTATTTTGCTGTTGCTTCCCATCACCAGTTTTAACGAACGACTTGATCCGCTTGGCATTCTGTATGCTTTTTGCGCCGCCCTGTGCTGGGCGCTTTACATTGTATTCGGCAAAAAGACCAGCAAAGCGGTGCATAGCGGCACTGCAGTCACGCTTGGCATGTGCGTAGGCAGCATGGTTACCTTTCCTATTGGAGTCATCCAGGCGGGCAGCGCCATTTTTGCGCCTGCCATTTTACCGCTTGTGTTCCTGGTTGCCGTATTAGCCAGTTCTATTCCCTGTTCACTGGAAATGATCGCATTAGGCAACCTCCCTGCCCACACCTTCAGTATATTAATGAGCCTTGAGCCAGCTATCGCAACGTTATCGGGAGCCCTATTCCTGAATGAACATTTAACCTTCCTTCAGTGTTTTGCCATTGCCCTTATTATTTTGTCTTCTATCGGCAGCACATGGTTTACGGATATGGCCCAAACCACCCCCGAAATAGCGCCTTAACGCGCTCCGGCCACGCTCACCACAGAACCGGAGACATAGGACGCCGCACCGGAAAGCAACCAGGCGATGGTTTCCGCCACTTCCTCCGGCTTTCCCATACGCCCTGTAGGCAGGGAAGATTTCAGAGCGGCAAGCCTTTCCGGAGTTGCGCCCGCATGCGCGTCCGTATCAATAATGCCTGGGCTGACGATATTCACCCGGATATTATGCGCTGCCGCCTCGCGGGCAAACCCGATGCTGAACGTATTTATTGCCGCCTTAGACGCCGCATAATGGCTCATCTTATTACCGCCAAAACGCGCCGCTTCCGAAGAAACGTTGACGATAGCGCCGCCGCCGTTTGCCTTCATGATTTTCACCGCCTCGCGACAGGCAACAATAGCCCCTAACACGTTAACGCAAAAGACCGCTGCGAGCATGGCATAATCAGTTTCTTCCACCAGACAGGAAGGATTGATGGCCGCATTATTGACCAGCGCCTTCACCGGCCCCAGTTCTTTCGACACCACCTCAAACAGGCGGAGAACATCATCCTCCACGCCCATATCCGCCTGTACCGCTATGGCTTTGCCGCCGTGTCTGGCAATATCCGCCACCACCTTGTCCGCTTCTTCACGGCTTTTGCCGTAATTCACCGCCACCTGATAGCCTTGTCCCGCCAGGAGTTTGGCCGTTGCCGCCCCGATCCCTCGTGACGCCCCGGTTACAATCGCTGTTTTCATGATACGCTTTCCATTTAGCTTTGTTTACTCTAGAAAAAGTTATATATCTGTTCACCAACTACTGGCAACTAATCACTGTATTATGCGCGTACTGCTTATTGAAGACGACCACGATGCCGCCTCGTTTATCGTAAAAGGCCTGCTGGAGGCCGGACACCAGGTTAACCACATTGCTGACGGTAGCGCAGGGTTATTCAACGCCGTTGAGAATGAGTATGAAGTCCTTATTGTTGACCGGATGCTTCCCAAGCTTGACGGCCTTACGATCATCCAGACGCTCCGTGCCTCCGGCAATACGACGCCTATCCTTATTCTCAGCGCGCTGCATCAGGTGGACGAACGGGTAAAAGGCCTCAAGGCGGGCGGCGATGACTACCTGGTGAAACCTTTTGCGTTTTCCGAGCTTATGGCGCGTGTCGAGGTTTTGGTACGCCGCCAGCGTGCGCCCAATGAGCAATCCACGTTACAGGTGGGCGATCTGGTGATGAATTTCCTTACCCGCAAGGTCACACGCTCCGCCAGGGAAATTCCCCTGCAGAACCGCGAGTTCATGCTGCTGGAATATCTCATGCGCCATGTCGGCCAGGTGGTCACACGCACCATGCTGCTGGAAAGCGTCTGGGATTTCCACTTCGATCCGCAGACCAATGTGATTGACGTACAGGTAAGCCGCCTGCGCCAGAAAGTGGATAAGGGGTTCGAAAAATCACTTATAAAAACCATCCGTGGCGTGGGTTACTGTATGAGTGAAAACTGATGTTCCGTCTCTTCCGATCCGCCGCTTTCCGCTTCACCCTGCTCTATATGGTGACGTTCGGCGCATCGGTGACTGCATTGCTGATATTCGTCTACAGCGCCATCATCAGCGATATGGAAGATGACCTGAAACACTCCATCCAGATTCAGGTAGCCGACCTGAAACGCAAATTCACCGTAAGTGGTCCGGAAGAAACCGCTGCATCGATCAAAAATATTCTTGCGAAAGACGATGACAAAACACTGGTGCTGATGTTCATCGATCGCAACTGGCAGGTGCTTGCAGGCAATGTCGAGCGATGGCCGGGAGGAAAAACCAGCATAGACAGCTGGATTAAATTTCCGATAGGCGGCACTAACGGCGTACAGGTGCCACCCAAGGCTATCGCAATGAATTCCACCCTTCCCGGCGGCTATATATTACTCGTCGGGCGGAAGATGGAGAATATCGAGCACGTGCATGAAATCATCGTGGAAGTGCTCTATATCTGCTTTGGCATTATGTTTGCACTGGCCGCGGCTGGCGGGATGCTGCTTTCCTACACGATTTACCGGCGCATCGATCTGGTCAACCAGACGTTCCGCAAGGTAGCGGCAGGCGCATTAACCACGCGCGTGAATGTCATCGGCACAGGCGACGAATTCGATCACCTGGCAGTAAACCTTAACCAGACGCTCAACCGCATCTGCGAACTTATCGACGGTGTACGCGATATTTCCTATAATGTAGCGCATGATTTACGCACACCGCTCAACCGCCTGCGCAACCGGCTGGAGGATGTAAACAGCGACTCATCCAACCGGAAGGTCGCAGAAAAAGTACGCGCATGCCTCTCGGAAGTGGATTCTCTGGTAGCCACCTTTAACTCCATTCTCCGAATCGCACAGGCGGAAATCGGAGCCGGTATAGAACATTTTACCGAATTCAATCTTTCCGAAGCCATAAAAGATCTGGTCGATCTTTATTTACTGGTGGCGGAAGAAAAATCACAGACGCTCATCTCGGAAATCGCTGATGGTATCAGCATCAAGGGCGATCGTCATCTGATCACGCAGATGGCGGCAAACATCATAGACAATGCCATCAAATACACTCCCAAATCCGGCACCATCAAGGTAATCCTGAAAGACGGGGAAGGCTTCATATTATTGCAGGTGGCAGATAACGGCGCTGGAATCCCCACGGCCTTTTACCATCGGGTGACCGAGAAATTCTTTCGCCTCGAACAAAGCCGCAGCTCCCCCGGAAACGGGCTGGGCCTGAGCCTTGTCGGAGCGGCGGTTAAGCTGCATAAGGGAGAATTAAGTTTTACAGATAACACGCCCGGACTTATTGTGACGATAAAGCTGCCGAAGGGAAGTTGATGCTATAATCCCACAACTCCCTGACGCCTTTTTTCGCTGGCCGGACTATGGCATGCAGGGTCGGGTAGATATTTCTGCGCCATAAGGACTGCCATATTTTAATGCCCCTTATTTCAATCTTCTCCTGAAGAACGTTGTTTTCAGTGGCCAACCGCTGCAATTGCCTTTGAAGAAAATCAATCTGGTGCTGCTGTTTTTCAATAATCGCCGCCGGAATCAACCCAGGGACATCACTGCCCAGCGTAAATTCATTCAGGCTCATGTCAAACATCCGGAAGATGGATTCAATTTTCCGAACGTCCCCATCGGAAAAATATTCTTTCCATTTTCCAATCCTGCCGTCGCGTATATGCCTGCCGTTATTTATCTGATCGCCGATGAGGGAACGGCCAAGCGTTTCCTCAATCCGTACCATAGATTCCTTTGAAGACATAGTGAGCGCTTCACTGAACATGTAGCGTTTCAGAGGATTATCCATAGGCATTCCGATAAATGAAAGCAACGCTTCAAACGCATTTCGCGGATCGGTTGTCAGTTGTTCATAAGGCATCAGCATGACCTGCCCGGGGAAAAGGGCGGCCATCTGCCTGAAAGAATAATAATGCTTGATAAATGCGCCAAGCGCGCCAAATTCAAATACAAAATCATGGAGATTTTTTATTTTACGGCGTTTACCATCCGGCAGCAGGTAATAACGGTGTTTGTCAACCACATGATTTTGTATATGGGAATAGTATGAAACGAAGTGATCAAGCGGGTTACGGTAGAGATACACGATCCTCGCGTCCGCATTACCTGCCGGATTCAGGCTGTCCCAGGATTTCTCCTCCTGAATATACGTTTCCCCCCAGTTATAAGGCAGCGGGAAATAGAGCGATTCCCATTCATGATGGCGGATATCTTCAGATTCCTGGAACCCCGGGCAAATGGCATGGCAGATGTACATATCGTGCAACCCCTGGTCGCTATGATAGGTAGATTTATGCCCGATTTCCTTATCACGCAGTGCAACAAGAAGATCCGGTACGAATTTGCCCATTAAATAATCGTCGCTGCGCCTCAGCAGCTGGCTATAGCACCAGAAAAAACTGTGGGAATACCACGTCCTGGATTTCGGAAGTGTGGCGATAAGCACTTTGTTTCTGGCAGTTTTTTTCTTCATCCTTTCTATACGAATGAAAAAATAAAAGCCTACGTGATAACCGGAATTTTCTGTACTGTTTTAGGACAGATCCTCAAGTTAATGGCGGTGCCAATAACCGCAACATCCGATGCCGACGCCAACCGAAACAGGCGGCCCATAGACCGTAGGCGCAGGAGCGTAATATCCCGGGGGATAATAATAGCCGGGAGCAGGTGCATAAGCCACTGGTGGTGGAGGGGGCGGCGCAGGCTGAACCACATAGCACCCGGAAAGGCTGGCAAGCAGCAGCATGCTAATAATATGTTTTTTCATAATGTTCCCCTTATTTTGCCTGATTATTACCTGATGATTATAAAGATTCCATGTGTTTAGTACGATTATGAAAGGCACTTTATTCGCAAGACTGCGCGAAAGCGCCCGTCATCATTGTTCCCCCATATAAAGCAGCGACAGCCATTTCAATCTTCACCGGGGCAGAGGCTTCAAATGGAGCCAGGTATATCCGGGCAATTTTTACGCCCAGGCATTCGTAAAATTCAGGCTCAGGCAGACGCTCTATCCTATCTTTTTCCGTCAGTTGCACTGCCAGGGACAAAACAGCAGCATCCTGCCTCTCCTTCCGAAAAATACCCAAGCCCCGCACTTCCAGCAGTCCGGCAATAGCGTCAGGCGCACTGGCGATAATAGAATTATTTTTTTTGTTCACTATAACCTGATCATCACTCACCAGCTTTGCGCCGCGATCCAACAGGCGCAGGGTTACATCCGATTTACCTGAGCCGGTTTCCCCCATCAGCAATACACCATGCGCACCGATAACAACACAGGAAGCATGGAGGAAAATACCGGATTCTGCGATTCCCCCGCTTCCCATGTTATCTTGCCTCAGGCAGCCTTGCCTTCGGGATCGACCCAGGAGATATTTCCGTCCGCACGCTTATAGACGACGTTGATGCGGCCATTGGCAGAGTTGAAAAACATGAGCGCAGGCAGATCCGCCAGATCCATTTTCATCACGGCAGCGCTTACCGTCAGGGTTTCAATATCAGTCGGCTTTTCCGCGATGATGATCGGGCTGTCGTCATGAGATTCTTCCTCATGGCTTTCCAGCACGTATTTCTTTGCCTTGATAGGGGTAAGCGCTGGGGCAATATCCACGTTCTTATGGTGGTTGGTCAGACGGCGCTTGTAACGGCGCAATTGTTTTTCCACCCGCTCCGCCGCGATGTCAAAGCAGGCATATACATCTTCGGATACGCCGCTGCTTTTTATCACCACTCCGGTGGAAGTTCCGGTATTGCCGTTAATATCGGCCTTGAAACGGTGGGCTTCCTTGGTAATGACAACATCAAGGTTTACCACACGGCCAAGATATTTATGCACTACCTCTTCAAGGCGTTTCTCGATGTGAGCCTGAAGGGATGCGCCCACTTCAATATGCTTGCCGGAAATAATGATTTTCATAGTCAGTCCTTGTAATCTTTTATTATTGTTAAATTTCTACCTGAAAAGGCAGTGAAAGCGGAAAGAAAACAGCACCTTAAATTCTTAAAGATGCAAATTGTGAATGCATTATACCAAGTGGTATAAGTAAAAGCAAACGCATATATACCAATTGATTCCCGCATAAAAATCGTTAAAATAGCGGCATGGCTAAACTGGCAGCGCATTTTCAGGATATCATTCTCACGCTCCAGCATTTCTGGGCGCGGCAGGGGTGCATCATCCTGCAACCCTACGACATGGAGGTAGGCGCAGGGACATTCCACCCGGCCACAACCCTGCGCGCACTGGGAGACAAACCCTGGAAATGCGCCTATGTCCAGCCTTCGCGCCGCCCGAAAGATGGCAGGTACGGTGAAAACCCTAACCGCCTGCAGCATTATTACCAGTTTCAGGTCATCCTCAAGCCGTCACCGGATAACCTTCAGGATTTGTATCTGGATAGTCTGCGCGAGTTGGGCATCGATCCGATGCTGCACGACATACGCTTCGTGGAAGACGACTGGGAAAGCCCTACGCTGGGCGCCTGGGGACTGGGCTGGGAGGTATGGTGCGACGGCATGGAAGTAACGCAGTTTACGTATTTCCAGCAGGTCGGCGGCATCGAATGCAACCCGGTTTCAGGCGAGTTGACCTACGGGCTGGAACGGCTGGCCATGTATATTCAGGGCGTGGAAAACGTCTATGATCTGGCCTTCAATGAAAAAACGACTTACGGCGATGTATTCCTTGAAAGCGAACGTGAATTCTCCGCCTATAACCTTGAACATGCCGACACGGAACAATTGTTACGGCAGTTCAAGGACGCAGAACAGGAATGCCAGGCCTTACTCAGGCACAAGATCCCCCTGCCCGCCTATGACCAATGCATAAAAGCCTCACACCGCTTTAACCTGCTGGATGCGCGCGGTGTTATCGGAGTAACGGAGCGCGCCGCATATATTGCACGGGTAAGGGCGCTGGCAAAAGCATGTTGTGAGGAATGGGTGGAAAAAGAGGTGTCGGGTGTCAGGTGTCAGGTGTCAGGATAAGGCTATGGCGGTACAAAGTTATAGAGATCTTGAAGTATGGAAAAAATCTATTCAATTGGTGAAAGCATCTTATGGCATAACCCATGGATTTCCTAAAGAAGAGCTTTATGGACTAACCAACCAGATTCGCCGGGCTTCCGTATCAATCCCGGCAAACATCGCTGAAGGCAGAAGCCGCAATACAGTAAAAGAGTTCCTGAATTTCCTTAAAATATCCTATGGTTCTTTGGCTGAGCTGGAAACGCATATCATCATTGCTTATGAATTAGGATACATTGGGGAAGAGCAACAAAACGTCATATTATTGCAAACAGGCGAAATAGGCCGTATGTTAAATGGCCTTAGAAAATCACTTTCTGTTGACACCAGAAACCTGACACCTGAAACCTTTGAGAACATAGACGTATGATCTTAACATTACTTAAAGCGAAGATACACCGGGCAACGGTAACCGCATGCGATCTCAACTATGAGGGTTCCATCACCATAGATCCGCTGTTGCTGGAAAAGTCAGGCATACTTCCGTATGAACAGGTGGACGTGCTTAATATTACAGCGGGTTCTCGCTTCACCACCTATGCCATAGAAGGCGAAAAACGCGGCAACGGAGATATCCAGGTCAACGGGGCCGCAGCACGGCTGGTACAGAAAGGTGATCTGGTCATCATATGCGCATACGCCTCCATGACTGAAACCGAAGCAAAAAAATACAAACCCGCTGTTGTCACGGTAGACAATAAAAACAAGCCAAAAAAATCGTGAACGATTTTGCCGGAAACGCCCTAGCAGAAAAGCAATGTAGCGTTGTTGTTCACACGTGGGTTTTCCTGCTGTTCGTGGCGATTATCGACGCATTTCTTATGCATGACACCCATATGCATCTCTCTGCCTCCACCCTGCCGTTTACAATGTTGGTATTCTCAGCGCTCGGAGTGCTCGCTGCCATTTACCGCTATGCGCGCCAGGACTTTGGCATTTATATAGGGCTGCAACTGACCAACCAGATGATAGTCGGTTCTCTGCTGCTTGCAGGCATCAGCTATCTCGGCGCCTGGTATGATTATCCCTTCAGAGACGAAACGCTTGAAATATTCGATTATATCCCGGGATTTGACTGGCTGTCTTATATTACCTGGGTGAATGATCACGGGCTGGTCGCCGGGATTTACGGTTTTTGCTATGGCGCAACGGGGCCAGAAACTTTATTCCTGCTCCTGCTTTTATTTCTACTTAAGAACTATGCGGCGATGCAACGATTTGCCATCAGTTTTCTGGGAGGCGGTTTCATTACAGTCATGCTTGCAACGTTCTGGCCCGCCAGGGTTGCTTTTGAATATCATGCCATCAGCGCGTCTGCATTTCCCCATATTGGCATCCCGGAATCACTGAACTACCTGCACGACTATTACGGCATGCGCAGCCATACCATGCATGTACTGCCCTCCATATTCGAGGGAATGGCGGAATTTCCCTCTTTCCATAGCATGATAGCAGTTTTTTCCATTGCTGCGGCACGAAGCCTCACATACCTGTTGCCACGCTACCTGATGGTTGGAATGAATCTGATCATGCTTTTTGCCACACCGGTACAGGGCGGACATTATTTTATGGATACAATGGCAGGAATAATCATCGGAAGTATAATAGTAACCGTCCTTAACCGGATTATTCCTTTTGAAAAAACTTTAAAAAACGCTAAAGAAATACATATGTCACCTAGAGTTCCTAGATAATGCCATCTTTCCTGCTTGAACTTTTTTCCGAAGAAATACCTGCGCGGATGCAATCCGAGGCTGCACGCCATTTAAAAGCCGCGTTTGAGGAAGCGGTGAAAGAAGCCGGGCTTCGATGCGAGTCCGTTCACTCTTTTGTTACGCCACGCAGGTTGGCTATTACCGCCAGCAGCATTCCTGCAGTGCAACCGGATATCACGGTAGAAAAGAAAGGCCCCAAAACCAGCGCACCGCAGGCCGCACTGGATGGGTTCCTGCGCAAGGAAGGGCTTGCAGCCGAAACCCTTGAGAAACGTATGATCGGTAAAGATGAAGTCTATTTCGCGGTTATCCCTCAAAAAGGCCAGCCTGCCACCCTTTTGCTGAAAGACATCATAGAAAAAATCCTTGCCGGCTTTCCCTGGCCGAAATCCATGCGCTGGGGGAGCAATCCGACGCGCTGGGTGCGCCCATTACATTCCATCGCCTGCCTGCTTGGCGATAAGATCGTGCCGGTGGAATTTGCCGGAGTCAAAGCCGGGGGTCTCACTTATGGCCATCGTTTCCTTGCGCCCAAGGCTATTATCATCGGGCATGCGGAACAATATGAAAATAAGCTGCTGGCAGCCAATGTCATCGCGGATCCGCAGAAGCGCAAAGCCGAGATAGTCAGGCAGCTTGAGGCATGTGCGGCCAAACATGGCCTCAAACTTAAAAAGGATGACGGGCTGCTGAACGAAGTAAACGGACTAGTGGAATATCCCAATGTGCTGGTCGGCACCATAGACGAAAAGTTCATGGATCTGCCGTGGGAAGTGCTGGTTTCCGAGATGCGCACCCATCAGAAATATTTTGCGCTGTTCACCCCGGATGGCGCCTTCTCCAATAAATTCCTCATTACCTCCAATATGGTGACGTTGGATCCCGGCAAGGCGATTATCGCCGGGAATGAACGGGTACTGCGCGCGCGCCTTGCTGATGGCCGTTTCTTCTTCGATCAGGATCGCAAGAAGACGCTAGAACAATGGGGAGAAGGGTTAAAGCACGTCACCTTCCACGCTAAAATCGGAACCATTGCCGATAAGGTCGATCGCATAAAAACCCTGGCGATTAAATTGGCAGAATACGTGCCGAATGCAGACAAAAGACAGGTTGAACGTACCGCGCAGCTCTGTAAAACCGATCTGGTCACTGGGATGGTCGGGGAATTCCCTGAGCTGCAGGGCGTCATGGGACGTTATTATGCACGTTTTCAGAAAGAATCTGACGCAGTGGCAGATGCCATTCGCGACCATTACCTGCCGCTGGGGCCGGACTCGCCCACTCCCAAAGTGCCAGTTTCCATATGTGTGGCGCTGGCAGATAAGCTGGATACGCTGATTTCCATGTTTACAGCAGGCGAAAAACCTACGGGCTCCAAGGATCCGTTCGCCCTGCGCCGTTCCGCGCTTGGAATTATCAGGATTATTCTGGAAAACAACCTGCGCCTGCCGCTTACGAAATTCCTGAATGAGGAATTAGTCTCTTTCTTCTCGGATCGCCTGATAGTCCAGTTGAAAGATGAGGGCACACGCTCCGACGTCATCAAAGCAGTCATGGCCAATGGCGACGACGACCTGGTCCGTGTCGTCGCCCGTGCCAAAGCGGTGCAGGATTTCATTTTTTCCTATAACGGCACCAACCTGCTTATCGCCTATAAACGCGCCGTCAATATAGTGCATATAGAAGAGAAGAAGGACAAAGCCAGCTATACAAGCAACGGACTGAACCCGGAAGCTTTGGTAGAAAAGGAGGAAAAGGAACTTTCTGCGTTCCTGACCCAACTCGCGGATAAATTATACGACCTCTATGATAATGAGCACTATATCGAGGCCATGAACACGCTTTCCACGCTCCGTGAGCAGATAGATCGCTTTTTTGATAAGATCATGGTCAATTGCGAAAATAAAGAGCTCCGCATGCATCGCCTGAACCTTCTGGCACGCATTAGGGCAACCATGGATGCCATAGCGGATTTTTCCCTGATAGACGGCTGATGGGTACCGTCACCCCTCGCTGGTTAAGAACAATTAAATTCCCCTTTGCAGGGAGATACGGTTGGGAACGGATGCGGGCGTAAGACCGGAACAATACTGTGAGGTGGCGTAGGGGTGGGAACAGGAGAGGGAGAAATAGCCGTACCCGTGGCCCCCTCACCGGCAGAAGGAACCTGGGTGCTATTTCCTGACTTTGCACTGCCCAGTTTTGCGCTCATTTCCTGTAACAATAGGGTGATTTTCAATTCGAGTTGCTGCAATTCCGCTAATATCGCCTGTAAATCGCCCGCGCCACTATTGGTACTGGTGGTAGGAGGAATAATGATAGAAACGGGCGCTGCGGTAGGGTCAGAAGTGGGAGACACAGGAGCCGGGGTCGGAGTGGGAATTGGAACTGAAGTCGGGGCAGGTGCAGGCGCAAACGTATCAGAAGGTACGTACACGGCAACCCAATCTATTTGCACATCCCCTACTGCATCATCGCTGGGAGTAACGCCACTCAGAGAAGTTTCCGTCTGGATAACCCAATGCATGGGAGTATTCGGTATACGATCGGTTGAATTTCCAATCGTCTGCCCGTCGAGGATAAGCGTAAGCCGGTCAGGCAGCCACTCAATGACAGCAGTATGCCATGACGTATACGTGCTTTGCGTGCTGTAGCCATCCTGATCACCGCCCGATGTGCCATTCTGCCTGTGCATGAATGCACCGATCGTGCTATTTAAATCCCCCTCAGGAAAATCTATTTCTCCATCGCGGGGCCACACCTCGCTGTCCGGCCAGAGCAGCCATGCGGTTTTATATCCGGGAACAGAGGTCGCCTGAAAGCGGATGACATACCGGCCATGCAGCAGCCCCCCACCGCTGCCGGTAG
The DNA here is from genome assembly GCA_013286285.1 of Alphaproteobacteria bacterium. Lineage (GTDB taxonomy): Bacteria > Pseudomonadota > Alphaproteobacteria > Rickettsiales > JABCZZ01 > JABCZZ01. The sequence continues at coordinate 20,749 of JABDGA010000005.1, read as the reverse complement.
CGCCGGGCAATATCGGCACAGGAGCAGACACCATATGCATGCCGTTTTCAGTATGAAGATGTAAGTTCATCATACCATTTGCAATACTCATCACTTTAGACGGATAGTAAGTGCCATTCTTGCTGGTGTCCGGCCAACCGTCAGGGTAGGCAAACCATTTCGCCTGTACATCGGAGGGAAGCCCAGAACATCTTCCCTTGGACGCATCGCACCCGCTGAACCCGCCGACCGGCACATTTGTTTCAAAATCATCGGTAAAAATCTGGTGCCATCCGGGAATATCACCTACCGGCATCGGTTGACCAGATGAAGCGGAATGATGCGTTGCCGCAATGGCAGAATCCTGTCCTGTGAGCCCCCCTCCCGCAATCAATCCGGCAATCATAATGCCTGTCGCTATGGAATTCCATGTCCTGCAATTAAGGTTTTTCATCTGCTTTTTCCTGCCCCAGGCCAATACGGCGACACTTAATTATATCGGCGCTTATTACCCTTTTGTATCAGAATTACATGAATTATTTATTAACATCAGGGACAAAACAACCTCTCCTCTATAAATAAAGCCCTGAAAGGGCATTATGGCCGGAGCAGTTTTAAACAAGCGGATATTGACTCTCAGCCGCTTTGCGTGTATGTGGGGCGCACGAAAACTGGCTTAGCATAGGGTTTTGTGATGGCAGGAAAATACGTTTACAGTTTTGGGGACGGCTTTGCCGAAGGCAAGGCGGACATGAAAAACCTGCTCGGCGGCAAGGGGGCGAATCTTGCGGAAATGTGCGCACTTGGATTGCCGGTGCCTCCCGGATTCACCATTACCACTGAAGTCTGTATCGCCTATTACGCCCAGGGCAAGAAACTGCCGGAAGGCCTTAAAACAGAAGTAAAAAATGCCCTTGCCGCCGTTGAAAAAGCGGTAGGCGCGAAGTTTGGCGATATGAGCAATCCCCTGCTCGTGTCGGTACGCTCCGGCGCACGCGCATCCATGCCGGGGATGATGGATACGGTACTGAATCTGGGCCTGAACGATAAAACCGTGGAAGCCTTAGCGGCTAAAACCGGAAATCCGCGTTTTGCCTATGATTCCTACCGCCGGTTTATCCAGATGTATTCGGACGTTGTTTTAGGCATTGATCATTATCACTTTGAAGAATTACTGGAGGCAAAAAAATATGATGGTAATAGCGGCAGCATGCATCTTGATACCGATCTTGATGATCATGCTTTAAAAGCACTGACTCAGGAATATAAGGATAAAGTAGAGAAAGAACTCGGCAAACCCTTCCCGCAATCGGTGGAAGAGCAGCTCTGGGGCGCGATTCAGGCAGTATTCGACTCCTGGATGAACGCGCGCGCCATTACCTACCGCCGCCTGCATGACATCCCGGAAAACTGGGGAACCGCGGTCAATGTACAGTCCATGGTGTTCGGCAATATGGGCAATGACTGCGCCACCGGCGTGGCATTCACGCGCAACCCGTCCACGGGCGAAAAGGCGTTTTACGGCGAATTTTTGGTCAATGCGCAAGGCGAAGATGTTGTGGCAGGTATCCGTACGCCGCAGCCACTTACGATTAAAGGCAAAGAAACCAGCGGCGGCGATCTGCCGAGCATGGAAGAAGTCATGCCGGACGTTTACGGCGAATTGGTGAAGATCTACCAGAAGCTGGAAAAACATTACCGCGACATGCAGGACATTGAATTTACGGTACAAAACCGCAAATTATGGATGCTGCAGACCCGCAATGGCAAACGCACTGCCGCCGCCAGCATCAAAATCGCGGTGGACATGGTGGAGGAAAAACTCATTACCCAACAACAGGCGTTGGAACGTGTGGATCCGCTGGCGCTGGATCAATTGCTCCACCCCACTCTGGATCCCAATGCCGGTAAAACCGTACTGGCGCGCGGCCTGCCAGCCTCTCCGGGGGCGGCGGCAGGCATCGTCGTGTTTTCCGCCGAAGAGGCCGAGCGCAGGGCACACCATAAGGAAAAAGTCATCCTGGTGCGTATTGAAACCTCACCGGAAGATATTCACGGCATGCATGCGGCACAAGGTATCCTCACCGCACGCGGCGGCATGACATCGCATGCGGCAGTGGTAGCGCGTGGCATGGGTAAACCCTGCGTATCCGGCGCAGGCGAGGTCAAAATAGACTATGCCGCTAAAACCTTCAAGGCCGGTGGCAAGACCATCAAGGAAGGGGACTTTATTACCATCAACGGCTCAAGCGGCGAAGTATTCCTCGGTTCTGTGGCTACCATTCAGCCGCAGCTTTCCGGTGACTTTGCCATGCTCATGCGCTGGGCAGACGAGTCGCGTACCTTAAAAATCCGCGCCAACGCGGAAACGCCGCTGGATGCTTCCACCGCACGTAAATTCGGCGCGGAAGGCATTGGCCTCTGCCGCACTGAGCATATGTTTTTCGATGCGGACCGCATTATCGTCATGCGCGAGATGATCGTTTCAGAAACCGTGGAGAAACGTAAAGCCGCACTGGCAAAATTGTTGCCGATGCAGCGTAAGGATTTTGCTGAAATATTCCGCATTATGGCCGGCCTGCCGGTCACTATTCGCCTGCTCGATCCGCCGCTGCACGAATTCCTGCCACATAGCGATGCCGAAATTAAGGAAGTGGCAAAAGCATCCGGCGTTACGGTGGAACACGTTAAAGCCCGTGCCAATGCCCTGCATGAAACCAACCCGATGCTTGGCCATCGTGGCTGCCGTTTGGGCATTACCTACCCGGAAATCTACGAAATGCAGGCGCGCGCCATATTTGAGGCCGCCAGTGAAATAGCCAAGGCAAGCAAGGAAAAAGTCATCCCCGAGATTATGATCCCGCTGGTAATGAATCCTAAAGAGCTGGAAACGCTGAAACGTCTGGTGGACGATACCGCCGCTGCCGTAGCGCATGAAACGGGTGTTAAGGTGGAATATCTTGTCGGCACGATGATTGAGCTACCGCGCGCAGCGCTTCGGGCGCAGGAAATAGCAGCGCATGCTGAATTTTTCAGTTTCGGTACGAATGACCTGACGCAAACGACACTGGGGCTTTCACGCGATGACGCCGCATCTTTCATTGAAATCTATAAGCAGAAAAACGTGCTGGAAAGCGATCCGTTCGTCACCCTGGATCAGGATGGCGTGGGTGAACTGATCCAGATTGCCGCTGAACGCGGACGCAAGGCCAGAAGTGATATCAAGCTGGGAATCTGCGGCGAACATGGCGGTGATCCGGCTTCCATCGCATTCTGCCAGAACACAGGGCTCAATTACGTATCCTGCTCACCTTACCGTGTACCGATTGCCCGCCTGGCTGCAGCGCAGGCCGCCATTCACAGCAAAGTGAAAAAAGCCGCCGCAGCGTAGTTCATTATTTTTTCTTCACAGATGCCTGCTTACGCCTAAGCAGATTGCGTTTGAGCGCTGCCGCGAGTTTTTTCTGCGTATCTGCTGCCTTACGACCGGATTTTTTATGTTGTGCTGAGCGATTATCCATAGTGAAATAAATACTATGCACAATCGCAGGCAGAATCAACCCGCGCTTGCGACTACTACTCTTGACTGCTGAGCAGCGGGTGCCGACGAACATTCGTTTATAGCAGGCCTTGGTTGTCTCAGCTGCTGTTGCTGTGACTGTGCCATATTTTGAGGCGGAGGTTGCATTTGTGGGTGAGGAGGTTGTTGTGGTACATAATATTGAGGCTGGGACGGTGGATTCTGCGCTTGCATAGCCATCTGGGGTTGTCCCTGTATGCTATGCATATCTGGCTGGGACGCATTTACAATAGGCAGTTGATCCAGAGTCGCGGCAGCAGCTATGATAGAATCAAATAAATCTTTTGTTTTGATTCCTTTTAGCTCCAATTGTATCGTTTTGCTTTCCTTGTCTTGAGGAAAAAATTTAACATTCGTCTCTGGTTGCGCTGCTTTTAGTCTTGCATAATTCTCCATTATTGCCCGTTCTGTCGCCTTATCACCATTGCTTCTAATCACTTCCTCAAGCTCCTTAATCGCTTTATCTTCCGGAGGGAGCAGGCCATTAAATTGCTCTTGTATGAGGGGTATATGGCCTAATGCGCGCTGAATTAAGGATATCATATTATCTTCACTAGTATTTTTATCGTCCAAAATCAGCTTGGAAGGATCTTTAGGATTAGCCCTTGGGGCTACGGTAATCAGTACTCCTCCTTGGGCTAAATCGGCAATTTGATAGCTCAATCCCTGTTGTTCCGTCAGCATTCTAAAGCATTTCTGAACGAAACCACGCCGGAAATTTTCATCGAGAATATCCCTTTCCGATTGAACATCCTGAGCGGCTTCCTCTGCGGCCTGCCTTAACCAACTATTTGCGGACGGCTCTGCTACAGCTTGCGGCATACATTCCCCTCGATAAAAGGTGTTTATTTCTTTTACTTTTATAGCATGGAATTGTTACGGAATGATGACAGTCAGACGACTTTTTCGTTAAATATTCTTTTCTTTGCCCGGATTTCATCCAGAATCTTGCTGATATAGCTGAGCCGGGTCGTAAGTTCAGCGGCCAAGGCAAGGTCCTTCCTGCCAAAGGCTTCGGCAATATTGACAAGAGCCTCTTCGTAGTTCTTCAGGCACTGGCTCTCCAATTCGGAAAGCTCCGAAGCGTTTTGCGCCTCAGAAAGCGCCTCGCGTAACTCCATCATCTCCATTAAAAGCGCATGTGACGGCTTGGAGTTCTCTGCTATCCCGTGTAAGGAAAGAAGGTAGGAAGCGCGCCTGAGCGGTGATTTCAGTGTTTCATATGCGGCGTTAACGAGCATGGACTGGGAAATGGCCATTCGCCGGGCATTGGCGCTTTTACCCGCCATGCGATCGGGATGGAAAGTCCGCTGGGCAATAAAATAGCGTTTTTCCAAATCCGCCAAATCTAGAATAAAGTCAGGGAATAATCCGAATATCGTAAAGTAATCCTGCAATTTGCTGCCCACAACCTGCACGTCGTCAGACATGAAAGGATTCGCCGCAGCCACAACGCCCTTTTTCATTTGGATTGCGGAAGGTAAAACCGCTTTTCAGCCTTTCCTCTACATAATCCATTATGCTGCCGATAAGAAAAATTACCGCCTTAGGATCAATGAGAACCTTAAATTCCCCAGTATCGATGACTTCATCAAATTTTTCTATCGCATCCGCATATTCCACCGTATAGGAAAGGCCCGAGCAGCCTTTGGTGCGCACGCCTATCTTAATGCCGACAGAAGGCTTGCCGCGCTTGGCAAGCAACGCGCGGATACGCTTGATGGCAGCATCGGTTATAGTGATGGCGTTTTTCATATATTACAGACAGGACAGCTCAGGAAGCTAGTTTCTCCTGCGCTTCAGCCGCCCCCTTCTTCGCCTTATAATCCTCAATTGCTGCCTTGATGGCATCTTCGGCCAATACCGAACAATGGATCTTGACCGGTGGAAGCGCAAGATGCTCGGCAATTTCGCTGTTCTTCAGTTTCATTGCCTCGTCTATGGTCTTCCCTTTTACCCATTCGGTTACCAGCGAACTTGATGCAATCGCTGAGCCACAGCCAAAGGTTTTAAATTTTGCATCCCTGATGATAAACGTATTCGGATCGACATCAATCGTCAGTTTCATGACGTCACCGCATGCTGGGGCACCCACCAACCCCGTACCAACATTCGGGTTATGCTTATCCAAAGACCCTACGTTCCTGGGATTTTCATAATGATCTATCACTTTTTCACTGTATGCCATGGTAGTTCTCCTTATTTTTGGTGGTCAGTGATCTGTGATCAGTGGCCTGTAAATTTATTATTAAGATTTTTTGTAATCCATTTAGCCTTTTGCCAACATCGCTCATTTTGCGCATAATTTTCAGACCACTCCCCATGGATCACTGTGCGCTCTCTTAATGCCCTGCCCACTCAATCTTGCTTATGTCCACGCCTTCCTGCACCATCTCCCAGAGCGGGCTCATCTCACGCAGGCGGCTTATGCTGTCTTTGACTAGGCGGATGGCAAAATCGATTTCTGCTTCGGTGGTAAAACGCCCAAGGCCAAAACGGATGGAAGTATGGGCCAGTTCTTCATTCACGCCAAGCGCCCGCAATACATAGGAAGGTTCCAGTGACGCGGACGTACAGGCAGAACCCGACGATACTGCCAGATCCTTGATCGCCATAATCATCGACTCACCTTCAATATAAGCAAAGCTTAAATTAATATTGCCGGGATAACGCTGCTCACGGTCGCCGTTCAAATAGACATCCGGTATTTCTTCCATGACTTCCTTAAGGAATTTATTGCCAAGGCGGCGAACATGCTCGATATCCTTACCCATTTCCGACTTCGCAATATGGGCTGCCTCACCAAACCCGACGCATAGCGGCGTTGGCAATGTACCAGACCGCATTCCCCTTTCCTGCCCGCCCCCGCTGATCAAGGGCTCCAGACGGACACGCGGACGGCGGCGCACATAGAGCGCGCCAATGCCTTTAGGCCCATAAATCTTATGGCCTGAGATACTCATGAGATCGACATTCAGTTCTTCGACATCCAATGGAATCTTGCCGAAAGCCTGCGCCGCATCGGTATGGAAGAATACACCCTTCTCACGGCATATCCTGCCGATTTCCTTGAGCGGCTGGATCACGCCGATTTCATTATTCACCGCCATGACGGAGACCAGCATCGTCGAATCCTTGATGGCATTTCGCAATACATCTAAATCAATCAAACCGTTTTTCTGTACCGGAAGATAGGTGACTTCAAACCCTTCCTGCTCCAGATGGCGGCAGGAATCGAGCACGCATTTATGTTCGGTAGCCACAGTAATAATATGGTTTTTTCGATCCTTGTAAAAATGCGCCACTCCTTTTAAGGCAAGATTATTTGATTCGGTCGCGCCGGAAGTGAAGACAATTTCCTTTTCGCTCGTATTAATGAGGGAAGCGATCTGGCCGCGCGCAATATCCACCGCCTCTTCCGTTTCCCAGCCATAGGCATGGCTGCGTGAATGCGGGTTGCCGAATTTTTCAGTAAAATACGGCAGCATCTTCGCCACGGCACGGGGATCCATCGGCGTGGTCGCCTGATAATCAAGATATACCGGGAGCTTAATTTTTACAGGAGTTTCCATTGCTCATTTTCCTCTATCCTTAAGGAAATTCTAGTATACCCTAGTATTTTAGTCAACTATTATACCGGAAAACCGAAGGGCTTCCACATACGGTGTTAACGCAATTTGTCATGCTGCAATTAAATCCTGTTATCTCAGCTTGTTGCATTCCTTTATCCAGTCCCCGGCAGCAAGTTGCATAATTCTTTGTAATAAGGTAAAGGAAGTGCCGCATTATACTTAAAAGATACGCCAAAAATTATGAAATACTCCACCTTCCGTTTTTTATGCCCTATTGCATTGCTCATTCTCATTGCGTGCAAGAATAATACTCCCATACAGCAGGGATATGTCGCAGACAACGATTCCTGCCATGCAAGAACCGAAGGACAGATGAGGGTATATTTCTCCGGGGACTATGATTACCCGTACACCGACAAGGAGAAAAGCGCCCCCTCTTTTCAGCTTTACTGCGACTGTATGAAAGAGCGCGGGTGGAAGATATCCCTATGCCCGAAACCGGCAACAGAAACCAAGACCGTCTCTCCTGCTCCTGTCGCGCCGGTAACCGCAACGGCTACGCTGCCCCCTGCAGCGGCGACCGCCACCGCAACCATGACTCCGGGGAAAACGACCGTGACCACAACCCCGTCCACCACCACAATCACCACGACTATCACCAGTACGCCCATCACGACGACGAGCTCTACCGCGCCGGCCACCGTGACAGTAACGACAACACCGGATCAGAAACCGGCGACGATGAATATCACCGTGCCGCCTCAGCCCGGATACTATCCGCCAACGAATTACCCTCAGGCGGCTCCGAATACAAACCGATGAGTCTTTATGCTGACCATGCTCAACCGTCTTTATGATACCATTCTGGAACGCCGCAGCGCCGATGTGAAGTCATCCTATGTTGCCAGTTTATTTGCAAAAGGTCCCAAAAAGATAGCTCAGAAAATCGGCGAGGAGGCAACGGAAGTCATATTGGCAGCTTCCGGTGGCCACAAGCCAGAAATCATTTCGGAAAGCGCCGATCTGCTATTCCACTTGCTGGTGCTCTGGGCGGCGCACGGCGTTACACCGGACGAAGTTGCTGCCGAGCTTTCCAAACGTGAAGGCATATCGGGAATCACCGAAAAAGCACACAGAACGAAACAGGAGTAAGTTTTTGTACTTGACTTGAACCATTTTCAACAGACTGAAAATGGTTGGTTGCGCTCGGCTCATGCGGTACAATCCCGCCATTCACGAAGGCTAGGCTGTATACTCAATTGTATTGTTAACAATACAATTGAGTATAAATACTTGCCCAAAATAGTCTGCTTGTATATATCAGACTGCCGACGCTCCTTAATAATCATTTTATAAGGCAGGTATTCATGCGTAAATCCACTGCGGCTTCGCTGGTTCTTATCATCATTCTCATCGGCGTGGGTTATACATTTTTCTGGTTCAAGAAGGCGGATGAGTTCAAAGCCTCGTTGCAAGATTTTCTTACCCGGCAGAATGAACTGGCCAAAGGATTAAGCAAGGATACTATTTTCATCCGTTATGAGTCTATCAGCGCTTCCGGCTATCCCTTCGCCATCCGGCTTAATATTATCAAGCCGGTAATAGATATTCCCTTATCCGCCATGATGCAGGATTACCGGGAGAAGAAGAACCCACAGGCGCCGGTGCCGGACAATATCGTGTTTGAATTAAGCTATGATGACATTATTTCCGTATCGAGCAATCTATTCGCCGATCGCTTCTCACTGGAAGTTTCCGGCAATAGTTCCATGAAGCCGATTGTCAATAATGAGGCCCGCGAAGCGCTGATTACCAACGCAAATACGCCGCTGCTCTGCCATCTTGGCATTTATAACCCGGATAGCCAGCCCTGGAACGTTCCACAATCGTTTTCTGATCAGAATGCCTTCTTTACCGCATTGCGCTCTGTAGATTGCACCATATCGAGCGCTACCTATACGCAATCCGGAACTCCGGCGGCCACCATAGAAAATGTCAACCTAACGCTGGTTACGGATCCCATCGACTCAACGAACCGGAAAATCACCTTTGATGCCGATGTGAAGAACGGTAAAAGCCTACCCGCAGTGGATGAGACTTTGAACTCGTGGTTGCAGTTGCTGTTTGATGCAAAAGGAATTGCAAAGAACCAGCGCGGTGAACCGTTAAATTTCTCTCAGTACGGAACACAGAACAGTACCATCAGGCTTAGTTATGAAGGCCCGACCGAGGTCGCTGCGCTGACCGATCCAGCCGCGCAGGTGAGTCTCGATGTCGGAGCGTTCAATTCCCAAAACGACCTTTATGATGTAAAAAGTAAGGCGCATTTCATCACCGGCATACATGGGGATGAACGCACCGCATCGCTTGTGGTGCACTCCAGCCTGCAGGCAACCGAGCAATATGAACAGATGCTGGCGAAAGCAGTCTCTAAGGTGTTGAATGCCGCCTCTGCCAATCCGGCGATGGGGGCTAATTTTGCACGCGAAATCAACCGATCCGGCAATGTTGATGCCGTGGCTGCGGCCATTGTGCCTAAGCTCCATACTATTGGGGAAATCCACTTCGACACGGATATTGAAACAAAAGGCGACAAGGATAAAAATATCCTTGAAAACGGGGATGTCACCGTAAACCAGCTGGATTTGACTACGTCTGCCTATGGCCTCAAAGTGAAAGGCGGCGGTAAGACAACCTCCAGCAACCTCCCCGTAGGTGCTTTGATGGTCACCTGTGTACTCTGCGATGCCATGATGGATACTATCGGTGATTATGCTATCACTGTGGACTCCCTGCTTGCCAAAAACAGGGCCGGACAGACCACCTATGTCACCAAACCGCTGGTGGATGGCATCAAGCAGTTTTTCCATGCCATAGATAGCAACACCGATAAAAACTCAAAAGACATCGCAGTGCATGTGGTGGTGGACGATCAGGGGAAAATAACTATCAGCGGCAAGCAACTACTGGAGGTTATCGGGCTGTTTGGGGTTAATGCCGGCCAGAGCCTGCAGCATCTGCCTGCAAAGGCTCAATAAACACGCATAGCTGGATGGGCGCATTCTTAACAGAATCACTGCCCTGGAAGCCGCCGATTGCTGCCGCGTTTGAATGCTCCGGGAAAGAGCAGTGTTTTGTATTGCTGCATTCCGGCCAGCAGAAAAAAAATACAGGGCGTTATTCCTATCTTGCCTTGTATCCGCAGGAAACCATTCAAGGCGATACTCTGCCGCTGTCCGGTAAACTGGGCAGCGACGCAGCCGCCTTTGACAATGCCTGGTTCGGCTATTTAGGGTATGAATTCCTTCACACTATCGAAAACATTCCCCAGGAAACACGCAGCTATATCACACTACCGGATGTATGGCTTACACGGTTTGGCCTGATACTTATATTTGATAACCAGGCAAAGACCATTACCAGCTATCGTGCGCCGCATATCGCATTGCCACGGTTATCCAGCAGTGCGGTCATACCGGCATATTCCCCGTCGCCTCTTGCATCCTTAACCTCGCCTATGTCCAAAGCAGAATATATGGATATTATAGCGCAGACAAAGGAAGCGATCGCGCGCGGGGACTTTTATCAGGCCAATATCACCCGGAAATTCGTGGGAACTTTCCAAGAGACTCCCGACGCATTTGCTATTTTCTGTGCACTCAGCAAAGCCAGCCCCGGAGCCTACAGTGCCTTCATCCGGATGCAGGATACCGCCATTATTTCCTCTAGCCCGGAATGTTTCCTTAAAATGGATGCAACCGGACGCATGGAATCACGCCCGATCAAAGGCACATCTGCACGATTTTCTAACAAAACACAAGATGATGCCTCCCGGCATTATCTGGAAACCAGCGCCAAGGAACGTGCGGAAAACCTGATGATCGTCGATCTCATGCGCAATGATTTTTCACGCAGTTGCGAGCCGGGCAGCGTCACGGTCGAGCGGCTGTTTGAAGTGTCCACTTACACGACCCTGCATCACATGGAATCCACCATTATCGGCCAGAAACGCACCGATATTTCAACGCTTGCAGCGGTCAGGAACTGCTTCCCCCCCGGCTCCATGACCGGCGCGCCTAAAATCCGGGCGATGGAATGGTGCAATGCTCACGAAAAAATCCGCCGCGGAGTCTATAGCGGCGCACTGGGCTGGTTCGGCGGCGACGGCTCATGCGACCTATCGGTAGTCATACGCACACTGATTATAGCCGGAAAACGCTTCGAGTTTCAAGTCGGCGGCGCCATCACAGCAGATTCTGAACCAGAAAACGAATGGCAGGAAACCCTTGTAAAAGCAAAGGGAATGATGGAGGCGCTGGCGATAGAACGGAAAGCGCTGAAAAACATTTAGAGGATATAAAGAAGCCTACACGGTCTTTAACACCATGAACTCTTCCGCCAGCGAACGCCATTGCAGAGAAGCGCCCGCTGCCATGCCTATGGTGGCCAGCAGCAACGCAAACCCCAACTGCGCGACATCACTCCACTGGAACATATGCTGTAAAGACAGAAAGGCCACAATACAACAACAGGTTGCAAATGCAGGACCAAGCAGAACGCGGATATATTCACTATAGCTACAGTTGATAAGCGGCAGCACTAACATCAGCCCACGTGGCATATAGAGTAAATTTACAATGCTATAGGCTATGGCTAACCAGTCCAGACCGAATCTCACGGTGGCAAATAACGTAACCAGCCATAAGATACTGGACTCTACCGTAACACGAAGCTGCCAGTCGGTACGACCCAGCAGCATGCGTATCGTCCCCCAGAGGGCCGCCACTGCCTGCAGGGCGCAGATGGCAGCCACCAGCATGAAAATCCTCCCTGCCGGCGCCCATTTGGCGGAAAGCATCACGGTAAATACGGAGTGGTAGGCCACCCCGACCAGCCCCATGGCAGGAAAAACAACAATTGCCAGCACACGCGTGAGCAGCAGGAAAGTATGGCGTATGGCCTTATTATTCTCTTTCACCCGCGCAAGCTTGGCATAGAACACATATTGCAGCGGCCCGCTCACCAGCATGGAAGGCAGCCGGGCAAACTGGAATGCCATGGAATAGACCCCGACCGCGGCAGCGGAAAGTACTTTGCCTATCACCAGATTATCTATGGAGCGGCCAATGAACCCCAGGATATTGACCCCCAGCACATCTTTGCCGAACGCAATATGCCCTCTCACACTGCTCAAATCAAACACCATCTGGGGACGGAAGGGGGAGAACCACAAAGTAAGCACAACCCTCACCATATAGGAAGACAATTGCTGAAAAACCAACGCCCATGCGCCACCTCCGAGTTTTGCTACGACAACGGCGGTAATAATGCTGACGGCGACGGCGACAGTCTCGCTTGCAGCACTGAGTCTGAATTGCTGTTGCTGTTGCATGGCCGCCCCTTGTATGGCGCATACGGACTGTATGAATACCACCAACGCCAGCGCCATCACGATAGGTGTAAGGCGCGGCTCATCAAACATCATCGCAAAAAGAGGCGCCAATGCCATCATAATCGCCGCCAGCGCAGCTCCCAGCATCACCGACAGCCAAAAACAGGTCGACCATTCACGGCGCTCAGTCAGGGGCGTACGCACCAGCGATACCCCTATGCCGGCATCAGCAATGACCATGGCAAACAGCAAAAATGGCATCGCCATGGCTACCAGACCGTAATCCGACGGCGACAGCAGACGTGACAATATAGGCACGGCAATGAATTGTGCCAGCAAGCGAAAAATATTTACGGTGGAAACGGCAATGGTATCAAAAATGGTCTTACGGATGGACATACGCAGCTATTCACTCACATTTTCAAAGTCATTTACACAGCATACATAAATATAAACAGGCCATTATGTAATTGCCGTTTTTCCAAATAATTTATTGGCAATTATTCGGGGTCACGTGGGACGATATAATCCCAAGGCCTTGCCTGCCCCTGCCTGAAAAAGGCTGAGAGGAAACCAGGAAAAGAAATTCCTGTCCTCACGCCCAAGGGCCTTGATTTCCACCGGCCACTTGCCTCTGGTCTTTATGAACTGGCGCAGGGAAAGAAATGCAATTTTCCGCTTAATGCCCTGTATATATTTGTCATTCCAGCGATCATTCTCAAGAGAAAGCCGCACCTTGTTTTTAATGGCGCAATGCGCCTTCATCCGAGTGATTTCCTGAATGAGATGCCCAGGGCTGTCCCAACTGATGTGGCTGAAATATAAATTGATGCCTCTTCCGCAATTCACCATGATCCGAGTGGAAAAACAACCTTTGTTTATTTTGGACGCCAGTTGCATCAGAAACAGTATATCCTCCCCCGCTTTTACAAAAGCTGTATCAAACAAAAGGTGTGGCGCTATTCCCCGTCGGTAAATTACGGCGGAAGCCTGCGTGGAGAATTCCCTTAATATGGAAGTTCCAATCTCATCCCCGGTAAGGGAGATAAGGCCATTTACCGGCGTATAATCGGCAATATATTTCTTCATGACCGAGCAGCCCTGAAAATAGGACGCATGGTGGTCATCCCGTCGATTATCACAAAAGTAAAAGTCATTGCCGTTTTCCAGCGCCTGTATCCCCTGCTCCAGATGCTCTTCATGCCAACTGTCATCGGAGTCCAGAAACGCGATATATTTCGTGTCAACGGAAACTGCTTTCAGGCCGGCGTTCCGTGCCGACGCCACACCGCCGTTGGCCTGTGGAATAACAATTAAATGAAACGCAGGCGGCATCACCAGCCCTTCGGTTTCGGACTGTGCGGGAACCGGCGAGCCGTCATCTACGACAATTAACTCCACCGCCCTATCTGGAGACAGGCGTTGCTTCAACACTGAACCCAGCGCGCGCCGCAAGATGCCGCGATCACGTTGGAAATAGGGAATAATAACAGAGACTTTTATCATAGGTGATATCGCGGTATCCTTAAGTGGTGGCGTAGATTTTCCAATCCGTAAAGCAATATTCCTTTTGCCGTCGCGAGCAGGCCCATGCCATAAGATATTCCCAGAGGGTTATCAAGCAATTTTCTGTCAAACAGGAATAAATACACATAGCGCTTAATATCCCAGTAGAAGTGACGCAGGAGCTTTTTGTCAAAAATATACTTTGCATACACTGCCCCGCCGCCCATTTGGTAACCATAATTCATGCGGTGGATAGAATTTAAGTCCTTGCGGCCATGAAAATGCTGTACAATCAGATCGGGTACATATTCAACCGGAAAGCCCGCCCGGAAAACACGGTAAATATAGTCCGTTTCCTCAGCCGCTTTAAAGACTGCGCCTGCACCGAAACGTTCATCAAACAGTCCTATTTTATCCATAAGCGCCCGTTTCATGGCCATATTAGCGCCGATGATAAATCCGTCTGGCCGGTCCATAGCGCTCATCCGGATAGTGTTGTTGCCCAGCTTGATGGTAAAGGGCTGATCCGTTGGATCGCCTAGTTCCACCCTGCCGCCGCGCATGATAAGGTCGGTATCCTGTTCACAATAGCGATTTAAAACCTGAAGATAATCGGAGCGCAGTACGCAGTCATCATCCGTAAATACCATGACGTTTCCAGAGGACGCACGTATTCCCGTATTCCTTGCAATGGCAAGGCCAGTGCGCCCTTCAAAGACATAATGCACGGGGAAAGAAACCTGTGCTTTCCACAGCTTAATAACCTCACACGTATTATCAACCGATCCGTTATCGATTAACACGACTTCCACCGCTTTTTCGGGTATCCTGCTTATCACCTGCACTATGGAGTCCAGTGTATTCTGCAATTTTGTCGCCCGGTTCCGAGTACAGACTATGATGGAAAAATCATTCATATTCAATTTATTCAATTTATTAGCCTACACTCGCTTCCTATTCAAACACTATGGTTTTTTAGGCGCGATTCCCTAGAATATCAAGAAAGTTCCCATATTTTTATATAAAGAATCCATCATGGACTTTACAGATGCGAGAAAAATGTTAATAACTTTTCATACTAACCAGTCGTATGCAAACTGCTTTTTGGGAAAAATGCGATGAAACCATCCGGTATTACCCCAGTAACCCATGAGTTGATTACCAGACTACAGGCAAACATTCATCATGTTCTGGCACCGTACGTGCCTGCGTCAGGTAAAATCGCGCTGCTTGATTTTCCGGATCATCCCAATGTTGGCGACAGCGCCATTTGGAGCGGAGAAATCGAATATTTCCGCAAAATGCACAATATACGTCCAGCTTATGTATGCACCTTCCAGAATATTTGTTGGGAAACCCTGAATAATTCTCTGCCAGAAGGTGTCATTTTTCTGCATGGCGGTGGCAATTTCGGGGATATATGGCCCGCGCACCAGGAATTCCGCGAGCAGGTGCTGGAACGTCTGCGCAACCGCAAGATCGTACAGCTTCCGCAATCGCTGTATTTTTCTAATCCGGAAGCGCTGAAGCGCGCGGCAGGAATTATCAACGCCCATCCCGATTTTACATTGCTGGTGCGCGACCGCAAAAGCCTCGCCATCGCCAAGCAGGCGTTTAACTGCCGGGTGGAGTTATGTCCCGACATGGCATTCTGCCTCGGCGCAATCCCGAAACCGGTAAGGATATCGCATAAACTGCTGTTGCTGCTGCGCACCGATAAGGAACAGATAAACGTCCCGGGAGTGGTCAATCTTCCGTCGCAGTCCTATATGACAGATTGGCCGGAAGATGATCCCAGTCTAAAGCGTATGGCACGGAAAAAAACGATACTGAAATTATTTCCTCGCCTCAGCCTCGGTACGCTCAACCGGATCAAAGGACGGGAGCTGTATTACCGGCAGTTGGCGAAAGCACGGATAGACACGGGACTACGGCTATTATCATCGGCGCAATACATTATCACCGATCGTCTGCATGTGCATATACTCTCCATATTGCTTGGCATTCGCCATAGCACGCTGGATAACAGCTATGGAAAGCTCAGCAGTTTTATCGAAGCATGGACGAAGGAGTGCGACATCACCACCTCAAAGCCCAGCATAGCGTTAGCATTAAGCGCATTACAGGGAGAGCAAACCTAGTGATGGATTATCTGCATCTTAAGGTGACGCATGCGGTTGCAGACGGTAAAAGCCGCAGGGTGACGTGGTTGCATGACGAACCGCAAGCCATCAACATAGAAATTTTCTATGAATTCGACCGGGTGATGCCCTGGTCCGATGAAACGATGATGGACGGCCATGTACTTCCCATCCTGCTCTATGCCATGTCCATTGGCAAAACGCTGCGCGTGCATGGGCCGCTTTCCCATGGCATTATGCGTAATATCGAAGAACTCCAACTCATCTGGAGACTCTGGAAACCAACAATTTACAAGAAAATCGATATTATCCCCGACAGGATTGCCGACGTGCGCCGCGGTGCAGGGCAGGATAAAGCGATCGCCGCGTTCTCCGGCGGCGTTGACGCCACTTTTACTGCGTTGCGCCATACCCGAACGCTTCCGGAGAAAGTGCGTTATCCTTTATCTGACGTACTGATGGTGCATGGATTTGACGTAGCGGTCGATAATACACGTGATTTCAATGATCTGATGCTACGTGTCACTCCCCTGCTGGATGAGCTTCACCTCAATTTGCATACCATCCGCACCAACAGCAAGACACTCGGGCTGCAGAATTGGGAAGATTCTTTCGCATTGGAGCTCTCCGGCTGCCTGCATATGTTTTCGGATGACTTCCAGTTCGGTCTGGTCGGTAGTTCCGAGCCGTATAACGGGCTGGTATTGCCTTGGGGGTCCAGTCCTGTGACGGATTATTTAATGTCCGGGGACAAGTTTGAAATCGTTCATGACGGTGCAGGTTTCCTCCGCACGGAGAAAGTCGCGGAAGTGGCAAAAAACGTCATTGCCTGCACGACTTTGAAAGTCTGCTGGGAGGGCAGCGTCCAGAGTGGTAACTGCGGGCATTGTGAAAAATGCGTGCGCACGCAGCTGAATTTTCTTGCTGCTGGCTGCAAAATACCTCCCTGCTTCCCGCCCGGTTTTGATATTAATTATATTAATAGCATCAATATACGCAACGTAGCGCAACTGGCTGAGCTTTCCGCCATCATACGCTATGCCGACCTCTATGGCGCGACAGGCCACTGGCTACCAGTGCTGAAAAAACGGGTAAAGTCCTGGCGTCCCCTCCGCAGGCATCAGCAACTCCGATTACTGATGCTCTCTGTCCTTGTTGCCATCGGCATGAAGGAACATATCAAAAAGCTGCGGTATACCCTCCAGAACATGGGGCGTGGCAGAAAAAAACTGCCTATAGCGGCAGGATCATGATAGATTAAATAGTGTGAATTACAAATAGTAGCAGCGTAAATGGTGAAATTCAGTAGGTAAAAAAACAAATGAAATATAATAGCGCCAAGAAAATAAAGGGTACAGGATCACAATCCTGCTCTTTAGAAAAAAAGGATGAAACGAGAGCCGAACAGGCACTTCCTGTGAAGGCTGTCCCCTCCTCCCTTCCCCTGCCTCCCCAAAGGGAGGAAGAGGATAATACCCATCCGTTTATCCGGTATTGCGCAGAAAAAAGCCCGGAAATATTTGCATTTGCTTCCCTGGCGCTCACTACCCTTGCCTGTATTATGTACCGCCATATCTCGGATAAGCTCTATACGCATCCGCAATATATGGTCCCGGCGTTTATCCTGACCTTCACCACCGCGGTGGCGATGGCCTTTCCCATCCGCTATGAGGAGGATATACCGGCATACAGGATTTTATGCCGCGCCATCGCTACGATTATGGGGGTATATGCCTTTATCTACTACCCAGCCTTCCCCATCGTGGAGACAGGGATTTATGCGAAAGTAGCTCCCCTCTATTCCATAGGCCGCTGGGTGGCGATTGCCTGTGCCGCTGCCGCATGGATACGCCCGAGCTTTGTTATGGTGCCGTGCATCTACGTCATCCTGATGAAAGATGCGCTGCGCCTTGTTTCAACGATTATCATCGGCAGAACCGACTATATTCCACTGCCTGAAATGGGCCTGTTCCTATGCTTCGGGCTGTTTGCCATATTTGCGGTTCGGCTGGGCATGCGACTTTTAAAAATAGGAAATGTGAACCGGGAAGAATCAACCCACAACGCGCTTTTGCTGATTTTCCTATGCGCAATCGCCGTGCATTTCGCTAATTATTTTATGTCCGGCTGGGCCAAGATCATCCTGGACGGCGGCCCTTTATCCTGGGTTCTGGAAAACCGCACGAATTATCTTATCATCTCCGGACATTTTCTGGGAACCCTGCCATTCGGAGCGTGGCCGTCCATTAGCGCGTTACCCTATAAGCTCATGCAGCATATTGGTGTTCTTTTAAATGCTGTAACCATCATTGCCCAGCTACTCACCATCTTCGCCATCACGCGTGTCCGTTCGATAATCGCATTTACTCTCTTTTTTGATTTGATGCATATTAGCATCTTTCTCCTTACGGGAGTCAATTTCTGGCTCTGGATAATTCTGAATTTTTCCATTGTTGGGTCATGCGTCACCATTCGCGATCTGGAAATTCCCAAATCCATCCGTTATATCCCGATTGCCTTCATCGTGCTGTCAGTGAAGTTTTTACATATCGCGGAGCTGGGCTGGTACGACTCGCGGGCAGTAACGGACTTCCATTTCGTCGCCGTAACCGATACCGGCAAGGAATACCGTGTACCGTCCAACTACTTCTATGGCGTCTCCTATGCTTTTTATTACTTAAGCGATGTCATCGGTACGCCTGACAGTGGCCACTTTCACAACGGCCCATGGGGCAGTAACTGGAGCATAAAGACCATGCATGCGGGCAATGACTGCAAACTCGCCGTCAGCGACGGCCCGGTCGACGAACAAGCGCTTAACAAGGTCGGCAATTTCATCCGCGCTCAGCATGCCTATATTATGAGCCACCTTGATTCAGACGGCAGGATCAACTATGATTTCTATCCGCATCATCATTTTACCAATCCTTGGTACTATCAGGATTTCAAGGCATTGGATAAAAGAACGATTGTCGCGTATAAATATGTTCTGGAATCCGCCTGCCTGGATTACAACGACCAGGAAGGCTATAAGAAAACGGTTATGCATAAGACGGAGCACTTGTTTAATGTCCGCTGAAGCCCCAGCACAAGAAGACCCGGTATACGTCGTGTATGACGGCGAATGCCCATTCTGCACGCAGTATGTGAAGGTTCTGCGGCTGCGCGAGGCTGTCGGGCAGGTTGTCCTCGTGAATGCGCGTGAGCCGCACCCGATTCTTGCCGAGGTGAAAACGCGTGGGATGGATCTCGACGAAGGCATGGCCGCCAAAATCGCCGGACGCTGGTATCATGGCGCTGACTGTGTGCATGTCCTGGCGATGCTGACCAGCCCTTCCGGTGTCCTTAACCGGCTCAATGGGACAATTTTCCGTTCGCCTTCCTTAACGAACCTGCTTTATCCGGTACTGCGGACATGCCGTAATATTACCCTATGCCTTTTGGGACGATCCAAATTACATAATCTTGGATAGCTTTTCCAATGCAAATGCATTCTCCGCAAGGCAGTTCATCCGGCATATGTGTTATCATTGCTTCCTATAATGCGCAAACCACCATCGCACGCGCTATTACCTCCGCGCTGGCTGAGCCGGAAGCCGTGGAGGTAGTGGTGGTAGATGACGCTTCCACCGATAAAACGGTAGAGGCTGCTTACAAGGCCGACGATGGCAGCGGTCGTTTAAGCATAGTGGTGCAACCCCAAAATGCGGGCCCTTCCGCAGCCCGCAACCGTGCCATACGTGAAAGCAAAGCCTCGTGGATTGCCATTCTTGACGCCGACGATTTTTTCCTGCCAGGCCGCCTGAAAGGGCTGCTTGCCTATGCGGATCAAGCCGATTTCATTGCCGACGATATGTGGCAGGTCCCGGAGCAAGACGTCAACGGCCCGCGGCGCAGCTTGCTGGATAACAGGCTTGCTAAACCAAAATTCATCTCCTTTGCCGACTTCGTGCTTTCCAATGTCACAGGCAAGCGCAACCGTGCCGAGCTCGGCTTTATCAAGCCACTCATACGGCGGCAGTTTCTGGACACGAACCATATCCGTTACCAGGAGCATATGCGGCTGGGGGAAGATTTTGAGCTTTATGCCCGCTCCCTGGCGCTGGGAGCGCGGCTGCTTCTGGTTCCGGCGCAAGGGTATGTCTCCGTAGTGCGCCGGGATTCCTTAAGCGGCAAGCATACGGAAGCGGATTTGTTAAACCTGCGTAATTGCGATGGCGTGCTGATTAAGGAGGTGAATTTACCTCATACCGACAAGGCCGCTTTACGAAAGCATTATGTATGTGTGGACTGCCGCCTGCAATGGCGGCTGCTCATACTGGCAGTAAAAAACCGGGATATAAAAGCGGCCTTTATGACTTTTTTACGTCCCTGGCCGGTTCCCTTCTATCTTTTTAAACAACTAACGGTACAATTCTTCCTGCGTACTTTCCTGGGAAAAAATAATTCTATATCCTTGTTTTTGAACAATAATAAATAAATATATGTATAATATCAAAAAAACTATCGCCTACACAGGCGCCATGGCATTCATACTGACGGGTTTTTCTGCCGCTGCGGCCACCACGGCGCTTAACAC
>JABDGA010000004.1 GCA_013286285.1 Alphaproteobacteria bacterium | reverse complement strand
TTTACATAGAGCTTCACGCGGCGCTTGCGATCGGGATGGAAGAGATCGAATGGCTGGACGGAAGGAATAAATAACAGGTTGGTATATTCCACCTTCCCTTCCGCCTTGTTATGCAGCGTCATCCAGGGCGTATCAGGCGAATGGGCGATATGGTGGTAGAACTCCTTATATTGTTCTTCCGTAATTTCCGATTTTGGGCGCATCCATAGCGCCGAGCCTTTATTGATGGTCTCCGCCTGCCCATCTTCATCGACATATTCGATTGGGAAGGCAATATGATCGGAATAGGTCTGGGCAATATGCTTCAGGCGGAACTTATCAAGAAAGCGGAGAAGGAACCGGATACCTATGGGGTGTTCTGGAAGAATTTCGGTGCGGTCCTGAAGGAAGGGCTATGTGAGGCCATATCGCCCAAGGAGCAGATTCTGGAAGCTTGCCGTTTCTACAGTACGGAAGGGGATACGCTGGTAAGTCTGAACGAATATATCGGGCGCATGAAGCCGGGGCAGGAGCATATTTTCTACCTCACGGGGGATAATATTGAAAGCCTCCGGCGCAGCCCGCAGTTGGAAGGATTTAAAAAACGCGGCGTGGAAGTATTACTGTTTGCCGATCATGTGGACGATTTCTGGGTCAATGTGGTGCATATGTATAAGGAGAAGCCGTTTTTATCCGTGACGCGTAGCAACGCGGAGCTGGATAAGATTGAAGGCAGCGTCGCGCCGGAAGAAAAGCGGGAGACGGAAAAACCGGAAATGGAGCCGCTGATTGCTGTGCTGAAAAAAGTATACGGAGCGGAAGTGAAAAACGTGCGTGTTACGCATAAGCTGTCGGAAAGCGCAGTTTGTCTGGCGGTGGAGGAAGGGGCGATGGATATACGGCTGGAACGGTTCCTGCGTGAACAGAAACAGCTTAACACCACCACTTCCAAGATTCTGGAGATTAACCCCGAGCATAATGTGATTCAATATCTTGCCGGTAAAGTGAAGCAGGGCGCGACCGAGGAGGATGTGGTGGTGCGTGACATCAGCTTTCTGCTGCTTGATCAGGCGAAAATCATGCAGGGCGAGGAAGTTGCCGATCCATCCCTATTCTCATTGCGGATGAATAAATTTCTGGCCAAAACGTTGGCTTAGATGAAAGTTATGGGATGCGATGTCTCCCACTGCTTGGCAACAGGGCTTTTATTAGCCTTAACGGCACCTAGGCAGATGCGTATAAGCGCTTTCTATAGAGTTGGTCAGTGTAGTTTTTATGACGGATAATTTTTAAAAATCAATATAGTATAACAATATTTGGATGTGCCGGAAAGTATTTGTTGTAGTTGCTGTAATGTCACGGTCAAGGGAAGTTTAAAAAATATTGTAATCGCATATCAATCGTGCTATACCCCTTTTCTGCCATAGGGGTGTCGTTGCAAGAAATATGTGCAATCAATTGAGTCCCCATGAAAATTGAAAAAAAGGATTTGATTTGAATGGCAGTTTATGCTGTGAACCACTATATATTGTGTTAATAAGGGTGTGTTGCGCTAGATATTGACATTTATGGGCAGGTGACTATAAGATTATTTAATAGGGATAATTCGATAAACTTTAGTCATCGTCCAAGGGAGATTTATGCAGCAGATCCAGACCGACAGTTCGCGCGACAGCAGGCTCACCCACTTCGGCAAGGCGACCATGAAAGATCGCTATTTGCTGGAAGGCGAGAGCTTTCAGGATATGTTTGCGCGCGTCGCTAAATATTATGCGGATGATTTCGCCCATTCGGAGCGGCTCTATCATTATATCAGCAATCTGTGGTTCATGCCGGCGACGCCGATTCTCTCCAACGGCGGCAGTAACCGCGGTCTGCCAATTTCCTGCTTTCTGAATGAAACCCGCGACAGCCTGGAAGGCATCGTGGATTTGTGGAATGAAAATGTCTGGCTGGCAGCGCGCGGCGGCGGCATCGGGAGCTATTGGGGCAATCTGCGCTCCATCGGCGAGAAGGTTCGTGGTAATGGCAAGACTTCGGGTGTAGTGCCGTTCATGCGTGTGCAGGACTCGCTGACGCTTGCAATTTCGCAAGGAAGCTTGCGTCGCGGCAGTTCGGCGGTATACATGCCGATCGATCATCCGGAAATTGAGGAATTCATTGACATACGCCGTCCAACCGGTGGCGATCCCAATCGCAAGGCGCTCAATATTCATCATGGTGTGGCCGTATCCGATGCATTCATGGAAGCCGTTGAGAAAGATGAACCATGGGATCTGCTGAGTCCGAAAAGCAAGCAGGTGATTTCTACCGTGAAGGCGCGCGACTTATGGATTAAGCTGCTGACCGCACGGGTAGAAACAGGCGAGCCGTACCTGCTGTTTATCGACAATGTCAACCGGGGCATTCCGGATCATCATAAGGAACTGGGGCTGAAGGTGAAAACGTCTAACCTTTGCAGCGAGATAACACTGCCGACCGGGCCGGATCATCTAGAAAAAGAACGCACGGCGGTATGCTGCCTGTCGTCGCTGAACCTGGAGACGTATGATGAATGGGTGAATGAGCCGCAGTTCATTGAGGATGTCATGCGCTTCCTTGATAATGTGCTGGAAGATTTCATCAAGACTGCACCGGACAGCATGGCGCGGGCGCGTTATTCGGCCATGCGCGAGCGCAGCGTGGGGCTGG
Source organism: Alphaproteobacteria bacterium (assembly GCA_013286285.1). Classification (GTDB taxonomy): domain Bacteria; phylum Pseudomonadota; class Alphaproteobacteria; order Rickettsiales; family JABCZZ01; genus JABCZZ01. Next base: position 56,760 of record JABDGA010000004.1, on the reverse strand, counting down.
GAGTCATGGGCTTTCATTCCTACTTGCAGAGCAAGATGATCCCGTTTGAGTCGGTGATCGCGAAGGTGTGGAACAAGAAAATATTTGTCCATATCCGTGCCGCCGTGGATGCGGCGTCGAAGAAACTCGCCGAAGAGCGCGGCGCCTGCCCGGATGCCGCCGATTGCGGTGTGATGGAGCGCTTCAGCAACAAGCTGGCGATTGCGCCGACCGCGTCTATTTCTATTATTGCCGGCAATTCATCGCCGGGGGTTGAGCCCTATGCGGCCAATAGCTTCACCCAGAAAACCCTGTCGGGCTCGTTTAATGTGCGCAACAAGCATTTGATAAAGATTCTGGAGCAATATGGGTTTAATGATGAGGATGTCTGGAGTTCGATTTCTTCGCATGAAGGGTCGGTGCAGCATCTTGCGTTCCTGAGCGAAGAAGAGAAGCTGGTATTTAAAACCGCGCCGGAAATCGATCAGCGCTGGATACTGGAACATGCTGCCGATCGCACGCCGTATGTCTGCCAGTCGCAGTCCGTCAACCTCTTCCTCTCCCCTGCCATCAGCAAGCGCGATCTGCACCTGTTGCATTTCAATGCCTGGAAAAAGGGCATGAAGAGCCTTTATTACTGCCGGTCGACCTCCATGCAGCGTGCCGAGAAGGTGTCGCACAAAGTGGCGGCGAACGGTATCCAGCTTGAGATGTCGCTCATCAAGAAGCCGCAGCCGGTGGCGGCGATGTATACGGGCGACAAGTATGAAGAGTGCCTGGCTTGTCAATAAAATGGGCCTGTAAGTCAGGTAGTATTATCAATAAGAACGGAGAAAAGTGATGGCGACAAAACTTGCACCGCGTACGGAAGAACGGATGTTTACCCGCTGGGACTATAAAGTCTCCGGCTGGTTTTCAAGCCCGCATGAACTGGAAGAGAAGCCCGGCGTGTTTGTCGTCGCCACGCAGGATTTCAAGCTGCCCTTTGTGCTTGATGTCAGTGAATCGGATAATGTGCGGTTCTGTGTGCTGAACCATGACCGCCGCACCTTATGGCGCCGCAATGCGCTGGGCGGCATGCTGTACGCCGCTATTTACACCGAGGATGCCGAATCGCCTTTCCTGAGTGAGTTTCAGCGCAAAAATATAGAGCAGCATATCCGCAAGCTCGAACAGCCGGTATTCGGCGCAGAGGATCTGATCGCTGGCCCTAACTGAAAAATAATTTCTTATGCAAGTATGAGCGTATGATTGAATATTCCGTCCTTCTATCTTCTGCAGTGATATGCGCGGCGGGAGTGATGAGTCCAGGTCCTTCGTTTGTTGCGGTGAGCCATAAGGCAGTAACTGCAACACGGCTAGAAGCCTTGATGCTGGTAGCCGGAATTGTTCTGGTGAATACGTTATGGGCCTCTGCGGCTCTTTTTGGAATCAGAATGGTATTTACCCTGTTTCCTTGGTTGTTCTGGGCAGTGAAAATCATGGGGGCTGCCTATTTAATGTGGTTTGGCTTTCGGCTTGTTAAGCATGCCGGGAAACCGTTGCCGGAAAAATCCTCCATCGTGACACGTGCAGGATTAGCGCATGCCTGGAAAGCGGGCGTATTGACTAACCTGTCCAACCCAAAATCCATGGCGTTTTATGCGTCGATATTTTCTACATCCATCCCGGCCCACACCGATGTGAATACATTATTGCTGCTCGTAGCGGTGGTGATGTGCGTTTCCTCTTTATGGTATGGTTTCGTCGCCATGGTATTGTCTATGGCCTATTTTTCTACTTTCTATCGGCGGATAAAATCGGGTATTGAGCGGACATGCGGGATGTTTCTTATCGTTTTTGGCGTAAGGCAGGCTATCTAGCTATCTATCGAAAAGTAAAATTTAATCACTGGAGTACCTATGTCCCTGCTTGATGCGAAACATATCTACAAACCCTTTGCCTATCCGTGGGCCTATGAAGCCTGGCTGATGCAGCAGCGCATCCATTGGCTGCCGGAGGAAGTGCCGCTTGCCGACGATGTAAAAGACTGGAAGACCACGCTGAAGCCGGAAGAGAAGCATCTGCTTACCCAGATTTTCCGCTTCTTTACCCAGTCGGATATCGAGGTGAATAACTGCTACATGAAGCATTACTCCAAGGTGTTCAAGCCGACGGAAGTGCAGATGATGCTTTCAGCCTTCTCCAATATGGAGACTATTCATATTGCTGCCTATTCGCACCTCATGGATACGCTCGGCCTGCCGGACGATGAATACCAGGCATTCCTTAAATATAAGGAAATGAAAGATAAGTACGACTACATGCAACAGTTCAGCACGGATACTAATGACGATATAGCGCGCACGCTGGCGGCGTTCGGCGCCTTCACCGAAGGGTTGCAGCTTTTTGCGTCCTTTGCCATATTGCTGAACTTTCAGCGTTTCGGCAAGATGCGCGGCATGGGGCAGATTATTGCCTGGTCGGCGCGTGACGAGACGTTGCATACGGAATCCGTCATTCGGTTGTTCAAGACCTTCGTGTCCGAAAACCCGGAAATCAACCAGGAAGCGCTCAAGGTGGATCTCTACAAGATCTGCGATACCATCGTCGGCTTGGAGGATAATTTTATCCAGTTGGCATTCGGTGTTGGCGGCATTGAAGGGCTGACTGCCGAAGAAGTGAAGATGTATATACGCTATATTGCGGATCGCCGCTTGCTCCAGCTCGGCCTTGACCCGCTCTATAAGGTAAGCCGCAACCCGCTGCCCTGGATGGACGAAATCCTCAACGGCGTCGAGCATACCAACTTCTTCGAAAACCGCGTCACTGAATATACCAAAGCTGCCACCACTGGCACATGGGAAGAGGCGTTTGCCTGAATATGAGCTTTAAGTCCATTTATCTATAAGGTAGTACTCCATTATGGAGTACTACCACTAATAGGATAGAAGTAAGATCAGTCTGATTATACGATGGGATCAACCATTTGTATTGCCAGACCGTTGCCTTCAAAACTACAGCGCACAATATTCAATATTGTTGTGTTGATAGTGCCGTTTGGTTGGACAAGGGCTTTGGCAGACAGGATTGCCACTGCGGAAGAATTATTAACCTTATTTCTTCCCTGGCGAGCAGCCCATGGCAATTGCATTTGGTTTTATGATGCAATGATTTTGTGAAGATAATTGTAATCCCATCCTGCTTTTTTTCGCTTTGCTTTCAGGCCGAGTTTGGAGTTTTCCTTGTTGAGCATGTTGAGCGCGATGCGTTTAAGAATGGAGAGGTTTTCCTGAGCGTTGCCGCAGCGTGTGCGGTTGAGATCGTCATCGAAGCTGACGTCGAGCGACCAGTGGGGGGTGATTTCAATGTTCCAGTGCCCTCTCGCGCCACGCATGAAGTCTTTCATCTGGCGGTAGCTTAGCGAGGTGAGGAAGAAACGTACCGAGCGGGTTGTCACATAATCTACCGTGCGCTTTACTTCCAGCATGCCAATGCTTTGGAGACCCGGCCATTTTGCTCTGGTCAACAGGTAGTTATCGCAGGACAGCAGCGTATAGTGCCTTGTTTCGATACGCCCATGCTCACCTCTCACCTTTTCGAGCTGGCGCAGATAAGGCGTGCCTTCAAAGGTTTTGCTTTCCGCCGTTTTGATGGCGTACTGCACCAGCCAGGATAAGGAAGGATGGTTATCTTTAAGCGTCAGGATGTAATCGGCTTTTTGTTCGCGTATCTGGCGGGCGATGGCTTTCTGGCATCCCATGGCGTCAATGGTGACAATGCTGTTTTCGATGGCAATCATTTTCAGCAGGCGGGGTATGGCCTCAATCTCATTGGATTTTTCGGATGTTGCGACCTGCCCGAGCGCCAGACCTTGTTCACATGCCCATGCGCTGACCAGATGCAGCGGATGTTGCCCCTTGCGCTCGTTGTAAGACCTGCGCGACGTCTTTCCGTCAATGGCAATAATCTCTTTCTTCATCCCGCTTTCCATCAGCACCGGCAGCGAATGCGCCCATTCCGTGAAACAGCGCTCAAACACAGCCGCATCCAGTAACGCGAATACCCGGCCAAACGTATCATGTGACGGAATGCCGCCCGGAAGCTCCAGAAACTCCCGCAGCCACTCCTCTTTACTCTCTCCAAAGTTGCTTATCTCCACCCAGTTGTCCGCACCGCAGATTACACCCAGTATCGCTATCGCAAACATGTCCTCAAGCTTGTGACGAAGGTTGCGATCCGGAACACGGGGATCTTTTATAGCTGAAAAATACGATAAGAATGCTTTCGATAACGGCATGATAATACTCCGATTGAATGAATTTACGCCCAATCAGAGTGAAAAATTTGAGTTCCTGTTAAGAAAAATTAAACTATTAGAACGAGTAAGCTAACCCTATCTCAAAACATGTGACCCAAATGCAATTGCCATGGCGAGCAGCCTCAATTAAAAGCAGTAACGCTGATAATTCTGCCATATCGTTGGAATTGTACAAAACCTTCAGATTTTGTGTGGTCATCTCCACGATTTTCTCATCCTCTTGAGTTCCGTCTTTCAACCTTACTAAAGACGACATAGAATCTAACCTCCGTTCCTTTTAGAAAATTTGCCTGACAACCTTAAATTCTATCGTCATAACTAAACAAACTTCTAGAGTAAACGATTAAATTATAAGCTAATTTATATTAATATTCAATCGGGATAAGTTCTCAATTACACGTTTTGGTATTCTTTTCATAGCAAAAAGCACCGCATTGGTGGTTACCAATTCCATTGTAACTCCGTTATTTTCTATCGTTCCCCCTTCAAGTGGGAAATAGCTTTATTAACAAATATAGACAAAATTATGGATTTTTGTTATATTGCCTGCCTAAGCAGATACTGTTAAGGCAGGTGAGAGGATATGGTGGAGCATTATTACAATGCAGAAGATTATAGCGCCCGGCGCAGCATTGGGTATCTGATCCGTCATGGCAGTAACTTGCTTATGTCGCAGGTGGAAGGTCAGTTCGCCGATAGCGACATTACTTTCATTCAATATATCATTCTGATGCTCCTGCGTGAGAAACTGGCATTCACCAGTGCGGATCTCTGTCAGACTCTGCGTTACGATAGTGGGGCTATTACCCGTGTTATCGACAGCCTGGAGAAGAAGAAACTGATTAAGCGGCAGCGCAGCACGCGTGACCGGCGGGTAGTCAGGTTGCGGCTGCTGGCGCGCGGCAATGCCACTGCCGAATCGGTGATTCCCCTGGTGGTGCAGAAATATAATCATTGGTTGAAAGATTTTACCCAGGAAGAAGCGGATACCCTGGTAAGGCTTTTGACGAAGTTAAATGCAACGATCTGCGGTGATAACAAATGTGGATCGTAAAAATAGCGCTTACGCGGCCTTATACATTCATCGTGCTGGCGTTGTTGCTGCTGATACTAGGTCCGCTGACGATTGCAAGCACGCCGATAGATATATTTCCCAATATCGGTATCCCGGTAGTCAGCGTGGTTTGGAGCTACAGCGGCCTGCCGCCGGACGAGATGAGCATGCGTATCACTGGCAATTTCGAGCGTGCGCTCTCTGTGGCCGTCAATGACATCGAGCATACTGAATCCCAGTCCCTGCAGGGCGTTTCCGTGACCAAGATATTTTTCCAGCCCGGCGCCAATATTGATATAGCGCTCGCCCAAGTGACTGCCGTCTCACAAACGATATTGCGTAATTTCCCGCCCGGTACGGTGCCGCCGCTGATTTTAAGCTATAATGCCTCTACGGTCCCGGTTATCCAGTTGGCGATGTCCAGCATGAAATATTCCGAGCAAGAGCTGTTTGACTTTGGCAATAATATTATTCGTACACAGCTTGCCACCATACACGGGGCAGCGATGCCGTATCCTTACGGCGGTAAGAATCCGCAGATTCAGGTGGATCTGAACCAGCGGGCCATGCAGGCATACGGCGTCTCGGCACAGGATATCAGCAATGCCATCGGCGCCCAGAACCTTATACTGCCGGCAGGTACGGAGAAAATCGGTGAATATGAATACATCGTCAAGCTCAATGCCAGCCCGCTCAATGCGGAGGAGCTGAACGACCTGCCGCTGAAGGCGGCAAACGGCACGACCATTTATATTCGTGATGTGGCGCATGTACGCAATGGGTTCGCGCCGCAAACCAATATTGTGGATATGGATGGCCACCGCGCTATGCTGATGTCTATTTTGAAAACCGGCAATGCCTCGACGCTTGATATTATTGACCGGATCAAGGCGTTAGTGCCGCGTCTCAAGGATATGATTCCTCCGGAAGTCAACCTGGATGCCATCAGCGATCAATCCCTATTCGTGCGTGCGGCGATTGACGGCGTTATCCGCGAGGGCGTCATCGCCGCGGTGCTTACCGGTCTCATGATTCTATTGTTTCTGGGTAGCTGGCGCAGCACACTTATCATCACCATCTCCATCCCGCTTTCGGTCCTGGCTTCGATTATCGCGCTTGCTGCGTTTGGCCAGACCATCAATATCATGACGCTTGGCGGGCTTGCGCTTGCGGTCGGCATTCTGGTGGATGACGCGACAGTCGCAATTGAAAACATCAACTGGCATCTAGAGCAAGGCAAGGAAGTGGAGGAGGCGATCCTGGACGGCGCGCAGCAGATTGCCATACCGGCGCTGGTTTCGACGCTCTGCATCTGCATTGTGTTCGTGCCGATGTTTTTCTTGAGCGGCGTTGCGAAGTTCCTGTTTGTACCGATGGCGGAAGCGGTGGTGTTCGCCATGCTTGCTTCCTATATCCTCTCGCGCACGCTGGTGCCGACGCTGGCTAAATACATGCTCCATGCGCATGAAACCCTGCATGATATGGAAAAACAACAAAAGCGTCTCGGCAGGTTGATGCGTGTCCAACTCGCCTTCGAGCATCAATTCGCGCTGCTGCGCGATAGATACCATCAGGCGCTGGAATCGGCATTGCATCACCGTGGCGTCTTTCTTGGTGTTTTCCTCGCCTTCATTGTGATTTCCATCCTGCTGCTGGCACCATGGCTGGGTTCTGACTTTTTTCCGAGTGTGGATGGCGGCGAAATCAAGCTCCATGTCCGCGCCCATCCCGGCACCCGTGTGGAAGAGACCGCCAAGATATGTGAGGACGTCGATGCGCAAATCCGCCGTATCATCCCGGAGCATGAGTTGGCGCGGGTGGTGGATAATGTCGGGTTGCCGATCAGCGGCACTAACCTTTCCTACAGCAATTCGGCGACCACTGGCAGTGGCGATGCCGACATACTGATTTCACTTACGCCGCACCATCATTCAACCTTCGACTATATCCGCATTCTGCGCGCGGAATTGCCCAAGGCGATGCCGGGAGTAAATTTTTCGTTCCTTCCCGCCGATATCGTGAGCCAGATACTCAATTTCGGCCTACCGTCGCCGATTGACATCCAGGTGATGGGGTTCAACGCGGATGCCAACCGTAAATACGCCAATATGCTGTACGAAAAGATACGGCATATTCCAGGAATTGCAGACAGCCGCATACAGCAGGTGTTTAACAATCCCGAACTGATGGTGGATGTGGATCGGACGCGAGCACAGGAGTTGGGGCTTACCCAGCGCGATGTGGCGAGCAGCATGCTGATCTCCCTTTCCGGCAGCTTTCAGACATCGCCTTCGTTCTGGCTCAATCCGAAGAACGGCGTATCTTATTCCGTGGTAACGCAGACGCCGCAATATGATCTGGAATCCATAGACGATTTGCGCAATATTCCCATTACCGGCTCGGCAGGTGCGCCGCCTCAGCTGCTTGGCGCGCTTTCCAGCGTCCGCCGCGATACGGGTGAGGCAGTGGTTTCGCATTACAACGTGCAGCCGATGATCGATATTTTCGCGTCGGTGCAGGATCGCGATCTGGGGGGGGGTAGGGGATGATATTGATACAATCCTCCGCGATACAGCGAAAGAAGTGCCTAAGGGTGCCAGAGTCGTTGCACGCGGGCAGATGCAGACGCGTGAAAAATCTTTTGCGGGACTCTATGGCGGACTGGCCTTTGCGATACTACTGGTATACCTGCTCATTGTGGTGAATTTCCAGTCCTGGACCGATCCGTTTATCATCATCACCGCGCTGCCTGCGGCGATTGCAGGTATTGTCTGGATGTTGTTTTTGACGCATACGACCTTGAGCGTTCCGGCGCTTACCGGCGCCATCATGTGTATGGGGGTGGCGACGGCAAACAGTATTCTCATCGTCAGCTTCGCGCGTGAACGGATGGCGCATGGCGATGATGCGGTCACGGCATCGCTTGAGGCGGGATATACGCGCCTGCGCCCGGTCGTCATGACGGCGCTGGCGATGATCATCGGCATGGTGCCGATGGCGCTGGGATTTGGCGAAGGGGGTGAGCAGAACGCGCCGCTGGGGCGCGCGGTCATCGGCGGGCTCACCTTTGCTACCCTGTCGACGCTGTTTTTTGTGCCCGCCGTTTTCTGTCTGATTCATGAACGCAGAAGGCGGCGCAATGGAGAGAGGAAAGCATGAGGAGAAAACCATTACAGCAGCGCAGGAGGTTCTGGCCGTTGGCGGTTGTGTTAGGCGTGGCGTTTGGCATTATCGCATGGCGCATTTATGCCGAGTCGGTATTGAAGTCCAAAACAGAAGAGCAGGCGGTACAGGTAGTCAATGTGATTCATGCTTCCAGCGGCCCGGCGGAAGAGGAAATCGTGCTCCCGGGCAACGTCACCGCCTGGCATGGTGCGCCGATTTACGCCCGTACCAACGGATATATTAAGGCATGGTACACCGGCATGGGGACGCGGGTGAAAAAAGGCGATTTGATGGCGGAGATTGATACGCCGGAAATTGATGCGCAGCTTCGCCAGGCGGAGGCGGATCTGCTGACGGCGCAAGCCAATAACCAACTCGCTCAGGTGACTGCGGAGCGCTGGGAGAACCTGCTCACGACGGACTCGGTGTCGAAGCAGGAGGCAGACGAGAAGACAGGCGATGCCCGTGCGAAGGCGGCTATGCTTGCTTCCGCACAGGCGAATGTGGATCATCTCCACGATCTAGAGTCGTTCAAGCGCGTCAGCGCGCCATTTGACGGTATTGTCACCTCGCGCACTACCGATGTCGGCCAATTGATCAACTCCGGCAGCACCACCGGCCAAATTCTATTTCATGTCTCCCAGACAGACAAACTGCGTGTCTATGTCCAGGTGCCGGAAAACTACAGTGCCTCAATAACGCCGGATCTCACTGCCGAGATTTTTTTTACCGATCATCCCAGGCGCGGCTATAAGGCAAAGCTTTACCATGCGGCGGACGCCATAGAGCCTTCAGTGCGCACGCAGCTTATTGAGTTTGTGCTGGATAATCCTGGTAATAAATTGCTTTCCGGCGGCTATGCCGAGGTGCATATGAAAGTACCGTCGCCTCCGACCCATGTACGCCTGCCAGCTAATACCCTTATTTTTAGAAGTGAGGGCCTCCAGGTGGCGACCCTCGATGCGAACAACCATGCGCTGCTAAAAACCGTCATGATGGGACGCGACTTTGGCAATACGGTGGAAATCGTTTCCGGCATCGATCCGCAGGAAATCGTCATCGTCAACCCGCCCGATTCCCTGATCTCAGGAGAGCAGGTGCGCGTTGCCCAGCCGGTGAAGAAAGAGGAGGGGAAGAAGGACGCAGATAAACACGAAGAGAAGAAACCATGAGATGTTTCCTGAGGTCTTTCGTTATTGCGAGACCGCGTAACGGTCGTGACAATCCAGAAACCTTCGTGCTGGCAAAAGCTGGATTGCCGCGCCAGCTTCGCTGGCTCGCAATGACAGTAGTCATTGAATACGTATTATCTTCCTGCTCGCTCGCGCCCAATTACCAGCGTCCGGAAACGCCGCCGCCGGCAGAGTATAAAGAGGGCAAGGGGTGGAAACTGGCGCAGCCGGCGGATGCGATAGAGCGCGGTAAATGGTGGATGATTTTTTACGATCCGAAGCTGGATGCGTTGGAGGTGAAAGTCGTGTCCGCCAACCAGAATATCAAGGTGGCACTCGCCAGCTACCAGCAAGCGCGTGCGGCGGCGGCGGCGGCGCGTGCGGCGTTCTTTCCGACGATCACCGGTAATATCGGTGAAAGCCGGGTGCAGCTTTCCCACAATGTCAACATTGGTGCCCCGTTAACGCTATATAATGACAATGTGGTGGGGGCTGATTTATCGTATGAGATTGACGTGTGGGGGAAAGTGCGCAATGCCGCCGCTGCCGCAGGCAAGCGGGCACAGGCAAGCGCAGCGGACCTTGCCACCATGGATTTGAGCATGCATGCCGAGCTGGCGACGGATTATTTTACCTTACGGGGATATGATGCCGCGCAAAAAGTGCTGAATGAAGCGGTGATTGCCTACCAGAAAGCCTATGACATGACCAGGCGGCGGCATGAAGGCGGTATTGCGGCAGAGATGGATGTCGATCAGGCGCAGACGCAGTTGGAAAATGCGAAAACGCAGTCGGCAGAAACGCAGCTCAAGCGTGCGCAGCTGGAGCATGCCATAGCGGTGTTGACCGGGGAGATGCCGTCCAATTTCAAGATCGATCCCGTGACGTCCCTCACCACTACACTGCCCGCCATCGATCCGGGCATGCCGTCGCAACTGCTGGAACGCCGCCCGGACATTGCCGCGGCGGAACGCCGCACGGCGGCGGCCAATGCCGATATCGGCGTGGCGCGTGCTGCGTATTTTCCGGATTTTACCTTTAGCCTTGCAGGCGGCTTTGAAAGCATCGCACGCGCGACCCTGTTTACGTCGCCGAGCGAATTCTGGTCGCTGGGGCCCGCCGCTGTGCTTACCTTATTTGACGCCGGGCGTATCCATGCGCTCTCCAATCAGGCGCACGCTGCGTATGATCAGGCTGTTGCTGGGTACCGCCAGACCGTGCTGACTGCCTACCAGGAGGTGGAGGATAGTCTTGTTGCCATACGGCAACTGGAGAAGGAAAGCGTAAGTCAGGCTTCTGCGACCGGCGCGGCGAAAAAGGCGCTCCGGCAGGCGGAATACCGCTACAAGGGCGGCATCGTTACCTATCTCGACGTAGTCGTAGCTGAAAATACCTCGCTGCAGGCGCAATTATCCTTGATTGACATAGAAACCCGGCGCTGCAATTCCCGTATTCAGTTGGTACAGGCACTGGGGGGAGGGTGGCAGGAAAGTAGTAAAAAATAAAACGAGCCGGTGAATTGCCATCATCTGACTTTTACTCACCCCGCCGTTTCTTTAAAATCCTAAACAAAACAACCGCATAGATTTTTTATGCGAAACTTATTTTTTAGTGTTGACTAGTCCATAAACCCCCTCTATAAGTTGCCTCCCTGCCGCGAGGTGGGGTTAAAGTGGTATGGCCAGCAGTGGCGAAATCCTGATGTTTTACAGAGTGAATAGAGCATTTAAGCGCAGGTGATGGCGTGCGGAATTTTATCGTACGCTGTTATTTGTGCAAGTAACTATGCAAATAGTTACACCATGTAATTTTTTAACTAAATTTATATGTCGCAATTATCTCCGGGCGCAAGCAGGGGGTAATGTGACAGCGTGCGAGTCAATCAATTTCGCTTTGGTTTAATACTAAAGCAGGATCAAAACTTGAGAGTTTGATCCTGGCTCAGAACGAACGCTGGCGGCAGGCTTAACACATGCAAGTCGAACGGTTGTAGCAATACAGCAGTGGCGCACGGGTGAGTAACGCGTGGGAACATACCTTAGAGTTCGGAATAACAGCGGGAAACTGCTGCTAATACCGGATATTCCCTCCGGGGGAAAGATTTATCGCTCTAAGATTGGCCCGCGTCAGATTAGCTAGTTGGTGGGGTAATGGCCTACCAAGGCTCCGATCTGTAGCTGGTCTGAGAGGACGACCAGCCACACTGGAACTGAGACACGGTCCAGACTCCTACGGGAGGCAGCAGTGGGGAATATTGGACAATGGGCGAAAGCCTGATCCAGCCATGCCGCGTGAGTGATGAAGGCCTTAGGGTTGTAAAGCTCTTTTGTCAGGGAAGATAATGACGGTACCTGAAGAATAAGCACCGGCTAACTTCGTGCCAGCAGCCGCGGTAATACGAAGGGTGCTAGCGTTGTTCGGAATTACTGGGCGTAAAGAGCGCGTAGGCGGTTATACAAGTCAGGGGTGAAATCCCGGAGCTTAACTCCGGAACTGCCTTTGAAACTGTATAGCTGGAGTGTGTGAGGGGATAGCGGAATTCCTAATGTAGAGGTGAAATTCGTAGATATTAGGAGGAACACCGGTGGCGAAGGCGGCTATCTGGCACACAACTGACGCTGAGGCGCGAAAGCGTGGGGATCAAACAGGATTAGATACCCTGGTAGTCCACGCCGTAAACGATGAGTGCTAGCCGTTGGGTCCGTAGGGCTCAGTGGTGCAGCTAACGCATTAAGCACTCCGCCTGGGGAGTACGGTCGCAAGATTAAAACTCAAAGGAATTGACGGGGACCCGCACAAGCGGTGGAGCATGTGGTTTAATTCGAGGCAACGCGAAGAACCTTACCAGATCTTGACATGGACAGTATGGTTCCCTGAAAGGGGATCCTTCAGTTTGGCTGGCTGTTCACAGGTGCTGCATGGCTGTCGTCAGCTCGTGTCGTGAGATGTTGGGTTAAGTCCCGCAACGAGCGCAACCCTCATCCTTAGTTGCCAACAGGTTAAGCTGGGAACTCTAAGGAAACTGCCGGTGATAAGCCGGAGGAAGGTGGGGATGACGTCAAGTCTTCATGGTCCTTACGATCTGGGCTACACACGTGCTACAATGGCGGTGACAATGGGGAGCCAACCCGCAAGGGTGCGCAAATCTCAAAAAGCCGTCTCAGTTCGGATTGCACTCTGCAACTCGAGTGCATGAAGCTGGAATCGCTAGTAATCGTAGATCAGCATGCTACGGTGAATACGTTCCCGGGTCTTGTACACACCGCCCGTCACACCATGGAAGTTGGTTCTACCTTAAGCAGCTGTGCTAACCGCAAGGGGGCAGGCTACCACGGTAGGGTCAATGACTGGGGTGAAGTCGTAACAAGGTAGCCGTAGGGGAACCTGCGGCTGGATTACCTCCTTTCTAAGGATGAGAAGTATTAATGTCAGTGGCAATTATGCTACGGTTTATTTCTCGTATCTTACATATCCGCACTGCCGTCACCTGTGCCTAGATGCTCTGTTCATTACCGCATTAAACAACGCGAAAAAGCCTCCGTGGAAACACGGAGGCTTTTTTGTTGGGAAATGTGATACATATCCGTCATTCTGGCGAAAGCCGGAATCTCAGGGGTCCTCCATGAGGTAACGCTGTCAAGCAGCGGTATGACGATGTATTTTTATTTAGGTGGATGAGTGTAGCTCGTAGGCGCTGTGCTTGCAATAACGGATAAATTATAAAAATTCCGGCACTTCTGCCTTGAGTGCGCAGGCAATTCTCAGCAATTCATCCAATGCTATTTCATTCTTGCCTACTTCGTAATGGTCGAGCAAATGTTCGGGAATATCGGTGAGGATGGAAAGCCGGTGTAACGACCACCGCTTTTCGCTGCGCAGGCGGTGGATATTCTGGCCGATGGTAAGGCGGAAGTGGCGGAGCAGGCGGGAGCTGTATTGCATGGTCTATTCTCCTATGTTGAAGTGTCAGGAGTTTAGACCCCACGCTAAGAAACGTGAATGGTGTATTCCCCTAATATGTAGAAAGCAGCTTTGAGCATTGATAGATTGCTTGATGTTGCACAAGGAGGGCTGGCCAGTCCTCCTTGTGCGGGCGGTGAACTCGGTTTTCCCTAGCAAGCGATATGCGTCCGCAAGCGAGAGCCGCCGCCCATTTCATCATTCCTCGAACCGTTGCGGGAACTTCGCGTTCGTATATTAGGCGGAGGCATGAATGAGTGCTTCCTTTATAACTGTTGGAATCGACATTGCCAAGCAATGGCTGGATGTAAGCATCTTGCCAGGTTCGGTGTATCAGCGTTTTTCTAATGACGAAACAGGCCGTAGGGTGATGATCGAATGGCTTATGCCACACCATCCCGATTTGATTGCGGTAGAAGCAAGCGGTATGTACGAGCAGGTAGTGGCTGCTGCTCTGCAAGCCGCCGGACTGGTGGTCGCGCGTATCAATCCGCGTCAGACACGCGATTTTGCTAAAGCATCAGGGCGCTTGGCCAAGACGGATAAGATTGACGCGCAAACGCTTGCTGCCTATGCGGCTGCATTGCGGCCACCCGTTACACCTGCCATGACGCCGGTACAGGTTGAGCTGTCGGCGCTGGTGACGCGTCGCAGGCAGACAGTGGACGCCTACGCTGAAGAGCAAGATCGCCTGCAAGCAACGCTTCACGCGACCATGCGTGCTGATATCGAAGCGCATCTGGCTTGGCTGGAAGAGCGTATCGATACCCTCAACCGGGCTATTGCTGCTTTGGTCAAAGCGCAGCCTGCTCTTGCTGCGCCTTACCGGCAACTCATCAATGTACCAGGCATCGGGGCAGTCACTGCTGCTGTTTTGATTGCAGAGCTTCCAGAACTAGGTAAGGCAAGCCCAGGCCAGATTGCAGCACTTGTGGGCGTCGCTCCCATGAATCATGATAGCGGAGCCATGCGGGGACAACGTCACATACGCGGTGGCAGGAAAAGCGTGCGATGTGTGCTTTACATGGCAACCCTTACCGCAATACGTTGCCATCCGGCTATACGCCCTTTCTATCTCCGATTACGCGCTCAAGGAAAACCTGCTAAACTAGCCATCACCGCTGCCATGCGAAAGCTCCTTATCCAGCTTAATGCAATGCTGCGCGATTATTATCAGCAACTTCCCGCTTGACTCGCAACACCGTTGCTTTCGGGTATTATATTTGGTCTACTCCCGACATAGGAGATTAAGCGCCTGCAAATTACAGACATAAAAAATCGCTCTGTCGTGAGCGGCAAACGTTCTTAGTGGCGGGGTTGAAGCGCCAACAAGAATAGTATCAGGATTTAAGGGCTTGGCCAATCATTAGTAAATGTATCAAAGAGGCTGCACTTAAATACGATCGCCCGGTTTCCAGCCAAAGACGGGATCAGCAGCAAAATCGGTGTGATAGTTGCAGGTAAGCTCTTCCCCTTTGCGAATGAGGCGTACTGTTCGGTCGCTTTCTTGGTGAGGGTCAGTCACGAGGCTGGGGGTGTCAGAATGATTGATAAAACGGCCATTATCGGAACATAAGATGTAAATGCCCGAAATCGTTTTGGGGACATAGAGGTAATGGCGTAAAAATTCCAGGATAATAGGCGACTGATTGCGCACCTGCTCAAAACTTAAGGCAACGTCAAGCCCGGGGGTATATTGCCATGTGATGCTATCGGCAGGGATATCTTCCGCCGCGAATACGCCGATACCGTGAATGGAACTGGGAGCAAGGTAAGTACGAACGCACATCATGGGAACGGATAATCCTTTCAATCGGTTATGGAGACATTACTCTGCGATCCTACAAAATACCAGAAGAAAACTTTTGTCCAGGAGACGGTCGCTTTTATAGACAGCATGGGAAATTATGTTATAAACCGCCATAAGGATGGGTGGCCGAGCGGTTTAAGGCAGCAGTCTTGAAAACTGCCGAGGGTGCAAGCTCTCCGTGAGTTCGAATCTCACCCCATCCGCCATTTCATTGATTTATATTGATACAAATCAATAAGTTGATTGATTATTCGTTTCTCAGACCCACAAAATAACCTACAAACAGAATGCGGCTTGTAGCGTATATTAGCGAATAGTCACGAAGGAGACTACCATTATTGGGGGCTGATGTAAAAGCGGGAAAGGCCATAGTCTTAGAGAAGCTGTATTGGCAGGTCTTCTTTTGGGATTATTTCAACTAACGTAGGCGCTTTCTCCCTAGCATCTCAAGATGCAAGCCAAGTTTTTATTGTGCTGCCTAGCTATACACCGCCATGCAGCCGCAACGGGGACAAACGGGCTTGCCGTCATGTTCTACCCAGCGGATTGCCCTGAAAGTGTCAAACGCTTCCTGTTCGCTCATACGCATCACTTTCGCTAGTGAAAGCGTCCTTGCTGCGGCTGATAATAGGAAGTGTTGAGACATGTCTTATAACTAAATTCGTTCTTTATATATCGAATATAGTTATATTTAGGGCTATTGTCAACTATAATCATATCGTTTATGGTTATAAAAACCATAATTAACGAGGTGAATATGTTAACGGAGAAAGAATGGGCAGAAAAAGTCAAAGGACTCCTGAAAGCTGAACTGAAAAAACGGAATGTCAGCTACAAGGAGCTTGCCGAAAAACTGGGAGAAATGGGCATACAGGACGCAGAAGCGAATATTAATAACAAGATCAGCCGGGGCGGATTTACCGCTGTTTTCCTTGTGCAGTGCCTTATGGCGGTGGGGTGCAATGTTGTCAGGCTGGAAGAATAAATAACCTAAACCACTACATATAGTGGTATCATGCTGATTTAAAACTATTTATTGATTGTTTGAAAAATTCTGATAGGAATGTGTTTAAGGATTAAAACCGGAGGCTCATGACCCCCGGTAGTAACCCCGTAGGAGACAGCAAATCAAGCCTACGGACAGAACGTTCTGAAAGTCACACTACTCTCACCTCGATTTTTGTCAAGGTTTGCTTCTCCTACTTTATTCACAATAAAGTTTCAAGGAGTATTACAACTATGACTATGAACGTTCAAGTAAGCTGTATAAAGCATACAGGAAGCCGTGATAAACACGGTCACATCATCGGAATTGGCGGCACACACGGTGGGAAAAGATTCTATTACTTGGAAGCTGATGCGATCAAGGAAATAAGAAACAAATCCATAGCCTTTTATACTTCGGTAGGTAACAAAAGTGCGTGGATAATCATTGAATCTCGCAACGGCCATGAATATCTAAAGACAGAGGCGGACTCAAGTTTAGCAGATAACCTCCTGCATCTGCCCCAGTGTCCATAATCATATCATAAGGGTATTTGTAACCACCCGGTTCCAATACCCATGATAAGGATTGCTGAGCCGCATATAGCTGATTGTATTTTTCTTCTGTCTGCGGCTCACGCAGCGCAACTGTAATTCTATCTAATTCACGTTGAACAAAACTCATTTTTATACCCCATAATATAAAGGAAAATTATCATGACTGATTTTAATGTAACCCCAGAAGGGGCAGTTCTTCAGCTTACCGAAAAATTGCTTCATGCAGATGGAAAAGTTTTGCAAGTGAAAGGAACTCGCGCCGATGCCGCTACTAAACAAGAAATCATTGCGGCTTATAAAGAAGCTCGCAAACTGGTGAGAACCGGGGAATAACATTACTTCTTACTCTTCTTGACAGCGATGACTGGCTTCGGTTGGTCATCGCCCTTAATCTTCCCGTATAACGCAAATTCAGAATACTCTTGGGCGATCTTCATATCGTTTCCGGCTAGTTTTAGACATTCGAGTCTAATTTCTTCATTGTTCATAAAATTTCTTTCCTAGGTGTGTTTGATACATAATACCGGTCAATTCTCATCCCTTTGCAAAGCATCTCAGGCCAAAGTATTTGATGTAGCCTTACTGCTGGCGCCAGCGAGTCAAGATAAAAAGACACATTTTCAGATGACAAAATTTCTGACGCCCTCTTTATGAGCCAAAAACTACCTTCTTCTATACCATCCCGGAAGAAACTAGAATTTAATCTACCTACACCAATAATATCGTCCCAATCAATTTTCCTAAATGTTACAGTTGAGCGTTCTGCTGCAGAATGCCTAAAAGCACGGAATTGCTCTAACACACGATCAACCAATTCTCCTCCTTCAGCAGGCCCTCCGCCACCTCCGTGCGGAAAATCCTCCCCTCTACCTTCACCTCCTCCTTCCGGCTCTCCTCTACCTGATAACGCTATATATAACCGGCGTACCAATTCCTCTATAGCTTGAATATCCGCAAAACCTATTTCTCTGGCCTCCTTATCAAATAAGCCAGTTTGAAAACCACGTGCCCCGGCAGCAAATGCAATGCTTCGTGACGATACTGCTTCTGCCCGGAAGTTGGGAGGCGCAATAGTATACGCAGGTATGTCCAAAATAGTATCGCTATCATAGAGGTCAGATGTACGCCACGAAATGAAAGCTATGCCTGCCTTTCCATCGAAGGCATCAATATGCCATTGAGACGCCTGCCTTTCTTTCTCTCTCATCCTTTTATCCTTCCGGAAGCTGTAATCACGCGGACACGGACATCATGTTTATCCAACACTTCAATGGCACGATGCCGGTTCTGCATAAACGTCCAAGCTCCCAAATCAGGGGCAATACCAGATCTCAGTCTTATCAGAGTATGCGCCTCTGCTACCACATCTCCTTCGGACATCCGAACTTCTGCGATACTTTCAATCCCAATTTTTTTCTGATGTAAAACTTCAATATAGTCTTCATCCACACATATGTTACCAGCGATCTCACCGGTTGTAAGTCTACGCGAATATTCTCCCACTCGTTCCATAACCTTATATGCCGCCATTGCCGGCAAATCGGCTTCAATATATCCCTTTATGGAATCTACTTTTTCTTTGCGTTTTTCAATATCTCCCGCAATCTCTTCTTTCCATGGACTTCGCATCAGATCATAGGAGTTTCTGTCGAGTATAACGGTATCAGCATCCACTTCCGAATGCTTAAGCACCAAGCACATATCACCATAAAAGCGAACACCATACCCCGATACTTCAACAGCACAAAAATAGGTATGCTCTGGTTCAATATGTGTTGCTTCCTGTAGTATCCTATCTACCTCTTTGCGGGTTTGTGAGATAGGTTTTGGTGGCTCTCCACCGATACGTTGAGTACCAGTAGATGGATCGGTGAGCCGTAAAGAATAGGTCGATTGTTCGCTAAAGATTTCATAAGCGTTTTTGTATCCTTCCTTGCAAAAAGACGATATATGCGCCGAAGAAATATTAACTACAACATGGGCACCTGCACCCTCTGCCTTACCCCCTTCGGGTCCTTTACCTGAAATAGTGGCGATAACTGAATCCACATTGGCCTTATCAAACGATTTGTTCCATCGCCGCTGAACGCGTCCTTGCCATGTCATTTTATTATCGTTCCTGAGTTGTAGCAGTATGCTCAGAAGAAAGCGATACATGGGGCTTTCCTATATTTTCTGCTGTGAAACATGCAACGGACAAGATACCGACGGAAAGGCAAGAAAATTGGATAAACATGGCAATCCTTCTCCATGCAGTAATAGTCTTGCGATGTTGTTTTCCTGCTTCTTTCTTCTTTTTCCAGTCGTAATCCCTATAACTGATATAAAAACGTTCCCAACCCCACATATTTACCAAGCCGCCAATAATGGAAATCCCTAATCCAAGCCATCCTATCCACATGAGCGATACCCAATCAGGGTTAATAATGGTTGGACGGAATGAAACGGTAAATGCCAGAACCGCTGTTGCAATCGTCAGCATGCTTTTTATAAGTTCTAACCGGTATACATTGGCTCTTTCTATATCATGCTGAAGAACATCAATGGTCGGGTGTCTGTCATCGGGCGAATTTTTAGGAGTTTCGGACATAATGAATACTCATTCAAAAAATGCTACAAGCATAATAAATATACTTACAGTTGAGACACTGACAAGAGTCTTTATAAAGATCCGTCTGTTAATCAAATTTCTTTACTAGGGTATAAGGCTGCATCAGATAACATATATTCGGAGGTATACGGATTCCTTCAATTACCCACTATGTGGTGAGTCAAGCGCAGATTATGGCAGAACCCCGCCAACGCTCTGGAAACTCCCCATTGTATCGACTTTATGTGCCGTTTCGATAAAGAAGAATGAAATCTTTCCCTTGTCTGGATGTACTTGTGATTCCCTTTCTTGAGCTGCATATTCAACTCCATATTACTATTCCTACATATGGTATCATAGGTACTTATGTCGGTGGGAACGCCCTGTAAGGACACTGCCATAGTAATCGATATTACATAGACTATGTGTATAGTGATCCGGCGGTCCTTGCAGTTAAATAAATCACTTTACCTGCTCTGTGATTATGATTCCCTGCTACAGTCTTTGCATTCCCTGTTGCCATAAGAGTCTTCCCTGTTTTATTTTTAGGGAACTATAGAATAACTGGCTGTTATAAAAATAATTTTCAGCGATTTCCTGTCATTGCCCCGCCCAAAAAATCTAAAATTCCCTGTATTTTTCCTGATAAACAGGGTAATTACGGGGTACTCACGGAGAGCAGTTCGAGGCAGACTGCGTCCACCGCCATCCGCTTTTGTTAACTTTTGATGCATCAGAAATATATGCTTAACCTTAGCGCGCAGCAGGAATCTTCAAGCGGCCTTGGCAAGGAACATCAGCATTTATCGGAAATTGTTGCTATTCAGCGTGATGTTGCCCATGCCCATCACGATTTGCCTTTCGCGATGCATCTTATCGCAGAACGGACACAGGCCATTACGTCTGCGGAAGGCAGCGTCATCGAGATGCTGGAAGGCGAGGAAATGGTCTACCGTGCCGCAAGTGGCACTGCCGCGCCGTTTCTTGGCTTGCGCCTGAAAGCCGCGGGCAGTCTTTCGGGGCGCTGCGTATCGGAAAACGCCGTACTTAAATGCGATAATGCGGAAATGGATCCTCGCGTGGATAAGGAAGCCTGCCGGAAGGTGGGCGTCTCTTCCATGGTGGTCGTACCGCTGACACGGGAAAAGAAGGCTGTTGGCGTATTAAAGGTGCTGTCGTCTAGGGCTGCTGCATTCAACCAGCAGGATGTGACGACGCTTGAACTGCTGGCCGGCGTGCTTTCCGCCGCCTTGAGTGATGCGCTTGTCAACGATCAGCTAAGGCAAAGCGAGGCGATTTTTCGCACCGCTATGGAACACTCTCCTATAGGTATGGCGCTGCTGAAGCCTGACGGACAGTGGTTTAAGGTGAATAAAGCATTCTGCACGCTTCTGGGGTATGCAGAGGAAGAATTACTGCAAACCGATTTCAAGGCCGTGACACATCCTGATGATACGCAGTTGACCGATGAATCCAGGCGCCAGATCATTGCTGGCGAGATTGATAGTTACCGGTGCGAGAAACGCTATATTCAAAAAAACGGGCGTGTGATCTGGGTGATATTATATGCGTCTTTAGTAAAGAATATTGACGGCAGCCCTCAGTATTTTATCGCGCAGATCGAAGATATTACGGCGCGCAAAGAAGTAGAGAAGCTGAAAGATGAATTCATTTCCACGGTCAGTCATGAATTGCGCACACCGCTTACGTCTATTTATGGCTCGCTGGGATTAATCGCCAGCGGTGAAATGGGCAAACTGCCGGAAGACGTGATCGAGATGGTATCTATTGCACACCGTAACAGCGGACGGCTGGTGCGCATCGTCAATGATATTCTGGATATAGAGAAGATAGGATCGGGTAAGCTGGAGCTGAATATTGCGACCGTAACGGTATTGCCCTTCCTGCAGTCGGCATTGGAGAACAATCGTTCTTACGGTGATAAATTCGGCATCCGTTTCGTTCTGGATAAACAATGCGTGCAGGCACAGGTGATGGCAGACCCTGACCTGTTGATGCAGATCGTGACCAATCTGATGTCAAATGCCGCCAAATTCTCCCCCTCTGGGGACGAAGTGCTCATGCGTGCAACTCGCGAGAAGGAATATATCCGTTTTGAGGTGGAAGATCACGGCGGGGGCATTCCTGAAACCTTTCGCTCCCGCATTTTCGGCAAATTCACGCAGGCCGACAGCTCCGACACGCGACGGCATGAAGGCACTGGCCTCGGACTTAACATTACCAAGCAATTGGTGGAATTAATGAAAGGTAAGATAGGCTTCACGACGGAAACTGGCAAAGGCACCGTATTTTATTTTACCTTGCCGGAAGCGAAGCCATAATGCTCCACAGTAAAAGGCATAATGCGCTATGCTGCGCGCTTTACCGTGATGTGTACCTTGTTGCCTTTATCCAAATAGGAAAGTTTATCAAAACTGAGTAGATTCGCTTTGGCAATCCCGCGTCCGTTCGCCTGGGTCGCACGTGACGGCTCGATTTCCATATACGGGCGCCAGTCGAATCCATTTCCGTCATCCGTAATCGTTACATCCAGCTTCTCAGAGCTTTGCGTAAATTGTACATCCACTTTTTTGGCCCTATTTGCAGGTTGATTCAGTCGCTGGCGAATCGCTGCTTCCCACCCGGATTCCGCCAGAAGCCGGGCTTTTTCATCAAATCCTATGCTCAGATTGCCGTGTTCGATGGCATTGAGCAGAAGCTCATATAGTCCTGTGACTGCAAGCTCAGGCCTGGGGAACAGGCTGCCCAGCAAAAAGGCAATATTCTGCGCTTCTTCCGGGGTGCGGATGTGGAATTCTCCTTTTACGAATTTTCCCAGTGCTCCGCTTTGTCTGGAAAGACGTGCCTCAAACATCTCATGCTTCTGCCGCTCACGAATGGCGGATTTAATAAGCGTCAGCAAGGTCTCTTCTTGATAGGGCTTGCTCAGGTAATAATATACCCCCGCCCGAATGCCCTCCACCACCTCGTTGGGTGCCGTAGCCGCCGTCTGCATGATAACGGGTATATGGCGCAGCTCCACATGCGCCTGCATACGTTCAAACAGCGCTAGCCCATCCATTTGCGGCATGCGACGGTCTGTTACTACGACAGCATAGTCCGGCCTGGCAGTCAGTATTTTCCATGCGGATTCCCCGTTATCCGCCTCATCCACCACATACCCTGCCTGCTTTAGCTGCGCGCCGAGGATGGCCCGGTTGCTTGGTTCGTCCTCCACTAGCAAAATACGTTCCATAAATCACCCAGTTATATTAATAATTCAATAGCTAATATAGGCGTTTAGTATTATAATATATTATAATACTATTCTGCATAAAAAAGAAATAGTTTTACACGTTAAGGAAGCATTAATTTGATTATGGTACTATTTGAAGCTGCATGCCCAAATTTTAGGAACAGGGATATATGGCGAGTCCATTTTCCAAAGGAAACGGCATCACGGTTGCCGGGCCACAGAAGGAAGACGCGATTGATCTGCCGCTGCCGCCCGTTACCACGGATCTGGATGCCAAGTTGCACCAGGGATACGATCCGGATGGCGTGCAAAGAGAACGTGGCGTACTGCTCGGCAATATACAGCTTGGCAGGCATGGCAGCGACGGCGGCTATACGCCTGCCGAAATTCCCAGGACCTCTTCTGAATCCGGCCTGAAACCTGGACTGTCCGTCATACCGCCATCGTTACCCAGGCAATCTATCGTAGCTCAGGCGGATGAGCATCACGCAGCGGATATAAAATCGCAATGGTTCCCAAGTGGTGACACCAATTCCACCTTGCCGAATGGACATATTGCTTCCCACGTCCCATCCTGGGCCCGCCATGCGGCAAATGTTGCGCTACAGACGCTGGCTTCGGCGACGGAAACCATCACTAGCAACCAGAAGAAGCGGTTTTCAGCAATAAAAGGAATATCTGTCAGTACGGCGATCCCAGCCCCACAGTCACCACCGCATTCTGTTGTGCCTGCCACCCTGCACGCGGACAACCAGCAAGGCGCTTCAAGCCATACAACGGATATAAATCCGGCGACTCTGCAGCCCCCTGTTATCACATTAGCACCGCTTTCCGGCCTGCAAGGCCAGCCGATACAGCTGTTTGTCGCATTAACCGCCGATACGGGAAGCGGCATACAAACATGGCTGACATTTTCCGGCGTGCCCTCAGGCGCCACGCTTTCCTCCGGGACCGATATGGGCAACGGCACATGGAACGTAACGCCGGATGAGTTGCAGAATCTCTGGCTGACCACACCCGCATCCTGGAGCGGGCGGGTAAGCCTGCGGCTTACCGCCTTTTCCCAGCGCGGTGGCGATATTGTAAGCGATTCCGTCACCGCACCGCTTACCATCGGGGAGATAGCAAGTCCGCCTGCCTTGAATATACATAGCGCCAGCGGCAATGAAGATACCGCGATTCCTATTACTATCACGACCGCGCCCACTGATAATGACGGATCGGAAGCCATCACCGTCACCATCGCCGGCGTTCCGGCGGGTTCGGTATTTAACCACGGCACGGATAACGGTAATGGAACATGGACATTCGTGCCTTCCGATCTTACGGGTCTCACGCTGACGCCGCCACAGCATTGGAACGGCAACCTTGCCCTTAGCGTCACCGCCACGGCAAGCGAGAATGGCACTACGGCAAGCACCACATCTGCTTTGGCGGTAGCCGTTGCAGGCGTGGCAACCGCGCCCAGCCTTTCCATCCATGCCGCCAGCGGCATGGAAGACGCTCCCATTGCGCTTTCCATCTCCGCTACACCGAATGACACGGATCCCTCGGAGACGCTGAGCGTTACCATTACAGGCGTTCCAGCGGGAGCCTTATTGAATCACGGCACGGATAACGGAAACGGCAGTTGGACATTAACCACTACCCAGCTTTCCGGGCTCACCCTGACTCCGCCTGCCAGTTATAATGGCAGCTTCAATCTGTCCGTCACCGCCACGGCAAGCGAAAACGGCACGACGGCGAGCACTTCCGGCAGCATAGCGATCAGTGTGACAGCCGTTGCAGACGCTCCGTCCCTCTCCGTACAGACTGCCAGCGGCAACGAAGATACGGCAATCCCATTATCTATTACTTCGGCGCTGACAGATAATGATCCTGGAGAATCTCTGAGCATCACCATTGCCAATGTGCCTGCGGGATCGACTTTTAACCATGGCGCTAACAATGGTAACGGTAGCTGGACATTTACGCCTGCACAGCTTTCCGGGCTTACCTTTACCCCGCCTGCGAACTATAATGGCAGCTTTAATTTATCCGTCACGGCGACGGCTGCAGAGAACGGTACGACGGCAAGCACCAACGCCACCTTGGGCGTCAGTGTTGCAGGTGTAGCGGATACGCCCGTGTTATCGGTACAGGCGGCAACGGGCAACGAAGATACGGCGATTCCACTGTCCATCACTTCTTCGTTATCGGATACGGACAGCGGGGAAACATTGTCTATTACTGTCACCGGCGTAGCTGCAGGCGCCACACTTAATCACGGTACGGATAATGGCGGAGGAAGCTGGACGCTCACGCCCGCGCAGCTTTCCGGGCTTACTTTGACCCCCCCTGCGAGCTATAATGGCAACTTTAATCTGTCCATTACCGCTACCTCCAGCGAAAACGGAACTACCGCCAGCGCCAATGCGACATTGGGTGTGACAGTCGTCGGAGCCGCGGATGCTCCTTCACTCTCCTTGCAGAGCGCGAGCGGGAATGAGGACACTGCCATTCCTCTCAGTATCACTTCTGCACTTACGGATAATGATCCTGGCGAAACCTTAAGCATTACTATCGCGGGGCTTCCGGCAGGCGCGTTGCTCTCCGCCGGAACGAATAACGGCAATGGCAGTTGGACGTTGAGTCCTGCACAGCTTTCCGGGCTTACCCTGACTTCACCTGCCAATTATAGTGGAAATTTCAACCTGTCAGTAACGGCGACGGCTGCAGAGAACGGCACTACGGCGAGTACCAACACAGTATTAAGTGTCAGCGTCGCCGGAGTCGCGGATGTGCCGACGCTTTCGGTGCAAAATGCCAGCGGCAATGAAGATAACGCAATTCCGCTTTCTATCACCTCTGCGCTGACCGATACGGACGGTTCGGAAACGCTTTCCCTGCAAATCACCGGGGTTCCGGCAGGAGCAGTATTGAATCACGGCACCGATAACGGGGGAGGGAACTGGACGCTGACACCGGCACAGCTTTCCGGCCTGACCATTACCCCGCCTGCTAATTACAACGGAAATTTCAATCTTTCCATTACCGCTACCTCCAGCGAGAACGGCACTACCGCGAGCACGAATGCAACGCTTGGGGTAACCGTTGCGGGAGTGGCCGATCCACCGACGCTTTCGGTACAGGCTGCCAGCGGGAATGAAGACACGGCGATATCCCTCTCCATCAGCTCTGCACTGAGCGATAATGATCCCGGCGAATCCCTGAGTATCACCATCAGCGGCGTACCTGCTGGAGCTTCGCTGAATCAGGGCGTGGATAATGGCGGAGGAAGCTGGACGCTTACCCCGGCACAACTCTCAGGCCTTACGATTACTCCGCCCGCTAACTATAATGGCAGCTTTAATTTATCCGTCACGGCGACGGCTGCAGAGAACGGCACCACTGCCAGCACCGCCACCACGCTCGGAGTAACTGTCGCTGGCGTGGCGGATACGCCGACGCTTTCGGTTCAGCCTGCCACGGGTAGTGAGGATACGGCCATTCCCTTGTCTATTAGTTCTGGTCTGAGTGATAACGATCCTGGCGAGACATTAAGTATTACCATTGCCAATGTTCCTGCGGGATCAATCTTCAATCACGGCACGAATAACGGCAATGGCTCATGGACGTTTGCATCATCTGATCTTAGCGGGCTTACCCTCACCCCGCCTGCCAATTATAATGGTGCGCTGAGTCTGTCGGTGACTGCCATGGCAAGCGAGAACGGCACTACCGCCAGTGCCAACGCAACGCTTGGCGTAACCGTCACCGGAGTCGCAGACGCTCCGTCCCTCTCCGTACAGAATGCCAGCGGTAACGAGGATACGGCGATCCCGTTATCTATTACTTCGGCGCTTACCGATAACGACCCTGGTGAAACCTTAAGCATTACTATCGGTGGCGTGCCTGCAGGAGCAACTTTCAATCATGGCGCGAATAACGGCAATGGAACCTGGACCTTCGCGCCTTCTGATCTGAATGGCCTTACCTTCACTCCCTCTTCTAACTATAACGGCACTTTAAACCTTTCAGTAACGGCGAGGGCAGCGGAAAACGGTACCACAGCAACCACCACCGCTACGCTTGCGGTAGCGGTTGCCGGTGTGGCCGACACCCCCACGCTTTCCGTGCAGGCCGCAAACGGATATGAAGATAGTGCTATTCCGATTGCTATTACAT
This sequence comes from Alphaproteobacteria bacterium, assembly GCA_013286285.1. Lineage (GTDB taxonomy): Bacteria > Pseudomonadota > Alphaproteobacteria > Rickettsiales > JABCZZ01 > JABCZZ01. Next base: position 29,765 of record JABDGA010000004.1, on the reverse strand, counting down.
CGGCACTGAGTGATAATGATCCGGGTGAATCCCTCAGTGTGACCATTACCGGAATACCTACAGGAGCGACACTTAACCAGGGTACGGATAACGGCAATGGCAACTGGACACTGACACTGGCGCAACTGAGCGGCCTGACCCTTACTCCGCCTGCGAATTACAGCGGTAGCTTTAATATATCCGTTACCGCCACTTCGAGCGAAAATGGCACTCAGGCCAGCACTAATACCACACTCGGAGTAACTGTTATCGCCGCTGCGGATGCTCCCTCTTTATCGGTACAGCCTGCCAGTGGCAACGAAGATACCCCTATAGCCCTCAGTATTACCTCTGCGCTTACGGATAACGATCCCGGCGAAACACTCAGTATCACCATCGCCAATGTTCCGGCGGGTGCTTCGTTTAATCATGGCACCGATAACGGGAATGGCTCGTGGACGCTTGCGCCATCCGATCTCACCGGGCTTGTCTTTACTCCCCCCTTGCATGGCAGTGGCAACCTCAGCTTAGCGGTTACCGCTACCGCGAGTGAAAACGGCACCACCGCCAGCACATCGGCTAACCTGGATATTGCGGTCAATGGCGTCGTTTCGCCGCCCTCCCTGACCGTACAGGCGGCAAGCGGCAACGAAGATACTACCATACCGTTGTCCGTCAGCGCGGCTATGGTGAACGCGGATGCCAGCGAAAGCCTGAGTATCGTCATTTCCAATATGCCATCCGGAGCCACGCTCTCGGCAGGAACCAATAATGGTGACGGCTCGTGGACGCTGACACCGGCACAGCTTACCAATCTTACGCTGACGCCGCCTGCCAACTGGAGTGGCAATGTGACGATCGACGTAGCTGCCATTGCCACTGACGGCGGGCATACGGCCAGTACCAATACAGGACTTTCTTTGGCAGTGGCGGGCGTGGCGGATCCCCCTACGCTTTCGGTGCAGGCGGCCAGTGGGAATGAAGACACCGCCATTCCGGTTACCATTAACGCCGCCCTGACCGATACAGACGGATCCGAAACGCTCAGCGTTACCATTACCGGTGTCCCCGCAGGAGCCACATTTTCAGCAGGCACCAACAACGGTAATGGTTCATGGACTTTTACGCCTTCCAATCTTACGAATCTCACGATCACACCGCCGTCCAATTACAGTGGTAATTTCAACCTATCCGTCACGGCGACATCCTCGGAGAACGGCACGACGGCCAGTGCGAATGCCACCTTAGGCGTTACGGTTGCGGGAGTAGCGGATACCCCTACGCTTTCGGTACAGAACGCCAGCGGGAATGAAGACACGGCGATTCCACTTGCCATCACTTCCGCATTGACGGATACGGATGGCTCGGAAACCCTTGGCATTACCATTACCGGAGTGCCGGCAGGAGCAACCCTGAACCACGGCACCAACAATGGCGGCGGCAGTTGGACACTTACCCCGGCGCAACTGAGCGGCCTGACCCTTACTCCGCCTGCGAATTACAGCGGCAGCTTCACTCTTTCCGTCACCGCTACTTCCAGTGAGAATAGCACTACCGCAAGCGCTAATGCTACATTAAATGTCGCGGTTGCCGGAGTCGCCGATACACCGACGCTTTCGGTGCAGTCTGCCAGTGGCAATGAGGATACGGCCATTTCACTCAATATTACTTCCGCATTGACGGATACCGATGGCTCGGAAACCTTATCTCTTACCATCACCGGCGTTCCCAGCGGAGCTGTACTCAATCACGGCACCAATAACGGAGGAGGGAGCTGGACGCTGGCTCCGGCGCAGCTTTCCGGCCTGACCATCACCCCGGCAGCCAACTATAATGGTAGCTTCAATCTGTCTGTTACCGCCACTTCCAGTGAAAACAATACTACCGCCAGTGCCAATGCAACACTGGGGGTAACCGTGGTGGGAGTGGCGGATACGCCTTCACTTTCGGTACAAAATGCCAGCGGCAATGAAGATACGGCCATAGCGTTATCCATCAGCTCTGCACTTACCGATAATGACTCCGGTGAGACCTTAAGCATCACGATTACCGGTGTCCCTACAGGCGCAACGCTCAATCACGGTACGAATAATGGTGGCGGCAGTTGGACGCTTACCCCGGCGCAATTGAGTGGACTTACTATTACACCGGCTTCTAATTATAACGGCAGTTTTAACTTATCCGTGACCTCTACCGCCAGCGAGAACGGTACGACGGCCAGCGCCAATGCTACCATAGGCGTCAGCGTTGCCGGAGTCGCAGACACGCCGATACTTTCGGTGCAGGCTGCCAGTGGCAACGAGGATACTGCGATCCCACTCACTATCAGTTCCTCGCTGAGTGATAATGATCCTGGTGAAACGTTAAGCATCACCATCGCCAATGTGCCTTCGGGAACAATATTTAACCACGGCACCAACAACGGTAATGGAACCTGGACCTTTACACCTGCCGATCTTACAGGCCTGACCATTACCCCGCCTGCCAACTATAACGGTGCACTAAGCCTGGCGGTGACCGCCACGGCAAGTGAGAATGGCACGACAGCCAGCGCCAATGCTACCCTGGCGCTTACCGTAACGGGAATCGCGGATCCGCCTATACTCTCCGTTCAAGCTGCCAACGGCAATGAGGATACGGCCATCCCGCTTTCTATCACCTCCTCCCTCTCTGATAACGACAGTGGTGAATCCCTGAGCATTACCATCACTGGGGTGCCCACCGGCGCAACCCTCAATCACGGCACGAATAATGGCGGTGGCAGCTGGACGTTGACCCCAGCGCAACTGACGGGGTTAACCATCACTCCGCCTTCTAACTACAACGGCAGTTTCAACTTATCGGTAACCGCCACTACCAGTGAGAACGGCACCACAGCGAACACGAATGCTACGCTTGGGGTAGCGGTTGCAGGAGTCGCGGATACACCAACGCTTTCCGTGCAAGCTGCAAGCGGTAATGAGGATACCGCCATTACGCTTTCCATTACTTCGGCGCTCTCCGATAACGATCCGGGCGAAACGTTAAGCCTCACCATCACCGGTGTCCCTACGGGGGCCGTATTGAATCACGGCATCAATAACGGTAACGGTTCGTGGACGTTGACCCCGGCGCAATTGAGTGGGCTTACCATCACTCCGGCTTCTAATTATAATGGCAGTTTCAACTTATCTGTGACCTCTACCGCCAGTGAGAACGGCACGACGGCCAGCGCCAGCACAACGCTTGGTGTAACCGTTGTTGGGGTAGCGGATACACCGACACTTTCCGTGCAGGCCGCCAGTGGTAATGAAGATACGCCCATAGCGCTTTCCATTACCTCTGCGCTGAGTGATAATGATCCTGGCGAGACACTAAGTATTACTATTACTGGTATCCCTACCGGATCTATACTGAACCATGGCACCAACAACGGCAATGGCTCTTGGACACTTACTCCAGCGCAACTGAGTGGACTTACTATCACTCCGCCTGCTAACTATAATGGCAGCTTTAATCTATCTGTCACCTCCACTGCTTCAGAGAATGGGACTACCGCCAGCGCCAACGCAACGCTAGGGGTAACGGTGATAGGAGTAGCCGATACGCCGACACTGTCCGTGCAGAATGCCAGCGGCAATGAGGATACCGCCATTCCGCTATCCCTCACTTCCGCATTGACGGATACGGATGGTTCGGAAGTCCTTTCCATTAATATCACGGGAGTGCCCACCGGCGCTACTCTCTCCGCAGGAACCTATGCCGGGAATGGCACCTGGTCACTCACTCCGGCACAGCTTTCCGGCTTGACCATCACGCCGCCTGCCAATTACAGCGGTACGATGGCGCTGACAGTCAAGGCAATATCCACGGAGGAAGGAGATGGTAATTCTACTTCGACTGGCGTTGCGCTCAATGTCGTGGTCGCACCGGTGGCGGATCAGCCGACCTTGTACGTATCGACGGCCAGCGGCAATGAAAATACGACCATCCCGCTTTCCATTACCTCTGCGCTTACCGATACGGATGGTTCGGAAACCCTTTCGATTAAGATTAGCGGCGTTCCCAGCGGAGCCGTACTCAATCACGGCACCAATAATGGAGGAGGGAATTGGACGCTTACCCCGGCGCAGCTTTCCGGTCTGACCATCACGCCGCCTGCTAACAGCAATGCGAATTTTACCCTGACCGTTACGAGCACCAGCACGGAATCCGCAGGCGGCAGCGCTTCAAGCGTTGCGTCTATTCCCGTAACCGTTATAGGCATGCCCAACACGCCGACTGCCACTGCCAGCAGTGTCACTGGAACGGGGGGAACACCCATAGCGTTGACGCTCGGTGGCTCGCTGATCAATTCGGACGGTTCGCAAACCCTGACCTACCTCGTGCAGGGCGTGCCTGCTGGGTTTGCGCTCAATCAAGGCATCAATAACGGTGACAATACCTGGACGTTGACCCCGGCGCAGCTTTCCGGCCTTACGCTCATATCCCCTCTTCAGTTCAACGGCCAGGTCAATCTCTACGTCAATGCGGTAGCGCATGAAAGCAACGGCAATGTGGTCATGAGCGCTGCGACGCCGTTCAACGCGCGCATAGGTGCTTGGTCAACAGGCTATCTTGTGGATATCGGCGTCAATGCCCATATCGGCGGCATCGGTGTCGGCGTGCAGGTCGTTGCAGGAACAAACATCGATCTTTTGCCTACCTCCGGCGGCATTCTCGGCACCAATATGTTCGTCAAGGAAGATACTCCTTTCCTTATCTCCGATGCACCTAGCCTTCTGGGCCTGCCTGCCATCAGCGGCATTCTGGGATTAGTTGCCAGTGTGCAGTTTACCGGTGTACCTGCTGGCGCCACTTTCTCCCAGGGCACCAATCTCGGCGGCGGTGTATGGCAGTTTACCCAGGCGCAGCTCACTAACCTGTACATGACTCCTCCGGCGAATAGTGATGTGGATTACACAATCACCGCACAAGCTAAACTGCTTTCGTTGGCTACGATCAGTTTGGCGAGCGCCGCGGTGCATGTGATGGGCGTGGCCGACATGCCTACACTTACCGCAAGTGCTGGCGGCCCCATTAATGAAGACAGCGGCAGCATCCCCATTACCATTACCAGTGCATTGACGGATACGGATGGCTCGGAAACCTTATCTTTCCAAATCAGCGGCATGCCGGCTGGTTTCTCACTTAACCACGGCATCAATAACGGCGATGGCACCTGGAGCCTGACCAGTTCCGACCTGACCGGCCTTACGATGACGCCTGCCTCCAACTGGAGCGGTTCCGGCAGCTTGACCATATCTGCCATCTCCACGGAGCGCGAAGGCGATCAGGCCGTCAAGCAAACTACGGCCAGTTTCAGCGTTACGCCAGTGGCGGATGCTCCCCTCATCAGCAACCAGCCGCAGAGCGGCACCGAGAATACGCCGCTGGCGCTTAATTTCGGTGTGGCGCTTACCGATACGGATGGTTCGGAAAGCATCAGCGCCGTGACCGTTTCCGGCCTGCCGGCAGGAGCCAGCCTTACCAATGCCACCAATAACGGCGACGGCACATGGAGCGTGAATGTCGCGCAGATTAATAACGTAAAATTCGTGCCTGCCACCAACTGGCATGGTGACGTGACGCTCAGCCTTACCGCTGCCTCGAAGGAGAGCGCGAACGGGGTTACCGCCAGCACGAACGGGACACTGGCGATACATATGGCTGCGGTGGCGGCTACTCCGACAATCAACGCTGCCAATATAAGCGATCAACAAAATGCGCCTATTACGCTTAACATATCTGCGGGACTCACTGATAGCACCGAGCAATTAAGCGTTGTCGTAAGCGGCATGCCGACAGGGGCGATACTCTCCGCCGGCGTGCACAACGCCGATAACACCTGGACGCTGACGCCCGCCCAGCTTTCTGCGCTTTCTATTACTCCTCCTACCAGTTTCACCGGCGATATGCATTTGACGGCTACCGCCTATAGTTTTGAATCATCCAACGGAACCTCCGCCAGCGCGCACCAGGATTTTACAGTGCATGTAGACTACCAGCACGCATTCCCGAGTTAGAACCTGTTCACGCTTTCTACTCCTGCTTGCTGCACACCACGTTTTCTGCGCTTTCGCAGCAAGTGCATGGGGTAACAAATATGCAACAGTTCTTATACATATAATGTGTGGTGTTTACCAAGTTTTAAGGTTTTTTGTCTACACTCCTAGGTAGTATGATTTGTGTAAGTGGTTATGCAGACTGAATTATTATTCCCACGCCTTTCCTTTGACTGGCTCACTCCCAGCCTGCGCCTGCCTGCGCACTGGCAAAAAAAGGCCTTCCGGCTGCAGCCCAAATGGCAGCTTGGCATAGCGCTGATGATGAATATCCTCTCTCTGGCCCTGCCGGTTATGATGCTGCAGATTTACGATCGCATTATCCCGCACCAGTCTTTGGGCACGCTCACGATGCTTATCATCGGCGTCGGCACGGCATTAGTGCTGGAAGCGCTATTGCGCAGCGCACGGGCATGGCTTACCGCGATCCTTTCAATCTGGAAAGCGTCGAAGTGTTAAAGGGGCCGGACTCGCTGCTCTTTGGGCGTGGCTCTACCGGCGGCGTAGTCAATCAGGTCAGCAACGACCCGGAAACCTATTACTTTAACCGCGGCACGCTGGCGTTTGGCACGGACAATACCAAGCGTGTAACGGTCGATACCAATCAGAAAGTAGGCGACGGAATCATATTGCGCCTGAACGCGATAGGGGATGACGGCAACGTTGCCGGACGCGACGGCGCGTATAACAGCCGCTACGGCTTTGCACCTTCGCTAGAAATCGGTGTTGGCAGCCCGACACGCTATACCTTCAGTTATTTTCATCAGGCCGAAAATGATATTCCCGATTACGGCGTGCCCTGGTTTTACGGCAGCCCGACGGCAGTCAATACGAAGAATTTCTATGGCTTCAAGGATGGTAACACCGATTACCTGAAAACCACCGTGGATATCGGAACGGCGAAAATCGAGCATGATTTTAATGATAATTTTATGTTGCGCGACCAGCTCCGCATTGCCAATTACGATCGCAATGTCCGTATCACCGAACCCAAGATTAGCACATTGCCGCCTGTGAATACGCCGCTTTCCGCCCTTACCGTCACCCGCAATGAGCTTACGGCAGCCAGCACAGAGCAATTCTTCGACAACCAGACGGATCTGACCAGCAAGTTTACTACCGGGCAGTTCAAGCATACGTTGGTAAGCGGCGTCGAGCTTTCGCACGAGACATCCGATCCGACGCGTTCGACCTGGGCCGGAGTGCCCACCACCAATCTTGTCAATCCCAACGAGGATCAGTGGTTCAGCGGCACGCCAACCATCACCTCGCGGGTGACGGCCAGCGCCAATACCATCGCGGGATATACGCTCGATACGATGGCCATAAACCCGCAGTGGGACCTGATTGGAGGAGTACGCTATGATCATGTGGACTCAAGCTATAGTCAGACTGTCACTCCCGCGACACACTTCACCCGCACTGACGAGATGCTGAGCTGGCGTGGAGGCATAGTCTATAAACCCGTGCCTATCGGCAGTTTTTATATCGCCAGCGGCACCTCTTTCAACCCTTCCATCGAGCAGCTTGCGCTTGCCGCCAATACGGCCAACCTGCCGCCGGAAAAAAGTATTTCCTATGAAGCCGGCACGAAATGGGAATTGCTGAATAAAAAACTGGCGACCAGTTTTGCTATATTCCGTGACGAGAAAACCAACGCGCGCACTCCCGATCCCAACAATGCATTGCTGAATATTCTGGGAGGCGATCAGCGTGTACAGGGATTTGAGGCAGGCATTACCGGCCATGTAACGGACAGGTGGCAGGTATTCACCGGCTATGCCTATATGGACAGCGAGGTTGTCAAATCCACCAACCCTCTGGAACAGGGTAATCCTGTCGCCAATGCGCCGAAACATACATTCAGTTTTTGGAATAGCTATGAGTTCCCCAATAAGCTTGAGATCGGCGGCGGCGCGAACGCCATATCCAGCCGCAATGCCAGCACCACTCCCAACGCCACCAGCGGCGTAATGGAAGTGGCGCCCGGTTATGTGACGTTTGACGTCATGGCCAAGTACCCGCTTACCGAGAAAATCAACCTGCAGCTCAATGTCACCAACCTGCTGGATACGGCCTATTACGATCAGATTCATCCGGCGCATGTGATTCCGGGCGCAGGACGTACTGCTTTGCTGACCACCAGTTTTAATTTCTAGGGGAGCGCTGATGCTGTTACAGATTCCGGAAGTGCTGAACACAGCGCAGATTGCCGAATGCAGAAAGGTGCTGGGGCAGGTGGAATGGGCGGATGGCCGCATTACCGCGGGCTATCAGTCAGCACAGGTGAAGCATAACCTGCAACTGCCCGAAGATCACCCGGCGGCGCGGAGGCTAGGCGATATCATTCTGGCGGCGCTGGAGAAAAATCCGCTCTTCATGTCGGCAGCCCTGCCGCTCAAGGTGTTCCCGCCGCTATTTAATTGCTACCGTGAGGGACAAGGCTTCGGGGCGCATATTGACAATGCCATCCGTCAGGTGAAAGGTACGCCGCATCGTGTGCGTACGGATGTATCGGCAACGCTTTTCTTAAGCAATCCGGATGAATATGACGGCGGCGAACTGGTGGTGGAAGATACCTATGGCAGTCACGGCATAAAGCTTCCGGCAGGCAGCATGATCCTGTATCCCGCAGGCAGCGTTCATCATGTGACTGCTATTACGCGCGGGGAGCGGCTGGCCGCATTTTTCTGGGTGCAAAGTATGGTGAAGAGCGATGAGGAACGTTCCTTGCTGTTCAATCTGGATACGGCAATACAGTCTATTGCCCGCGAGTTGCCGCAGCATGCAGCCGGCGTGCAGCTTACGGGCCTTTACCATAACCTGCTGCGCTGCTGGGGGGATGCCTGATGTTGCGCCGTATATTACACCGGATTCATCTTTGGGCCGGCCTTACGCTCTTGGGGGGATGCCTGATGTTGCGCCGTATATTACACCGGATTCATCTTTGGGCCGGCCTTACGCTCTGCATACCGCTGGTGATGTTAGGCATTACCGGCAGCATTCTGGTCTTTCAGCATGAACTGGAAAACAGCGTCACCCCGCATCCAGTGATGGCTGTCGGTAACGTGCATTCTGCAGGGGAAATTATAGATGCTGCGCGTGCCGCCGCCCCGGATGGATTCTCGCCTTCCATGTTCCATCCGGGCGATACCGGTGAACCCGCTGCGGTATATTTCTCTAAAACATCCCGCAAAAAACCTGCCTCCGGCGGGCAGGGGGCAAGGGTACAGATGCTCGTCGATCCGGTATCGCTTGTTATTATTACCAAGGATAGCTCCGGCGGATTCATACACCAGATACATGACCTGCATGCCAATCTGATGCTGCGCGATTACGGCGGACGCAATATAGTCGGATGGTTTGGCGTTGCCATGCTTGCCTTTGGCATCAGCGGCCTTATCCTGTGGTGGCCGAGGCGTGGCAACTGGAAACAGGCATTCACTATTAAACAGGGAACACGCGGTTTCAGGTTGCACCGTGACCTGCATGGCGTCACCGGAATATGGGGGCTGGCGGTATTTATTACCGTCAGCTTCAGTGGCGTGTATCTGGCATTTCCACAAGCGATGGATGCGGCTTTCTCTGTACGCGATCTCCGATCGCCTCCCGCTATAGAGAGCGAACCGGTGGAAGGGCAAGTCTCCATGCCGGTAGATGAGGTGATTAGGCTTGCCCAGCGGACTCTCGCCGGAAGCAAAATGGTTTCCGTTACGCTGCCGGCAAAACCGGAGCAGCCTTACCGGGTTAGCCTGCTGCACCCGGATGACCGTGAAGGCGCTCCTGTCACCAACATATTTATTGACCCCTGGGCAAAGCAAATCATAGAAGTGCGCGATCCTTCTACCTACACTGCAGGCGAAAAATTGATTACTTGGCAACATGCGCTGCATTCCGGCCACGGATTCGGCTGGTTATGGAAGGCGCTCGTATTCGCTATGGGATTCATGCCGCTGCTGTTTTCGTTCACCGGCATTTCCATGTGGCTTATAAAGAAACGTAAAAATGGTATGGCGTAAAAATAAACATCTTTATTTTTCCTCGCCCCCTTTAGGGGGAGAGGGGAATTCTACAAACGTTTGCAATTACGTATAATACTCACCAGCTGAACGATTTCCCGATTTCCAGATAGATGCCGCGCCGTGGACCGAATTGCGGCGCGAATACACCGATGCCGGAACCGTCACGGATTTCATAGACGCGATCAAATAGGTTGATAATGGATAATTTCGTATCCAGCACGCCGCCGGAAGGACCTAAATCAAACTGGTGCGCGACGCCTGCATTCACCTGGGCATAAAACGGCAGGTGATCCGTATTGGCGAACCCATCGCGCAAGCCGCTGCCATAGAAGATATCCATGCTGTATTTTATCCCGCGCAGCAGATACTCTATGCCTGCTGAGCCGGTAATCAGTTGATCATGATCCAGATGCACGGCGTTGGAGTGGATATAATCCAGCTCATCCTGCTCAAAATTATACTGGCCGGATACCACCTGCTTGCCCATCGCCGTGGAAAGGGCAAAATTGGCATAGGCAGTCACCGGGCCATGGTTATAGTCTGTGGTCAACTCTATGCCTCTGACCCAGCCTTTTTCATAGTTAAACGGGGCGAAGATAAGCGCCTGGCCGAACTGGCCTTCATCCAGCAAATCATGCGCCTGTTTATAATAGGCATCCATGCCGAATGACAATCCGGGCGCGATTTTCTGGGTAATGCCTGCATCAAAATAATTATCCTTTTCCGGTACGACAGGCGAAGAGGTGCTGGTAGGCAGTTGCCCTGTGCTATTGGCAAATTGCGCAATGGTCACCGGCGCAATCAATTCTGTCGGCGGTGGCGTAAAATAACGCGCATATCCCGCATGCAGCTTGGTTTCTGGCGTCAGTTCGTAGATCATGCCGATACGTGGGCTAAGCGCGGTTTCACTGACATAGGCGCTATAATAGTCCAAACGCGCGCCGTAATTAAGGGTGAGTTTATCCAGCGGGCTCCATTCATCCTGCAGGTAAAACCCTGCCAGCCGGGCAATCTGGTATGCATTATCGGCAATAGCAAACGGCGTACCGGCTCCCGGCAACTGCGTGCCACTCGCATCGGCGGGAAACACCAGCGAATTGGCGTTGCTGGTGGCCTGTTCATAGCTCGCCGTCCACCCGAAGCGCACCGTATTGTCCCGATTGGCATGCCAGCTGAAATCGTTTTGCAATCCACTATTGACGCTTTCGCGGTAATCGCGCGAGGCGATGCCGTTGAATATCAGATCGCCACTCACATCCGGCTTGAACAATACCGTGCTGTCGCGCGTGAATACCGCGAGTTGGTAGCTGGTATTATTGTTTATATTTCCCTGTAATGCCGCGATGCCGTAGGTATTATGCTCATACTGGCGCTCATCCAGTGACGAAGAAGGAAATACCGATACGCCACTGAGCACAAAATTCTGCGACTGGTTAGGGTTATTGGGAATTTCAAAGCGGTTAGTGGCATTCCCGGCCATGAAGCTGAGCGTGGTATCCGGATTAAAGGCATAGGAAGCATAGCCGAACTCCTTATCCTGCACGGTATGATCGTGCAGGGGACTGGCTGCGCTGGTAGGGGATTCTATGCCGCGATCGTTCTGACCATAGGTGCCGGTAAAGAACAGGTTGGCTTGCCCGCTACTGCCGTACAGCGTCTGGTTGCCTTCCAGTGTGTTGTTACTGCCGCCCATCAGGCTGGTGTTACCGCCATTGCCCAGGCTTCCTGTCTTGGTGGTGATGTCGATAATGCCTGCCGTGTGGTAGCCATATTGTGCTGGCAATGCGCCGGTCAGCAGTTCCATCCTGTCTGCAAAATGCGTATCCAACGTCTGCCCGAATCCGGTAATGCTTTCGGGCAGGATGATGCCGTTAATACGGTATTGCAGGTCGGCATGATCCCCGCGGATGTGAAGCTGGCCATAGGAATCCTGTGCTACTCCCGGCGCGCGCAGCAGCGCTTCATTCACCGGGGTGAAATTGCCTTCAGGCAAATCCTGTAACGCTTGGTTAGTAAAGGTGTAAGTGCTGCTGCCGGTTTCGGTCGTCAGCCTATCCCGGCTTCTGTCAGGATGGATGACAATGCAGGATATATGGGGGTTTGAATCGCAGGTATCTTCATCGGCAAAAACAGCAGTTGAAGAGAGCAGCACAGGCAAAGCCGTGCCCAGTAAGATGGTGCGCATAAGTTCTCCATGAATATAAGTAATACGCGCATATCGCTGGCCCAAACGATTGTCCGGGTCAGGGGTATGCTAAGAGTTATATAAATCTCAAACCAGAGGAGGGGCGCGGGAGGTATAGGCGGCACATATCAAGGCAGTGAACGCGCAGGCTATCACCTGCAGAGAGCTGTCCACCTGCGGCTGCGGTAGAATGAGGATTGCCGGTGTGGGTAAAACCGTGTCTCCCATATGCGCCGCCATGGCGCATATGTCACAATGGTCGTTGTCACCCTCTGCCGTATGTTCAATGAGATGAAAAATTCCCAGAATCTGTCCAGTAAGGAATAACAACACCAGCAGTATTTTTATGCTGGAATATCGTATAGGGCCTGTGGGGGTAATCGCCGTCATCTTCGGTGGGAAGTAATAATGTTATATTATATCAATATACCGCTTTTGGTATAAATCAAGAGAAAGTCCACGCTTTGCTGAAGCGGAATTATACTCACTTGCCTAAATTCCAATACATATCCGTCATTCCGGCGAAAGCCGGAATCTCAGGCTTCTTCCATGAGATACCGCTGTCAAGCAGCCGTATGACGATGTATTTTTATTTAGGCGAATAAGTATAGGGCTGTTTATAGTCATTTGAATTGTCATACCGCGACTTGATCGCGGTATCTCTTGCTGAGATGCCGTGGTCAAGCCACGGCATGACGTAAAAAAATAGCGGAAGGATTATAAGTCAGAAGAGCGCCAGTTGCTTCTGCCGTTTAGCGGCAGGTGCTTCTGCGCTGGCGGCAAACAGGCTTTTATCCATATGCTCAAGGTAAAGAGAGGGGGCGAAGTTCTGCCGTGAGCCCCGCCAGGAGCGTGTAAGAGAACGAATAAGATAGAGATGATCTTTTGCGCGTGTCATCGCTACGTAAAACAGTCGCCGTTCTTCCTGCATATGAGTCTGGCTATAATCGCCGAAGGCAAGCGGTATAATCCCATCTTCTACACCGGTAATAAACACGACCGGGAATTCCAATCCTTTCGCCGCATGCATGGTAAGCAGGATGACGCTATCGCCCCGTTTATCCCATAAGTCGATTTCCAGCACCATCCCGGCTTCTTCACGAAACCGTTCCGGATCATGCCTGCATTTATCCGCCAGCGCCATCAGCTTTATGCGCGCCCTATGGCCCGCTTCACTATCCCTGGTTTCAGGCGGCAGCTGCATATACGATTGTTCAAGGCGCTCCGTTACCGGAAGCGCTGTGTCGGATATCTCGAAATGGCTAAGCATGGCCTGCACGGTTTCATCCCCGGCGAGCAGCCGGTCATTATAACGGCGGAACGGGACCCCGCTGCGGTGAAGCGTCTCTTCTATTACCTCTGCCTGTCCATCGGTGCGGTACAGCACGGCAAAATCGGAGAAGGAAAGTGTGGATTGCTGTCCGCGCGTGCGTCCGCTGTGGATGGCCTGCGAGTCGTGCCCTCCCATATAGGCTTCTATCTGGGAGGTTACAAATGTTGCTTCCTCATATTCTGTATTGGCGGTATGCAGGAATATCCGTTCTTTACTGTCCTTGCGCATGGCAATGGCTGAATTATCGCCAATGAGCTGAGAAGCCGCCGCGACAATCACCGGACGCGAACGGTAATTACGGGTCAGGCGGACGGTGCTTGCCGCAGGGAAGTCTTCGCAGAAACTCTGGAAATGTGTGCTGTCTGCACCCCGGAAACCATATATCGCCTGATGGGGATCGCCGATGGCGCAGAGATTAGCCGCAGGAGATACGAGCAAGCGTAAGAATCGGTATTGCAGCGCATCCAGATCCTGATATTCATCCACCGAGATGAAACGGAAGCGTTCCCGGTATAATTGCGCAATGCCTGATACTTCCGTAAGCATTCTTACAGGCCGCAGAATCAGGTCGTCAAAATCTATTTTTCCGTGCAGTGCCAGCATTTCTGTATAAGCGGCGAGTAGCGGCGCTAATTCCTCTGTGATATCTCCAGTGCGCTTGGCAAGGGAGATACCATTGAGAGCCTTGCCCGCGTTCTTTAAAGAGATGTGCAGGGTTTCGGCCAGGATGCGCCTGCATTCAGTACGGTTCATGATGGAAAAACCGCGATCCAGTCCGGCATGCGTATGGTGTTCGCGCAGAATTTCCAGCCCCAGCGAATGAAAGCTATGCACAGGAATGGTATCTGCCACGTCCGGCAATAGCGCCTTGAGCCGCTCCCGCATTTCTGCGGCAGCGCGGCGGGTAAAGGTAATGGCAAGGCATGCGGAAGGACTCACGCCATACCCCTGGATGAGATGCGCTATGCGGTGTGTCAACATCCGTGTTTTTCCGGAGCCCGGCCCAGCAGTGACCAGAAGGGGGCCAGCAATGATTTCGGCAGCCGCGCGTTGATCCGTATCCAACCCGTCCAGGATGCCGTCTCCATTTGAAGGGGAGATGAAATCATTCTCCTGCAACTCCTCTGCTTCAGAACGGGCAGGCTGCTTCACCTGCCGTTTCGGACGGAGGGATTCCGGCATTTCAAATAGCAGGCCGCCGCGCTGGAGCTTCTTCAGTTCGTCTGCTGCAAACATGCGTATGACGCCATATTCGCCGTCATATCCGGCATCGCGCACGACATCACCCCGCCTGAGCCGCGCAATGGCTTCGCCCAGCAGCGAGGACGAGGCCTTGGTAATATCCTCAATCGGCACTTCGCCGAGAATGGAGAGTTCCGTGCCGAGCTTGCCGGTAAGCTGCCCGTAAGTGCGTTCGACCTGCTTGCTTGACGAACCTGTACCGTGCAGCTCGCCGAGAATCTCAGGCAGCGGTACAAAGCTGCACTGCTCGCCTGCGGTGTGTGGCCGGTCGCAGCATCCTATCTGCCTGTCGGCCAGTGCTTCCACACGGTGCATGACGCCGACCGTCACCGGGTCTCCGCAGACCGGGCAGCGCCCACCATGTGCTATCGTTTCTTCCGGCGTGAGGCGGACATTGCACTTGCGGTGGCCATCCATATGGTATTTCCCCTCTTCAGGAAAAAATTCCACTGTGCCGATATAACCTTCGCCATGTTCCAACGCAGCGCGGAGGGAGTAATAATCCATGGAGGTGTCAAACAACGTGGCTTCGCGTCCGAGCTTCTGTGGGGAATGGGCATCGGAACTGGAGGTCATGCGGAAGCGATCAAGCGAGGAAACACGCCAGTTCATCTCCGGATCGGAAGAAAGGCCGGTTTCCACCGCAAATACATGAGGAGCGAGGTCGCCGTAGCATTCGTCCACGCTGTCAAAGCCGGAGCGCGAACCGAGCACGGAAAACCATGGCGTCCATATATGCGCCGGGATCAGAAAGCCATCGCGGCTGGATTCCAGTACAATCTCCAGCAGGTGGCGCGAATCCAGGCCGAGAATCGGGCGGCCATCCGAATGTAGGTTGCCTATGCGAGAGAGTTTCGCAATGAGGCGATCGGCGGCGGCGAAATCCGGCATATAGATCAGGTGATGCACCTTACGCGTGCGATCGCCTTTCTTATAGATGGTGGAAATTTCCACCGAAAGAATGAAGCGCACGGATTTACGGCAGGCAGTAGGCAGGCCTTCTATCACCTTGCGCTCAATATCCTCGCGTAATCGGAACAGCCCCGACTCCGCCGGCACAAGTTTCTCCTTCAGTTCCTTCAGCCATGCAGGATGGGTGAAGTCGCCGGTAGCGATAACGTCAATGCCTTTAAGTGCTCCCCAAAGCGCCATATGCTCCAGATCCGCATGCGAGCTGCAGGCGCGCGCATATTTAGAGTGTACATGCAGGTCGGCGTAAAAACGCATGGTTATCCTTTATTTCCGAAACTAAGACAGTTTAACTGCCAGCTCCATATACACAACAAAAATTCAAAAAAGCATTATGAATGCATAAGGGAACTTTAACTTTCCCGTACAAATTATTTTCAGATTATAAACATATGGCAAGCGCATAAAGAATCCGTAAATACTCTCGGATAATCTATGCTCCGATAATTTGTATGCGTACTAATAAGCTGGACAAATTGTAAAAACGCCATAGTCTGACTTAGATTTAATATAAAGATAATTTAAGGGAGTTTGCCATGTCCACGAAAGAAAAAAGCCGTATTTCCGATGTAATAAAAAGAAATGAAGAAGGCCTGCTTGCCGATTGGCTGCAGGAGCAGGATAGCAAGGTTCGCCACAACATCAAGGAAGTGGTGTTGAGGGAGCAGTGTGCGGAGTTTCTTCAACTGCTTAATGTGGCGTATGAAACCGGTTTGGACATAAAACGGTCGGAATGGGATGGCGTTCGCAAATTTCTGGCCGAAATTTCACGCCGGCGCGGCGAGGCGGGCTTTTCGCCGTCGGAAACGGCGACATTCGTTTTTTCATTGAAACGTCCGCTTTTTACGTTATTGCGCAAGGAATTCGGCAAGGACGCCGTCTTGCTTGCGGACGAGACGTGGAATGCAACGCTCTTGCTGGATGGGCTTGGCCTTTACACTACGGAAGTGCATCAGAAAACGCGTGAAGAAGTGATCGCCCGCCAGCAGCAGGATATGCTGGAGTTGTCCACGCCAGTGGTAAACCTTGCGGACAATATCCTGGCGCTGCCGCTTATCGGAACCTTGGACAGTAGCCGTACCCAGGTGGTGATGGAGTCATTACTGCAAAAGATTGTGGAGTCAGGTTCCACGGTGGCCATCATCGATATTACCGGCGTTCCCACCGTGGATACGCTGGTGGCGCAGCATTTACTCAAAACCGTGACTGCGGCGCGCCTGATGGGGGCGGATTGCATCATCAGCGGCATTCGCCCGCAGATTGCGCAGACCATCGTGCATCTTGGGGTGGATCTCGGGAATGTGATTACCAAGGCGACGCTGGCATCGGCCTTTAAGCTTGCGCTTGAACGCAATAACTTGGCTATTATGCGTACTGCTTCCCCTGTGAAGCATAAAAATATTGAGGTAGCATAATCTATGGAGAGGATTCCTATCTTACGTATGGGAGAGTTCCTGCTGGTGACCATCCAGGTCGATATGCATGACCGCCTGGCCATGACGCTGCAGGACGATTTGACCAATAAAATTCAGCAGACCGGCGCCAGTGGCGTGCTGATTGACATCTCCTCCCTTGAAATCGTGGACTCTTTTATTGGCCGTATGGTCGCCAATATCTCCGCGATGTCCAAAGTGCTGGATGCGGAAACCGTCGTGGTTGGTATGCAGCCTGCGGTGGCCATTACGCTGGTCGAGCTTGGCCTGTCTTTGCCGGGCGTGCGTACTGCGCTGGATGTGGAAAAGGGAATGCAGCTGCTTCGGGGAGCGTTGGGCGCTCACGAAGAGGAGGCTCAATATGCCGCTTGCGAAGGTTGAGCCTGTTGCGATGTGGACTGAACCGGATCTCCTTCAGGTGCGGCAGCCGGCAGGCAGGGCTGTCAGAGAGGAAACTATCCCGCTGCAATCCGAAGCGGATATTGTGCAGGCGCGGCAGCTGGTACGCAAATGGGCGATTGAAGCAGGGCTGGGGCTGGTGGATCAGACGAAATTTGTCACCGCCGCCAGTGAGCTTGCGCGTAATACGATTATCTATGGCAAGGGTGGGATCATGCGTTTGCAGATGCTCCATGAAGGCGTAAGGCGCGGTGTGCGCCTGACGTTTGAGGATAAAGGCCCCGGCATTGCGGATATTAAGCAGGCGCTCACGGACGGTTATACTAGTGGTTCAGGGATGGGGCTTGGATTGAGTGGCGCCAAGCGCCTGTGCAATGAGTTCGATATTGTCTCCAAAGTGGGGGAAGGAACTCGTGTTATGATTGCGAGATGGAAATGAATGAGCAGGCGTTATCCACCGGCATGTCACTCATGTTCCCCATTGGTGATACAGGGGGGGTCGGGGAAATACGCCGCGGAGCAGTCGCTATGGCCAAGGACATCCATTTTGATGAAACCCAGAGCGGCAGGATAGGGATCATAGTGACGGAACTGGCCAGTAATCTGGCGAAACATGCCACTTCAGGCGAGCTTATCATCCGGCATATCCGGCATCGTGGCGTTAACGGGATGGAGATACTGAGCGTGGATAAAGGGCCGGGAATAGCCGATATTGGCAAGTGTATGGAAGACGGCTATTCCACCGCGGGAAGCCCGGGAACCGGCCTTGGGGCGACCGTACGCCTCTCCGATGTTTTTGATATTTATTCGCAGGAAAACAAAGGAACTGTCATTGTCTCCCAGTCATGGGCAAAGAAACTGCCTGCCACTGAGATGAGCCATGTGCAGATAGGCGCGATATGTCTGCCGATGCATGGAGAAAAGGCCTGCGGAGATGGCTGGGCCCTGCATCATGGCTCGGAAGGGCTGCATCTCCTGGTCAGTGACGGCCTGGGACATGGCATAATAGCGGCGCAGGCTACCATCGCAGCCATTGCGCATTTTAACGAAACGCCGGAACGGACTCCCCGTGAGATGATGCATTCCGTTCATCAGGCATTACGGAGCACGCGCGGGACTGCCTTGGCTGCCGTAGCCATCAAGCCGGAAGAGGCCATGCTGACATTTGCCGGGGTAGGCAACATTGCCGGGACGATATTGGATGGCACCAAACCCAGGGGGCTGGCGTCCTATAATGGCATTGTCGGCCATCAGGTGCATAAGATACAGGAGATACAGTATCCGTGGCCTGAGGATGCCGTGCTGGTCATGCATTCGGACGGCCTGAGCAATCGCTGGAAGCTGGAGGATTATCCAGGGCTCCGCCAGCGCCACTGTTCCCTCATAGCTGCGATATTGTACCGGGATTACCAGAGAGGTAGGGATGATGTAACCGTATTAGTGGTAAGGCATCAGTGAAGGCGAAATTTCCATGAGGTGGGCCATGACGTGGGCGATAATGAAGGTAGAGTTGAAATACGAGCATGATGTGGTACTGGCGCGCCAGCGGGCGCGGCAGATTGCCCAGCTTATCGGGTTTGATTCCCAAGAGCAGGTGCGCATCGCCACCGCCGTTTCGGAATTGGCACGCAATGCGTTTCGTTATGCAGGCGGCGGTACTATCGAATACGGCATTGCAGACGGCGATGTGCAGGCGTTCCATATCCGGGTTCGGGATCAGGGGCAGGGAATCCAGGATTTAAAATCCGTACTGAATGGCACGTATGTGTCGTCCACCGGCATGGGGCTCGGCATTAGCGGCGTCAAAAGGCTGATGGACGTATGTGACATTGAATCTTCGGAACAGGGGACAAACGTAATATGCCTTAAATTTCTCCCGAGGCAGGCCAAAAAAATTACCCAGAAAATACTGGCGGATATGTCCGGTCATCTTTCCACTCTCTTATCGGGCGATCCGTTTGAGGAAATACAGCAGCAGAACCAGGAATTGCTCGCGGCACTGGCGGACGTGCAAAAGCACCAGATGGAACTCGCGCAGTTGAATAAGGAGCTGGAAGAAACCAACCGCGGCGTCGTCGCGCTTTACGGGGAGCTGGATGAGCGTGCGGAAGAACTGCGGCGCGTGTCCGATCTGAAAACGCAGTTCCTTTCCAACATGACGCATGAATTCCGTACGCCGCTGAATTCCATCATCAGCATCTCCCAGATACTAACCGATCGCATGGACGGCGAGCTGACGGCGGAACAGGAAAAGCAGATAGGTTTTATCCGCACAGCGGCACAAGATCTTTCCGTGCTGGTCAACGACCTTCTGGATCTGGCGAAGGTGGAAGCGGGCAAAGTGAGCGTGCGCCGCGATACGTTCGAAGTGCAGGATATATTTGGCACGCTGCGGGGGATGCTGAAGCCCTTGCTTGAAAATAATGCGGCGGTATCCCTGATATTCGAGCGGTCGGAAAATATTCCTGTCCTCAATACGGACAAGGGAAAGCTCTCCCAGATATTGCGTAATTTTATTTCCAATGGCCTCAAATTTACTGAGAAAGGCGAAGTGCGGGTCAGCGTGCGACGGGAAGGCGATACGTATGTTACGTTCTCTGTCGCCGATACCGGGATAGGTATTCTCGCCGATGATAAGGAACGTATTTTTGAAGAATTTTTGCAAGTGGAAGGCAGGCACCAGAAGAAAAAAGGCACAGGGCTGGGACTGCCTTTATCCAAAAAATTGGCGGAACTGTTGGGTGGATATATCTCCGTTGTATCCCAGCCGGAAAGCGGATCGATTTTTTCCGTCACGATTCCTTTTGACTATAACTGCGCTGACGATGTCATGTTTCCCGAAACGCACAAGATAGTGTTAGAAAAAGAACCAACGGAGCAAAATAACTGTTTCCTGATTATCGACGATCAGGAGAGCGATCGCTATATATTGCGGCGTTTGCTGGACAAATGCGGCACCGCCATACAGGAGGCCGCCGGAGGCGCGCAGGGTATTCAGTACGCGCGCAGCCTTGCGCCGGAAATTATATTCCTGGATCTGGTGATGGCGGATATGACTGGGTTTGAAGTGCTTAAGGCACTGAGTCGTGACAAAAGCACCCGGCACATCCCGGTCGTGATTCACACGTCTAAATTGCTGACCCAGGCGGAACGTGAAACGTTAAACGCCAATGCTGCCGTGATTGTGCCAAAAGGGCATTTGAATGCAAAAGCCTGGTTGGATCTGGTGCAGGCGATAAAAACCAGCCGGATTCCCCTGCAAAGAAAAGAAACATCGGTTGCCGGAAAATATTATGTCTGACACAAAGCATATCCTGATCATTGATGATACGGAAGCTAACCGTTATGTGGTGGCGCGCATCTTGAAAAATGCAGGCTATGGCGTCACGGAAGCCGCTACCTGTCACGAAGGGGCGCAGGTGGTCCGGATACAGCCGGATCTGATCATACTGGATGTACAGCTTCCCGACGGTAACGGCTACGCATTCTGCCGTAACCTCAAAAGCAATGCGGATACTTCCCACATTCCAGTGCTGATGACATCGGCCTCTTTTGTGGGGTCAAAAGATAAAGCGCATGGATTAGACAGCGGCGCCGACGGATATCTTACCACCCCCGTGGATGCGCTGGAGTTGCTGGCAACCATTAAGGCGCTCCTGCGCGTGCGTGAAATGGAAGAAAAACTGCGAAAAAGCCAGGAAATATTTCAAACTATGGCGGATTCCATGCCTGCTATGGTATGGATGTCAGGAACAGATAAAGTGCGCTATTACTTTAATAACGCGTGGCTCGCTTATAGAGGCCGCACTCTGGAACAGGAAGCAAGCAATGGCTGGGCAGAAGGCATCCATCCGGATGATTTCCAGAAGCGCCTTGATACTTACGATGCCTGCTTTGATGAACGCAAATCATTCGAGATAGTATACAGACTCAGGCGGCATGACGGCGAATACCGATGGATATTGGCGCGCGGCGAGCCGCATTATGGGCTGGATGGCAGTTTCAAAGGCTATACGGGCGCCTGCATCGATATCCACGATAAGCTGCTTGCGGAGAAGAAACTGCAGGAAAGCGAAGAGCGCTTTGACTTGGCGGTGCAGGGGATGAGCGATGGGGTATGGGATTGGAATATTGAAGAAGGGACCATGTATTTCTCTGCCCGGTACAAATCCATGGTCGGGTACACGGATCAAGAATTCCCTAATACGTTGGAGGCGGCGTTTTCCCGTATCCATCCGGACGACAAAGTAAAAGTCCGCAATAGCATTGACGAAGCGGTTGCAGGAAAAGTCATGTGTTACAAAAACATCTTTCGGATGCGGCATAAGAACGGCTTCTGGCGGTGGATTTTGTCACGTGGGGTTCCCCTGCGCGATACGAAAGGCAAAGTCATGCGCATGGTCGGCGGGCATACCGATATCACGGAGCAGAAGGAAACCGAGCAGGCGTTGCGCGATGCGTATAAGAAAGCGGAGATCGCCAATAATGCAAAAACCGAGTTTCTGGCCAATATGAGCCATGAAATACGTACGCCTATGAACGCCATCATCGGGCTTTCCAATATTATGATGTCCACACCGCTGGACGAACGCCAGAAAAAGTTTATCACCACCTTACAGCTAAGCGCGGAAAGCCTGCTGACACTGATCAACGACATGCTTGATATTTCCAAGATTGAAGACAATATGATTGAGTTGGAGCGCATCCCTTTCTCCCTCTCGGAGGTGTTGGAGAAGGTCATGAGCATGATGCTGGTCAAGGCCAATGAAAAGCAGCTTTTTCTGCGGCTGGAATATACGAATAAACGGCATGATAATTTTCTGGGTGATCCCCACCGATTGCAACAAATTATCCTTAATTTGGTGGGCAATGCGATTAAATTCACTAATATAGGCGGAATCACCATCACGGTGGATGAAAAGCCTGATGTTGCACCAGGTTCCAGCAAAATCACTATCCGGGTTTCCGATACAGGGATAGGGATTCCCAAGGAGAAGCATTATAGTATTTTCGAGAAGTTTACCCAGGGAGACTCTTCGATCACACGTAAATATGGCGGCACCGGACTTGGACTCAGCATCAGCAAGGCGCTGATCGCGCGGATGGAAGGAAACATCCATCTTGCCAGTGAACCAGGAAAGGGAGCCGTATTCACCATTAATGTTCCGTTAATGAGGGTCGGCGAAGGGCATTCAAAATCCGTTTCTTCCGCAACGCCTGTGCAGCAGGCGGAACCTCAGGGGCGTAATAAGAAACGCATCCTGCTGGTGGAGGATTATCCGGCGAATATTCTGATAGCCTCTATCGTACTGGACGAAGCAGGGTATGATTATGAGGTCGTTACCAACGGCCTGGAAGCGATTGAGAAAATACAGACCTCTTATTTCGATGCCGTGATAATGGATATCCAGATGCAGGGCATAGACGGATATGAAACGACCCAGCAGATACGGGAATGGGAAAGGAAAGAAAAACGCTTGCCTTTATTCATTATGGCGATGACCGCGCATGCCTTGCGTGGCGATAGGGAAAAATGCCTGCAGGCAGGCATGAACGATTATATCTCCAAACCGTTTAATCCTGTAGACTTGAAGAATAAATTAAGCACATTACAGCCGGATTCGGAACAGGTGGTTTAAGTTCTTTTAAGGACGATGTGCATGTCATCCCGCGGCCCTGACCGCGGGATCTCGGGCTTGCAAAAGATGCCGCGGTCTTCGCCGCGGCATGACGGCTATAGATATGTTATTGAGTAATTTTAATCTCTTTTACGTGCTTCAGATGCTCTTTCAGCCCTGGAAGGGTGACGGATGCAAACTGCTTAAGGACAGCATCTTGTCCGTTACTGGCATAATCGGAAAAAAGTCCGACGGCTTCCCGGTGCGCATCTGTTTGGATAGAAACATATTTCTTATTGAAATCATCCGTGGATAACGCCTGCAGCGTGTTCATAAGCTTCTGGTGCTTGCCATCGAGCTTGTCTTCTATTTTGAGCCCTGATTTTGAAGATTGCAAGGCTGCCTTTAGATCTTCCCCTGTTTTGGTATGATTCTCAATCATGGTTTCCGCAAAGCCTTTTACGTCTTTGTTCTGTGATTTCTCAAGCGCCAGCTTGCTCGATTCAATCTCGAACTCATTTGCGATGGAAGCCTGTCTGACAAAATCTTCCGTCGAAATGCTGCGGGCAATGGCCACCGGGATGAATGTGGAAAAGGTGAGAGCCGTAATGGCAGTGGCGAGGATAATACGGTGTAACTTCATAAAACGCCTCCTTTTTTAATATTGAACAGCTGGCATGACGTGAAGTGCTTACTCTACCGTCCAACCGCCGTCGATCGTCAGCATCGCACCGGTGATCGAACTGCTGTGGGGACCGCAGAGAAACACGACATAGGCGGCAATATCCTCAGGCTTTACAAACTCGCGGGTGGGCTGCTTCTCCAGTAGCTCTTCCTTGGCGGCATCTTCGCCTTTTCCTCCTGCCTTGGCGCGATCGTCAATCTGCTTCTGCACGAGCGGGGTCAGCACCCAGCCGGGGCATATGCCGTTGCAAGTGATGTTGTTTTTCGCGTTTTCCAACGCCACGACCTTGGTGAGTCCGGCCAGGCCATGCTTCGCCGACACATAGGCCGCTTTCTCAATCGAGGCGACTAGCCCATGCACCGAGATGATATTCACGATACGGCCTGATTTTTGCTTCTGCATCTGGGGCAGGGTATGCCGGATGGTATGGAAGGCCGCGGAGAGGTTGATGGCAAGGATCGCATCCCATTTCTCGGCGGGAAATTTCTCCACCGGAGCCGTGTACTGGATGCCGGCATCATTAACGAGTATGTCAATCGTGCTGAAAATCTTTGTGGCATCGCTGATCATATCCGCAATTTCCTGAGGATTCGCCATGTCCGCAGCAGAATATACCGCTTTCACCTCATATTTTTCTACCAGCTCACGCCGGAAAGTTTCAATTTCATTCTTATCGCCGAAGCCATTGAGCATGATATTGCATCCTTCCTCCGCAAGCCGAATGGCAATGGCCTTGCCGATGCCGCTCGTGGAACCGGTAACGATGGCATTTTTCCCCTTAAGCATACATATTCTCCTTATCATTTGCGTAATGCATCTGTATGGTCCTTTTATGTGCTTTTGCGCATAAATAATCGATGCGCATGCCTTGCATGATTGATTAGAAACCTGAAAGGAGCCAGGCAATGAAACACGCAGAAATAATGCTTTTATCCGGCATGCCGGCAGCGGCGCCCTCTTATCCCAAGGGGCCTTACCGTTTCATTAACCGTGAATATTTCACTATTACATACGAATCCGATCCGGAAGCCATACGCTATGCGCTGCCTGAACCGCTGGAACCGATGCCTGGCAATCTTATCGCCTATGAGTATATCAGGATGCCGGACAGTTCAGGTTTCGGCGACTATACGGAAAGCGGCATTGTGATACCGTGTCTGTTTGAAGGCGAGGAAGTCAATTTTACCTGCCAGATGTACCTGGATGACGAGCCGCCGCTCACCGGCGGGCGGGAAATCTGGGGATTCCCCAAGAAATATGGCAATCCGCGCCTGAAGGTGGTGCATGATACGCTGACTGGCACGCTGCATTACGATGAGGAGTTGGTCTCTATGGGTACGATGTCCTATAAGGCGGAGAACCTGATTGCGAATCCCCTGCATGCGGAAATGCGCGATCCGGAAAAAATCATCGAAAAACTTACCAAGACCCAGATTAATCTGAAGTTTATTCCCGGCGTGGACGGCAAGCCGGAAATTGCGCAGCTGGTTGCCTATAACATGTGCGATGCCGAAGTGAAGGGCGCATGGAGCGGCCATGCAAGGCTCCATCTGGTGCCGCATGTCAATGCACCGGTCGCGGATTTTCCGGTAAGAAAAATTATCGGCGGCAGCCACTTCATCGCGGATATTACATTGCCCTATGGTCGTATCATCCATGACTATATGAAGGAGGGGACACAGCAGGCACAGACGTCTCAACGCAGCCAGCAGGAGAAGGATAAAAAAGCAAAGGTACTGGTGCATGGCACGTGATAAAGTAAAACCTATGGAAAAGAACAGGCATGACGGCAAGGAGCAATCATGCCATGCTATTCCTTTTGATTGCATAGCGTTGTTGCTGCAGGGCGGCGGCGCGCTCGGAGCCTATCAGGCGGGCGTTTATCAGGCGCTGGATGAAGCAAAGCTATGCCCGGACTGGGTGGCGGGAATCTCCATCGGAGCGGTGAATGCCGCGATTATTGCCGGTAATCCGCCTGCGTTGCGGATCGAACGCCTGCGCGAGTTCTGGGAGCTGGTTACCTATGATGCGTTTAAATACTATCCGCCGTCGTTTAGTTCGCTGTTCACCCATTCAGATAATGAGCATCAGGCGCTGAATCTATTCAGCGCTGTGCACACGCTTAATCAGGGTGTGCAAGGTTTTTTTAAGCCACGTGTCCCCAATCCCTGGCTGGCGGAGCAGGGAAGCATCGCCGCTACCAGTTTTTATGACTCCAGCCCTTTGAAAAGCACGCTGGAAACGCTGGTGGATTTTGATCGGATTAATAGTGACAGCATCCGGTTGAATGTTTGTGCGGTCAACGTGGAAACCGGAAATTTCGTGAATTTCGATAATCAGGCGCATAAAATCCGGGTGGAACATATCCTGGCAAGCGGTGCGCTGCCGCCTGGACTGCCGCCGGTGGAAATTGACGGTGAATATTTCTGGGATGGCGGTTTGATTTCCAATACGCCGTTGCAGTGGCTGATTGAAAATAAGTCCTATCAGGACACGCTGGTGTTCCAGGTGGATTTATGGAGTGCAAGCGGAGAATTTCCGCAAAATATGGCGGAGGTTCTGACACGGCAGAAAGATATCCAGTATTCCAGCCGTACCCGCGCCAACACCGATCGCTTCCGCGAACAGCATGAGTTACGCCATAATCTGGACAGGCTATTGAAAGAGCTGCCTGAAGCGCTTAAAACCTTGCCCGAAGTCAAGAAGTTGAGTAAAGAAGCCGACAGCAACGTCTATAATATCGTGCATCTTATTTACCGGAATACCGCTTATGAAGGCTATTCCAAGGATTTCGAGTTCTCACGCCTCAGCATGGAAGCGCACTGGCAAAAAGGCTATGCCGATACCGTAAAAACGCTTAAGAATCCCAAGGTGCTTGAACGTCCTCATAATCGCGACGGAATAGCGATCTTTGATATGGGCAAAGAGGAGCATAACACCCCGGAAATGAAAGGCGCTACGGCATAACTTTAGGAGATAACTATTTTTCGTCATGCCGCAGCAAAGACCGCGGTATCTTATGGAACCGCCTGAGATTCCGTGCTTCAAGGGCGGGATGACGACAAAAAATCGTAATAACTATTACGCGTCGGAACTCAGTTCCTTCGTAAGCGCGCTATGGTAGGTGAGATAGCCGGAATATCCGGAGTAGGCTATAATGAAGGCCAGAATGCATAAGGTAAGAAGGCACAAAACTCTATTGCCTGCCCAGATGTCTTGCTGGTCATGTGTATGATTATCCATATAGGTTCCTGATTTAATAAGTGCTCGGCGGATCGCTGGCGGGGAAGCTGTCTTGCAGCATTTTATCAATTTGTTTTTCATCCAGGTTTTTCCGTAATTCCTTGTCCTTACGGTTACGATGCTCCTTGCCCGCCTGTTTCCAGCCGTTCCTAAAATCGGATAGGATCTGTTTTATAACATTCATATGCTTCCTTCCTTCTATCGTCATTAATCTCTTGCGGGTAAGCTTGCTCTAAAAGCCGGGTTTAAAACCCGACTTTTAGATGCAGATCAGGAGATCTTACTTCTTTCCACTACCTTGAGTATTGGATGAGCTATACGAAGCGCGCGTGTCATCCGTTTTACCGTGCTCTTTATTGTCGTTTTGCGAAGGAGAAGCAGTCTTATCCCGCGGGGTATTTGACTGCTGGCTCTGATTCTGGCCAGGCTGCTGCTGGCTACCCTGATTTTTGTTGGGTTGAACGGTGTTCATAACAAATCCTTTCAGTTATTATGCTGTGCAATATGCGTCAGCAATAGAAAGAATAGGGCTTTTTCAGGTTGACAAACCATTCCGCAACGGCCCGGTTTTCATAAAATTCCGGTAAGTTTGCGATTCTGTAGGGCGTTGCGGAACATGCGGAAGTAGGCCGTTTATGGCTATTTTATGTATTCGCTTTATGCCGCATGCAGTCATTTTATCCCAGGCGTAATACTTCTTGCTTCTCGCAACCGTTAACCTCGTATTTGTAAGGAGTAGTTCCATGAGAAGTCATACACGAAAATCATTGGCGATATATGCCTGCCTGACAGCTCTCATGGGAGCTGCTGGCGCACAGGCCGACCAGGGAGATTGGTATCTGGGGGGCAGCGGTGATGTAACATGGCTCCGCCACTCCGATACGGGCGGCGGTGCTAATCTGGATGTAGGCTATCGCTTTATGCCGAATATGCGCGCGGAAGCGGAGGTGGGTTACCATAATACGCCCGGTGAGTCGGGGTACGCGGATTCCTATTATTTTTCCTATATGGGCGATGTGTATTATGACTTTAACCAACTGGCCTTCTCGCCTGACAGCAGCCACTGGCGTATTGTGCCCTATATCGGCGGCGGGCTGGGGGCGGCATCCTATCATTATGGCCAGAGTAATTTTGCCAATACCTTCCATCATAACGATACGGATTTTGCCTATCAAGGACTTGCCGGCGTGACGCTGGTGTCGGATGCCATGCCGAATCTGGATTGGGTGCTGGGCTACCGTTATGTCGGCGTAGACGCAAACGATATCCAGGCCAATAATATCGAGCTGGGAGTCAGATGGCATTTTTAATAACCTGTCCCGATTTCTACTCTGGCTTGCTGCAAACGCCGATTTTCTGCGCTTCGCTGCGCACGTACTTACTGCGTACGCTTACGCTGTGATGCTCGAAAATCACCGTTTTCGCTACGCCACAGCGAAATCGGACGCAGGTTCTAAAGAGCAGTATAAATTTTTATTAGAAAGGATTGGATTATGAACAGGAAAGATAATAAAGGCAAGCACCCAGAAGACCAGAAACATATGGAAGATCAGCATAAAGCTTCATCGTTATATTCTTCTGCTGATGAAGAGGAAGGCAGTGAAGATTCCGCAAAGCATAGTGCATCGCAACATGAGGATAAAGAATCTGAAGATCAAGGGGCAAAACAGGAGAGTGTATCCACTTCCTCTAAGCATACCACTAAGTCAGGCAAACCTTCATCCGATGATCAGGATAACGATACCAAGAAGAGGGCGGCCACTTATGGCGGCAGTGAACGCAGGCGTTCTGAGCGGCGTAAATCTGAGCATAATTATTGGCCTGAGCAGCATCGTTCTTACAGGCATCCAAAAGATCTTGCAGAAGACAGAAATAGAAATTTTGCAGGAAGCCATGACGAAGATAACCGTAGGCCGCGCTTAGTGCGGGATAACGAGGCTCCATATCATGCATCGCCTTACGAGCGAGGTTGGGATGAGGATGAGTACCGTACCTCTGGTAGCCGCAGTTATTATCATATCCCACCAGATGAAAGGGAACAGAATCAATATGGGTACAGGACAGATAAGGCTAGACGGATGTCTTCTGAAGAAGGATATGGCCGGCCATACTACGATCGCAACCGTTATAAAGATGAACAGCGTTTCCTCCCGGAGGAAGAGGAGTACCGCCCCTCTGGTTATGGAAGGCGCGGTAGCGTTCAGAGTGAATGGTACGGAGAGCGACAGGAATATCCCTCCATGCCGCACAGGCAGCAGCGTTATGAAGAGTCGTATTCTTATTCAGAAAAGGATGATGAACCGCATTATGGAAACCGCTCTCCCTATCGGCGCAGGCCAGGCAACCGTTGATGTATGCGTTTTTGATTCCATCAAGCATTTTGTGTCATTGCGAGATCGCGACTTGTCACGCCGAAATCCTCGTAAAGCGAAAGCGGTCGTGGCAATCCAGGCATGTCTCCGTATATTATAAGCTACTGGATTGCTTCGGCTGAACGCGCCTCGCAATGGACACGGCCATCCCGCTGTTTTACGTTTACGGCGAAAATATTTATCAACCACCAACCTAAGGAGA
>JABDGA010000003.1 GCA_013286285.1 Alphaproteobacteria bacterium | reverse complement strand
CGTTTCTATTGGTATGTTTGAACATGTCGGCGAAGAATACTGGCCGATCTATTTTGATACGGTAAAAGCACGCTTGAAGCCCGGAGGCAGGGCGATGGTGCAATGCATCACCATCGATCCGGACGTGTTTGAGCGCACTCACGGAAAAAACGGTTTTATCGAAACGTATATTTTCCCAGGTGGTGTGCTGCCGCCGAAGCCGCTATTCCGGGAACTGGCGGAAAAAGCAGGATTAACCTGCCGTGAGATGTTCGCATTCGGTCAGAATTATGTTATTACGCTTAACCGGTGGCTGGAGAATTTCAATAACCATGAGCGGGAAGTACGCGCGTTGGGGTATGATGACCGTTTTATCCGTATGTGGCGCATGTACCTTGCCAGTTCCATAGCGGCATTCACTACCGGGCGCACAGACGTGATGCAGGCTGAATTGATTAACGAATAAAAAGGTATCGTCAGATTCTTTATGGCGAGATGGATATTAAAATGGCTGGAATCTGCTTATTTTAGTTGCCCGGTAGGATTGCTGCCTGTAGAATCCGATCAAAATTGATGGATAGCACTGATTATGACACAGAAGAAAAATACCATACTCATTATTGAAGATGAGCCGCCTATCCGCAAGCTCCTCAATATCGTGCTGGAAGCAGCGGAATACAAGGTGGTGGAATGCGATAACGGCAGGGAAGGGGTCCGGCTCGCCGCTTCCGTACGTCCGGATCTCATATTGCTGGATTTGGGACTTCCGGACATAGATGGTAAGGAGGTGATCGCGAGCATACGCGAATGGTCGCAAACCCCTATTATCATCTGCTCGGTGCGTAATGAGGACGAGGAAATCGTTAATGCGTTGAAAGTGGGTGCAGACGACTACGTTACCAAGCCGTTTAACCCGGACGTTTTGCTCGCGCGCATTTATGCGAACCTGCGCAAGGCTGCCACGCACGAAGGCGGTGAGCCGGATCTGGTCAACGGCAATATCCGTATGGATCTGGTACGCCACGAGGTGTTCATCAATGGTACGAAGGCGGTATTCACCCCACGTGAATACGATCTCCTGCGCTATCTGATTATCAACCGCAGCAAGATACTTACGCATAAGCAGATTCTTAAGGACGTCTGGGGTGCGGCGCATGTAGACAATATGCAGTACTTGCGCGTCTATATCAGCCAGTTGCGTGAGAAAATCGAGCCGGATCCGGCAAAGCCCATCTATATTGTCACCGAGCTGGGCATCGGCTACCGCATGGAAGTCATTGTGGAAGAAGTCAAAGACGTGGCTTAAAGAATCCCCATTTTCTTCAATTGTGCTTTAATCAAGGTGTCGAATTGTGCCTGTGTGACGGAACCTTTCGTGCTGGCTTTGACGGCGTTTATCGCTGTCTGGATGTCGTCTATCAATAAGGCAATACCCATCGCGCGGCTGATAATCGGTATGCCATCGCAGCTTGGTAGCATATGATTAAATCCAATAAGAGGGGTAGGATTTGCAAGGCACGTATTGAAGAATAGTGCGTTGTTGATGATGTCGTATATTGTGGCTGCATCGAGCGCAGTATAGGACGCTATGGGCTGCGTGCCGGTCAGAGTTGCCGCAATAATGCTGTTGCCCCGCGCTGCAAGTCCTATATATCCCAGCGAGGTTTGTGGACTCCATGCCGGATACTGTTGGCTGAGCGAAGATGCTGCCCCCTCTCGCATATGCCACATCGCGCCCTCATTGCCGACATAAAACGCCTCCTGTCTTCCATCGGGATTAATACCAATCACCGGGTTGCTAAAAATGGTCTGGCTGAGAAGCGTTGCGCCTGAAGAATCCTTGGCGTTTGCCGATACCCCCAGTAGATGCTGGTGTTTGCTCCATGAGGGGGTAGTGCTCGCGGTGCTCTGAGATTGCTGCACGAAATATATGCCGCCATCAGTAGAACGGTAATAGACGCGTATCCGTCCGCCGGGTAATGTGGTCACGACCGGATCGCCACTGACCCTGCCGCCCAGAGAAAGCGGCTGTGCCCAGCTTCCCGCTGCCGAGGGTACTTCCCACAGCGCCGAATCCGGGCCGCGATAGAATAGGGTGATACCGGATGCATCCTGCACCGGTGATATATTACTGGTTACTGCCCAGGTCTTTGTCAGAGTGACAGGAGCGCTTGCTGCAGTGGAACCGGGCGTAAGCGCTACCCCTTTAAGGCTGCCATCCATACCGCGGAAGAACAGGTAACGGTTGCCGCCGACATCAATGCTGGCGATGTTGCTGGTGACGGACTGCGCCGGGAGTATTGCGACGGGCTTGCCCCATGTTCCATTGTTTCCAGGCTGGGTAATCGTCATCAGTGACTGGTCATCGCCTTTATAGAAAAGCTGCGCCATGTCTGAAGCGGCGCTGTACGCTACGGTAACCTGACCGCCTGCATGGCCGCCGATGAAGAAGGGACCTCCCCATTGCCCAGAGGATTGCCTGGCGTGCCATATTCCTTCGTTCAGGCCGATATAAAATACGTCCAGATTCCCACCTTTGCGGGAGATGGCCACCGGATCGCCGTTCAGGCTGCCATATAGGTTTTTCCAATCGGCAGGCCCTGAGCTAGTCCCTGTCAGGGGAGCATATTCCAGGTAGCCGTTGACATCGCGGATAAATAGCATCATGCCATGGTTGGTATTATAGGCTATGCTTGGCCCTGTCTGGTACTGGGCCATACCCACAGACTCCATAGAGGGGCAATTGCCAGGGGTGCTTGCATACACATCAGAACACGGGCATACCGGAAAAAGGTCGCTGCTATTGTCGCCATGACTGTTGTTGGTCTCCATACAAAGCAACAACGTTGCTAGCAACAGGCGAGTGCTTATCATCGTGCATAAGCTACTTCCTGGTAATGCTTTTATCATGATAGATCTTTCTTAATAAGCATTGTAAGAAATTGAAGTTATGGAAGCGGACGCGGACTCTGTAGTTTACATGTAGGACAATCACAGCATATCTGGTTGCCTTTGCAAGCCGTGGCTGCAGGGTCAGAGGTTACAGGTTTGCCGTACCTGACATCAAACCCGTCATATCCATTTGCACATGCGCTCTTTGTTTCGCAAGTGGCATAAGTGCCCAGCATTGTACAGGCATTGGTTTCGCAGCATACCCAGCCGTTTGAACATCCTCCCACGCTTATTGCATCTCCACCATGGGCTTCGCAGGCTGGCCGAGGCAGGCAGGCAAAGTCATTGCCGCCAAATTGCTGGTTGAGCGACGTGCAGGAATTATCCGGCAGAGTGCTGCTCTTAGAGCCTGTTCACGATTTTTTTAGGATCAAAACCAGGAAAGCGAGGACGGCCATATTGAGACTGGCATTGATCTTCCGTTCGCAGTTTTTCCAGAGTCTTCTACATTTTTCGAGCCAGGCGAAAGAGCGTTCGACGACCCATCGTTTTGGAATGAGGGCGAAGGTATGGAGTTCGTTGCGCTTGACGACCTCCACGGTAGCGCCGATGGCGGTGTGGACGGCCTTGGCGAAGGGCTTGGGGCTGGGTAACACGGACTATCATAACAGGATAGCCCTGTTTGTACAACTGCGCCTGAGTTAATATCTTCTAATGCGCATGTTGGTGTAGCAACATTCCCATTACCACCGCTGCTGCTACCACTTCCCCCACCACTGCTGCTACTGCTGTTAAGAGGAGCACAAGTGTTGGGGCCATCCGGACATTGCCATCCGCCCAGATCACTAAAGAACGCGCAGCTGTTGTTAACATTGCCCGTACAAATACAGTTTTGAGTATCTCCCCTACGGGTGCAGATAGGTGCCGCCGTTGTTGTGCAGCATACGTTAGGAGAGTTGCAATCACTCCAGCTTCCAGTCCCTCCACTGGAGCTGGACGTTGGCATGATAATATTATTTAAACATGACTCACTTGTCATGCATTGTCCCCCGTCCGCGGCGCATGAATTTCCTGCACCGGCAGGATTCTTGAGACAGGCGGTTGGGTTGCTGCTACGGTCGGATGTACGCACATATCGGGCTGGTATGAATCGGGATACCGAATGCAGGGATTGCAGTTTAGCGGTGGGTTTTTAGGATTAGGATCATTATGGCAGTTGCCCGGACTGGTGCAGATGCATGTATAAAGCGTATTATTGTTACCAGCGACGCCACAGTCATTGCCGCAAAACTTACCCGATCCGGTGTTGCCATTAGTTAAGCCGCAATGTGCGTTTATCTGTACCCCCGCGCATTCATCAGCGAAAACAGAAGTGGGGTAGAATATAGGAGCGCCAAATAACACGACCGCAAACATCAAAGCGGAGTAAAATTTGTATAACCTGTATCCTGAGAATAGCCCGGCCAGCATAAAATTTTCTAAAGAACTGTTTTTATAGTTATATTAATAATATACCATATAATTATTAATTCTTTATGACAGTAAACACATTCCTTTTCGGAAAGTGCCTGACAGTTTTAAGGGCGTATGCTTTTGGAAGGTAAAAGATACTAAGACGATGATATATCTTTTTATATTGACAGCCTTGGCTTACAAAATACCCATCTTTGTCAGTTGCGCTTTAATCAAGGCGTCAAATTGTGCCTGCGTCACTGAGCCGGTTGTACTGGCTTTCACAGAGGCTATTGCGGTTTGAATGTCGTCTATCAGTAAGGCAATACCCATCGCACGGCTGATCATTGGTACGTTGTTGCAATCCGGCAATGGATGATTAAATCCGATAGTAGGGGTGGGGAATGTGGAACATGTCTCGAAGAATGGTGCATTGCCAATAATATCGTATATCGTGGCAGCATCCAGCGCGGTGTAAGATGCTATGGGGTTGGCACTGGTAATGGCCGTTGCGATAATGCTATTGCCGCGCGGAGCGCTTCCTACGCCTCCGAGCGCCGCTTGGGAAGTCCAGACTGGATAGGGTTGCCCGGATGAGGAAGCTGCCGTTTCCCACATATGCCACGGAGCGCCTTCACTGCCGATATAGAAGACTTCCTGTCGTCCATCAGGATTAATGCCAGTCACTGGATTGCTAAAGAGCGTCTGGCTCAAAAGCGTTGCCCCAGAAGAATTCTTCACGCTTGCTGATACGCCGAGCAGATGTTTATGTTTGCTCCATCCCACAGTAGTGCCCTTGTCCTGTTGAACATAATACACGCCTCCGTCGGTTGCGCGGTAGTATACGCGTATCTGCTTGCCGGGAAGTAGGGTGGCATAGAGGTCACTGCTGGCCCTGCCTCCCAGCGAAAGCGGGCGTTCCCAGCCTGTGCTTCCGGCAGAAGAAACCTTCCATAACGCATAATCAGGTCCCCGGTAAAATACGATGATATTGCCGCTTGCGTCTAGAATAGGTGTGAGGTTGCTATCCACTGTCCAGGGGGGGGTGAGGGCAGCGGGAGCGCTTGCCATAGTAGAGCCTGGCATGAGTGATACAATTTTCAGGCTTCCGTCATTTCCTCGGAAGAAGAGGTAACGGTTGCCACCGACATCGATGCTGGCGACATTGCTGGCGACAGAGCCTGCCGGGAGGAGTGCAACGGGTTTACCCCAGCTACCATTGTTCTCCGTAATCGTCATCAGTGATTGATTATCCCCTTTATAGAAGAGCTGTACGCTGTCCGAAGCGGGAATATATGCCACGGTTACCTGGCCGCCGACAGCGCCGCCAATGATGGCATGGCCGCCCCATTTCGTACTGCCTGGCAACTGCCGGATATGCCATACAGCTTCGTCAAATCCGATATAGAATACCTCCAGATTACTTCCCTTACGAGAAATAGCGACCGGATCACTGTTTAAGCTACCCTTTAGGTTTTGCCAGTTAGCGCTCCCCCATGAAGTTGCATTGGGAGCCATCTGGGAAACAGATTCCAGATAGCCATTACCATCACGGAGAAAAAGGCTCATGCTGCGGCTGGTATTATATGCTACGCTTGGGCCGGTGTGATATACCGCCATAGCTAGCGGCTCCATAGAAGGACAATTGCCCGGAACGCCTGCATAGACATTCACGCACGGGCATACGGCGAATGACCCATTGTTAGCTGCTAACAATGGATCAGTCAGTGATAGCGTTACTAACGCCAGAAAGATGAACCGCATGCATATGTTGCGGAAATTCGTTGTCATAATAAATAATTGTTTTGTTATATTTATGGACAGTCGCTTGGTGGGCAAGACCATCCTCCAGCACCAAAAGTTGGAGCACAACCAGAATAATTATTCTTGCATCTGCAATCCGATGCTGGGCCACCAAACTGTCCGTACCAACAATCTGAGAATGGTGCACCATGACAGCAGAATCCATTCGCGCAACTTGAATCACCTGTTGTCTCCACAGAAATTGTATCGGGCGAATTTATGCAGTTATTGTTACCAGAGCATTGTCCGGCCACGCTGGCGCTACCGCTCTGGTTGGTAATTGTAGCATGGCAAGTGTCGCCATCCGGAGCACCGCCTGGACTATTTGTACAAAGACTAGGATCTAAATCTGAACATGGGGCACAAGATTTTGTGTTAGGTAGTGATGACGGGCAGGGGCATGCGCCTATCGTGGTTGCGCCTGTTGTTGTGTCAGTTGTCAGACATTTCGACTGGTTGCCACCGCCACTACTGCTGCTTCCACTACTGCTGCCTGAAGTATTGCAGATTTTTTTGCTTGGATTTGCGCAGTCACAATTACTGCCGGCCAATTCACACTGACCGTCACGTGAGGGGTCATTAGTAGGTATGATTCCTCCCAAAGCTGTACAAGACATGCCTGACGGGACTGTGCACACACAATGATACACGCCTCTTGCATCTTGGTCGTAATCACAATGCCCCGTATATTTCGGTGCCCCGCCACCGCTGCTGCTGCCATTACCACCTCCACTGCTGCTGCCATTGCCCCCACCGCTACCATTACCAGCTGCCCCGCACGCATCGGGATTACCCGCGCCCATCACTACCTGGCAAGGATTGGGATTACAAACCTGCACTACTGACGTGGTGCACTTGCCGGCACCTATGCCATTGGGGCATGAACATTTATACAGCGTGCCTATATTGCCCCCCATGCCACAATTATCCGATTTACCGTCGCCGCCAGGGCCGGTTTTGTCCTGACCGCAAAATACCCCCGTTCCTTTTTTATCATTGGTCAGGCCGCAATTAGTGGCATCCGCCAGTGTCAGGTTTGCGCACGCATCCGCGTCACTGTTGCTATTGTTGCCACCACTGCTGCTGCCAGTGCCTGGGCTATTGACACAGAGGCTGGGATCTAGATCTGAGCATGGCGCGCACGTTTGGGTGTTAGATAGTGAGGACGGGCATGGGCATGTGATTACTGTGCTTGCGCCTGTTGTTGTGTCAACTTTCAAGCATTGTGGCTGGTTGCCTCCACCACTGGAGCTTCCGTTCAGAAGAGTACCGATAGTAGGAGCCGCCTGAGCGGTGGAGGGGGCGAACACGTTGCCGCCATAGATAAACAGGGTCGTGGGAACACAAAATAGCAACGTAGCAAGTGCTAAAGAGGTACACAGCGTGCGGAATTTGCTTTTTGACGATGGGTTGCTTTTTGTCATGACGATTCTCCCTTGCGCACGGCGTATGTGTATTCTGGCTGACTATATTACCAGCCTACTATTTTGATTGTAATCAGTATACTATATAATTGTTAAAGTTTTATGAAGGTTAAGCGTTTTTTGATATGAGTGACGAGCTTGCATCAGGAGATACGCATTCCAACGCGCCCGTCGCGTTTTTGTCAAAAGAACCTTGCATAAGGCATATGCCGTCTGTACCTATGATCACGTTCTGCACGCAGAATAATGAGATTTCCTGCCAACCTTATGAGTAGATCTGATAGTTCCAAACCTACCCGGACGCTTCCTCCCTCCGCCACGAATGGCTGGACCGCGTTTGCCGGGGCAGCCGCCTTCATCGGTTCTGTAGCCATACTATACAAAAGCAACCCGTTTCCTAATATTGCATACTCCGCGCTTTTTGTGTTGCTTTTCACCGCCGCGGCAATTTTTTCTATGGATCTTCCTTGGCAAAATGTCCACCGCCGTGGAACCACGGGGCTTGATTTTTCCCGCCATAATTTATCCTGGAGCAGAAGCCTGTGCAAATTTATCGGGCTGCTGGGGAGCTTCGCCTTTATCGGGCTGCTTTATTGGGTGTTTCCTGAATACCATGGCGCATTCTACGATAATTATTATCGGATGCTGAAGTTTGTCCTGCCGGTATGGGTTCTGGCTTCTATTCCCTATATTGTGCTTATAGACCGTATCATGCGTGTCCCTCAGGACAGCTACTGGCATATGGGAAAAGCGGTGATGCTGCAATGGCAGCAGGTGGACTTCGCCATTCTCAGGCAGCATCTGACCGGCTGGTTGATTAAAGGGTATTTTTTGCCATTGATGTTTACTTATTTTTGTAATGATCTTAAATGGATACTTGCGTCCTCTTCCCATTCTCTGTCCGGCTTTCCTGCGTACTACCACTTTTTCTCGGATGCGTTTTATTTTGTAGACGTAGGCTTGGTTTCAATGGGATACCTTATCTCGCTGCGCCTTACCGATACGCATCTGCGTTCTGCAGAACCTACGATGTTGGGATGGGTAGTTGCATTGGTATGCTATGAGCCGTTTTGGTCGCAGATGGGGCAGCAATACCTGAATTACGGCAATGGTTACGGCTGGGAACAGTGGTTATCCGGATTCCCGCTTTTATATATGGCATGGGGCAGCGTGATTTTACTGCTGGTGTTGGTTTACGTATGGGCTACCGTCGCGTTTGGAGCGCGTTTTTCCAACCTTACCCATAGGGGGATTATTACCGGCGGCCCTTACCGTTATACCAAGCATCCTGCGTATATTGCGAAGAATCTGTCATGGTGGCTGATTTCCATTCCGTTCATCGTGCATGGAAATGCCTGGGAAAGTATGCGCTGTTGTCTGGCCCTGCTGATGCTGAATGGCATATATTGGTTACGCGCCAAGACGGAGGAGATCCACCTCTCCCGCGACCCGGACTACGTCAGCTATGCGTTATGGATGAAAGAGCGCGGTATTTTCCGCTTTCTTAATCGAAGGAAAATAAAGTAGTGACGTTTTTTTCCATACGATTTTGTCGCATTTCATCATGGATATTGCTGATCGTAGGCGTAGTGTTATTTGTATTCAATGTCTACAGCATGACTAGGCCCAGTTATCTCTTCACCCACGGCATCCTTACGACTTACATGGGTACTGCCACGGAGCAGAAACCGGTCTCTCTGCCGTTTTCAGATCCCTTTCCGTCAGGGTTGTACAAATACACATTGCGCATGGATCTCAGCCGGATGATATCATTGCCCACTCGCCTGCATATTATTCCGGATGACTGTGCCACTGTGGTTGTGGTCAATGGCGTGGACGTGCCGCTGACATCTATTCCTCCCGCCGATCTTTGCGATTACAGGAATGGATTTGTCATCGATCTGGGGGCGTGGCTGCATAGTGGAGATAATACACTATTGATCGATTTCCAGAATACAGGAGGGCCAGCGAGTATCAATGTGCGATATGAGCCTCCGCTCTGGCAAGCATTAACCTTTGCCATAAGCATTCTTCTCATTCTGGAGGGGCTACTTAGTGCCAAAACTCCATATGGGCTGGCCTCCATTTGGCGTGTGCTACCTCCATGGTTGCTGCCATGCATGGTCAGTACATTATTGGTTTATGCAGGCGTGGTAGCGGGGGTAACGTTTCTGAGGCACGGCACTTGTACAGGCTATGAATTTGACTATCACGGCGAATGGTACGCTAATTGGGATGGGCAGTGGTACAAATATATACTCATGAAAAAAGGCTATGATGAAGCAGGACTAAACAATTCGCCGATTGTTTTTTTTCCTCTCTATCCCTTGTTAGGTGCTGTTGTATATTCAATTACCGGGTTTACACAAGAATTCAGTCTTCTTATCGTGACGTTGGTAAGCCTTGCACTTTTCGCTCGGCAATGGCGAATCTATGGGCAGATACGGCTTGACAGTGTAGATTTGGCAGATAATGCGCTGCTGTTTGTGCTGTTTTGTCCTGCCTCGTATTTCCTGCGTATGACTTACACCGAATCACTTTATCTGTTTCTGCTAACTGTTCTGCTCTATGGTTTTGTAAAACGCTGGCCATTATACTGGCTGATAGCTATTGCGGGGCTGATTACTGCTACCCGATCTCAGGGAATTGCCGCGGCTTTTGCTGTTGGCGTTCATGTGTGGCGGCGTGATGCGGGCATGCCTTGTCTACATCGGGTGTTTCGTATGATAATGTATACAGGGCTTTCTGCATGGGGGCTTATATTTTTCATGTGCTATCAATGGGCG
The DNA here is from genome assembly GCA_013286285.1 of Alphaproteobacteria bacterium. Lineage (GTDB taxonomy): Bacteria > Pseudomonadota > Alphaproteobacteria > Rickettsiales > JABCZZ01 > JABCZZ01. The sequence goes on along the minus strand of JABDGA010000003.1, from coordinate 50,384 downwards.
TTTCATGGGAGTCCATTTCTTTTTCTGGATCGTCAGAAAGCGTGGGGTTCATTTGGCTGGGGGGAAGGCAGGATAGAAGATTTACTGGTTTTCCGTCCGTTATGGGAATTCTTTACGAGCGGTGGATGGCGCAATCCCGGTTTTTATCCTCGTTTACTACTCGATGAAGGAGAGTGGTTGAGTGCCGTTGTATTGTTGATTCTCGGTATATACAAACGTTGGCTTATTGCAGAGGAAATTGTTGTTGCTACGCTAACGCTTGGCATTGCTTATATTACAGAACGCTGGATGTCTTCCGTTGGCCGCTATTCCATACTCGCATTGCCGTGTTTCTTAGTGCTGGCGCGTGCATTGAAACAGCCTCGGACCGTTATGCTGGTTATCGCTGTGCTTTCTGCCCTGATGTTTCTGAATGCCGGAATGTTTGCTATGTGGTATTGCGTATACTGAATTTTGCCATGTTCTAAATTTTTGCGTCAAATATCAATGTGTAAGAACTCTAAGAAAATAAAGGAAATATTAACCGAATAAAGATATACTCCAGCACAAAATAGCGCGAACATTTGAGTCTTCATGATAATCCCCGTCCATAGCCTTTCCGTTGTCCTGCCGGCGTATAATGAAGAAGCGGTAATCGGCGATACGCTTACACAGATATTAAGCGCGCTGGCAGGGGATTTTGAGATTATTGTGGTCAATGACGGCAGCAAGGATAGCACCGGAGCGATAGTTACCACGATTATGGAGACCGAGCGGCGTGTCAGGATGGTGACGCATGAGCGTAATCGGGGGTATGGCTCTGCGCTGGCAACGGGGTTCGCCGCTGCGACCAAAGAACGTACTTTTTTAATGGATTCCGATGGACAGTTTGATATTGCCGATCTGTCCTTCTTGCTGGAGTTCAAGGATAAATATGATGCGGTGATTGGGTATCGTTTGGATCGAAAGGATTCAAGGATGCGTAAGCTGAATGCCTGGGGGTGGAAATGGTTGATTCGGTGGATACTGGATATCCGGGTTCGCGATGTGGATTGCGCCTTTAAATTATTCCCTACCTACTTCTTGCATCAACACCCGCCCGAAATGCGTGGTGCAATGATTAGCGCAGAGTTGCTGTACAGACTCAAACAGCAAGGGTGCACTTTACTGGAGATTGGAGTGCAGCATCTTCCACGCAAGGGAGGTGTTGCCACGGGAGCTAGTCTGCGCGTCATTTTGCGTGCGTTTCAGGAACTTTTCAGCTTTGCCGGGAAGTGCCGGCGTGAAGACAGAAGATGAGAAAATAAAGTGAAATATTGCTGGTCCTTAGAATGGGAAAAATGCCTGACATGGATTTTTGCCTGCGTCCTGGTATGCCGGTTTTTATATCCCTTTTATTTCAATCCTGTGGATCAGCTTTGGTCGGATTTCAAGGCGCATTGGGAGATTGGCGCGGATCTGTTGTCTCCTCACTATGGGAATGGAACCGATCCCAAAGCTTACCAAGTATGGATATATGTGCTGCGCAAGCTGGCAGCGGATAATAACCGAAGCATCATTTCCCTTATCACGGGTTTGTTGTGCGCTTCCTTGCCTTATTTCTGGTATCGTGCATTGCGGGAGTTTTGCACACGCAAAACCGGGCTTTTATACGCTATATTACTTGGTGCGCATCCCTCGTTTCTGGTGATGTACGGGTATTTCATGATTGAAACCGTCGTGTTGCCCGCCACGGCTCTTGCCATGTGGATGACGTTTCGCAGTGCGCGTAAACAGACGCTTTCCTCCTGCATGATTGCGGTGGTGTGCTGGTTGATCACTGGTTTTACCAAACAGATGATGGTGCCGGTTGCGTGTATCGGCATGGCGTACCTGCTATCCTTCCAACCCAGAAAATTTCAGACATTCTGCGGTATGGTGGGGTTATTTACCGTGTTCGCGCTGCCTGCTGGGTGGCACACCTACAAAGCCATGGGCAGTGTCTCTCCATTCGGATACGCGGGACGGGAGAATATTAACCGTGACAGTGGCCACACCAGCTTTGGGCTCGACATGTGGGATACGAGAACCGGGGAAAGATGGAGTTATGGCTGGTCTTCCTCTTCTTTTTATATTAATCCGCTGGAGCCATTGGGAAACTATACCTCCTACCGTATAAAGAGCCCTTATATCGTCACCATCGATTTGGCTCATGGAATGCAGGATTGGGATATTACCATAAGAGAAGCGGCGCAGCAGCATACTTTCTATGAACGTCTTAAGGATATATATGAAAACGCCATTTATTTCATGTTTGGCCCTTCCTGGCCTGATTCGGATATGCATCCTGGGCGGCCATTACATTTTTTGAACTGGCAGCTACGCTGGGTATTTGTGTTCTGTATCACGGCGATCCTTGCGTTTACGCCGGTGTGCCGCATGGAGCGCCCTAAAATGTTTATTACGTGTATCGCGTTCGTTATGATACTGTTGATGCTGTTCCAGCAGACGGGAGTGATGGAAGGTCGTTACCGCAAGCCGCTGGAACCATTTATACTGCTGGGTACGATATTTATCGCCGGCTCTCTTTTGCGCCGTAACCGCGATGACAAGTCAGTAAGTCTTCGGGAATTCATAATGGAATCCCTCACTGGTGGGCTTAGTGGTAAGCTGCTGCGTTAAGTTGTGCCTATCCCTGATGGGGTAAACGTCCCATGATAGAAACACTGGGATTATTCTTCCAAATATGCTATTCACATACAGCCTTTCTTTTTGCACGCCCCTCCTGTTACCCCTAACAATGGAGTTGAGTATGAGCAGAATACTGATGGCGATACTGATAGTGATGCTTTTACTGGTATATCTGGCCTCTTTGTGGATTTTTTTCATCTGTATCCATGTATTCAGTCCGAATGAAGTGCTGAGACTGGTGTCATAGAGTTGGAAAAGCCTGTGAGTCCGTTAAACCTCTACTGATAGTTTTATTGCAAATTTTTGTGTTGAGAACATTGCAGCGGAAAAAGCATCTGAGTGCATAAGCAATGTATTTGCAAAAGCAGGATTTACCGCGGTTTAGGCGCTTTCTCAAATTTGCAGTTGCGCAGATTAAGGCGGCTATTTATCTGAAGGGGGCTTTTTCTTTACATCTTTTAGATGATTTTGGACGATATAATTTTGAGTACAGCATTCCGCCTGGCTTGCTTTGGGAGAATACTCCGGATTGGGGACTTTGCCGCATCCTTCACAAGATAAACAAGGCCCGCTATTACTCACGTCACGGCCACTCCCGCCACAAACAGAGCAGTCTATACATTTTTCCATAGGGTTCTTCTATCTAGAATAGAAAGCACTCTACACTCTATAGAGTGTTTCCACAATGGTATAAAAATGCGTCTGTTTTTAAATCTCCAGCGGGATAGAAGGGGAGGATATTTTCAGAAGAGTTGATGAGTTATACATTGTTATTGAATATGCAGTATTTGGGAAGAGCAAAAAAGGAGGAAAGTTACCCGTAAAGTGCGGGCACACAAGACTGTCCTCCGTTGTGGGAGGCCAGATCTTGTGTACAACCTTTGTAAGGTTAGCTTTGTTGGTCATCCTGCCACTGGTCAGGCTGACCGGGAAAATCGAGTTCGGGCATTCGCTCGAAAGCACCGCCGCAATTGTTGCAGCGGTGACGTGTACCTGGATGTGGAAAATTCGTGCGAGCGCAGTGTCCACATACCTTCCATCCTCCTTGGCTAGGCACTCAGTGAGTTGCCCCACAGCGGGTGCGGCCAAAAATTTTAGGCAATAGACCAACGGCTACAATGAGTAATCCTACCCATAATACTACTCCTGATTTCATCTCATTGTCCTTTCTTTGAGATGAATATTCCATACCAGACAACAGAAATTTCTGCAGTCTGTCCTACAAAGAACTATCTATAGGAACATTAACCGGACACTATTTTGCCTTTATTTATTTCTTCATTAAGGTAATGAATTGTTAAGGTTTTATTGCAGTTCTAGCTGTTTCACGGCCTGAGCCTCTTAGGCGCATGCTGGTAAAAATCTCCGCTGGTCTGATTTATAAGATACTTAGACAAATCAGTTGAACCAGTATAATGTAATATATCGAAAAATGTGGCGCACTCGGAGAGACTTGAACTCCCAACCTCCAGATTCGTAGTCTGATGCTCTATCCAGTTGAGCTACGAGTGCTTATGCTGATGCGGCTGGCAAAAATAGCAAAGCGCATTATAAATACAAGCAAATAAGTTTTATCTTGCGCTTTTAGGGCTTATTCGATAAGTGTCCAGACGTTCGCCAAAGGGCTATCCTGTGGGGTTTTTACCTCTGGGGGATCTTCTAATGGTAGGAAAGCGGACTCTGACTCCGTTAATCTAGGTTCGAGCCCTAGTCCCCCAGCCACCTTTGGTATGCACGCATCGCTGGTATAGGGCGCGGTTAATTTATTATTATATATTAGTAAGTTGTTCTGCTTAAGGATAATCTTGGATGCCTGTCGCTGTTTTTGCCCGACAATGGCTAATCCCAATATAGGGCATATTCCTTCTGCATTTTCGGTATGTTAAATTTAGCACGTTGCCTAATGTATATGCATAGAAAAGACTATTTTGGGAGTAATGAACACTTCATATTAACCATTTATAAACCCAGGATAATGTATTGTATTCACAAAGCGATACTTCACCCTGCAGGTAAAGCCGGTGCGTATGAAACGGTACTTGATAGCATATATAGCTTTCTTCTCCAGCCTGATGTTCGTGGCCTTCCTTGGGCTGCAGGTGATGGCCGGATGGGTCCTGCATAATCTGGAATGGGTACAAATAACGCCGTCCTTCAGAACCATGAAGTTCAACACGGCCTTATGTTTTGTGCTGAGCCCGACCGCGCTCATCGGACTCTGCCTGAAATTCAACCGGTCTGCACGCCTTGCAGCCTGTGTGGTTGCCGTCATCGGCAGCCTGACCATACTGGAATATATAACCGGCGTAAATCTGAGAATAGACACGTTATTTGTCACGCCGTTTACGGAGACGAACGCGATATATGCCTATCCCGGCAGAATGGTTCCTGCAGCCGCTACCGGCCTTATATTAATCGGATTTACGCTTATTCTCAGCTCCTATGCAAAGACAAAGCAATATTTTTCGATGATCATAGCGCTTGCCAGCAGCATCGTCGTTGCCATGGGAGCCATACCGATGATTGAATACATCTTCGGCATACCTTTCGGATATATCTGGGGAAATGCCACCGAAATGGCCATGCATAGCGCGTTTTGCTTTATCCTGCTCGGCATCTGCATTATCGGCTATACTTGGGAAAACGTCAAAGGGGCCCACTTATGGCTTCCGGTGCCCGTATGCGTATGCCTGCTCACGATATCCATCGCGCTGTCTGCTTCCGTCTACCGTCGTGAAGACGAGAAATTCGATGCAATGATGCAGTCGGAAACCGAACGTCTGAGTTCGGTAACAGAAGCTCAGCTTGCGGAATTATATAATGCGATTGGGCGTATCAGCAACCGCTGGGAAATTGCCGGCGGCACGCCTCTGGAGCTATGGTCGAGTGATGTCAGGACGTATGTAAGGGATTATAAATTCATTGTTGCGATTGAGTGGCTGGATAAGGATCTGAAGCTGCAGAGGGTTGAGCCGCTGCAAGGGAATGAAAAGCTGATTGGCCGCACGCTTAACGTGGAAGCCAGGCGTAAAGCGGCAATCGATAAAGCATTGGATACGCATCAGCCCGCCATTGCGGATGCCATTGATCTGATACAGGGGGGCAAGGGAATTATTTACTACCACCCCATTTACCTGCAGGCGAAGGCTGGCAAGCCGTTCGATGGCATCATCGTGGCCGTGATACGGATGGAGAACTTTTTTGCTCCCTTGATGGAAAGGAGAAAAGGCAATTTTTATGTCAGCATATATGACGGCAACGATATGGTGCTCTCTAACGTTCCGGCGCAAACCGCTGTTGAAACACGCTGGATGAAAAACGCAGAGCTCAAAAGCAATGATAGAAAATGGAGGCTGACGCTTACTCCCACCGCGAAATTGTTGGCCACGAAAAACTCCCTGATTCCGCTTACCGTCCTTATCGCAGGCGTCCTGACCTCCTTGTTAAGCAGTCTGTGTCTTTACTTTGCGCTTAAATGGAAATTGAACAATAAAATCCTGCGCCTGACAGAGATGCGGAATGAAAAGCTGATTGACGGCGTCAGGGATTACGCGATCTACTGGCTGGATGTGGCGGGAAAGGTGGAAAGCTGGAACCGCAGCGCCGAGCGTATTGAAGGATATGCGGCAGGTGAAATTATCGGCAAGCATATTTCCATTTTCTATACCGCGGAAGACCAGCATGCAGGCAAGCCTCAGAATGCCATAAAAACAGCGCTTTGCTGCGGCAAGCTCATGGAGGAGGGATGGCGGGTCCGCAAGAATGGTAAGCTGTTCTGGGCCATCGTCGAGCTGGATGCATTGTATGATGATGAAGGCAGGCATATCGGGTTTGCCAAGATAACGCATGATATCACCGATCGCAAACAGGCGGAAATTGCACTGGAAGATCTCTACCGCCTTAATAACGCCATCCTGTCCAATTCGGCATGCATGATTATTGCAACCGATACGCAGGGCACGGTGGTGTCTTTCAACACGGCAGCACAGGATGCACTGGGCTACAGCGCACTGGAAGTCGTGGGCGGGGAGACACCCGCCCTCTGGCATGATCCGGAGGAGGTGACGGCGCGTGCGGAGGCGCTGAGCGCTGAGTTGGGAATGGCTGTGGAGGCGGGGTTTGAAACCTTTGTCAAGAAACCTTCCATGGGTATGACCTATGAAGAAGAATGGACATTCATACGCAAAGACGGTACACGGTTTCCCGGCATGCTGTTTATGACTGCGATGCATAATAACTCCGGCGACATCGTGGGGTTCCTGGGCATTGTACTGGATATAACCGCCCGTAAGTCGGCAGAGGAAGCACAGCGGAAACTGATTGCCAAGCTCAACGAATCCAATACGGAGCTGGAAAGGTTCGCTTATGTTGCCTCGCATGATATGCAGGAGCCGCTACGGATGATAGCGAATTTCAGCAGCGTCATTGTGGATGAATACGCGGATAAAATCGATAATGAAGGGCAGGAATACCTGAAACTTATCACCGAATCTGCCCTGCGCATGCAGAATATGGTGGCGGATCTGCTGGAATACGCGCGTATCGGAAAAGGCGCGGTGCGTATAGCGGATATTGATGTCAAGAAAGAGATAAAGCATGTACTCGTTAACCTTTCCAAGGCGATAGAGGATAGAAAAGCGCAGGTGACGTATGATACGTTGCCGGTGATAAAGGGCATTCCCGTGCAATTCACTAGCCTGTTGCAAAACTTGATCAGCAATGGATTGAAATACCAGGCCGAGGATACGGTTCCGCAGGTGCATGTCGCGGCAGAGGAAGAAGGAGCCTTCTGGAAATTCTCGGTAAAGGATAACGGCATCGGCATGGAGCAGGCGCATGCCGCAAAGATATTCGAGCCGTTCGTCAGGCTGCATACCTGGCAGCAATACAAGGGGACCGGCATAGGACTTGCCGTCTGCAAAAAAATAGTGGAAAATCACGGCGGCAAAATATGGGTGGAGTCAGAGCCGGGCAAGGGAAGCGTTTTCTACTTCACGATACTTAAATCATAAAGGAGGAAGTATGACAGCTATGCAGAATACACTCAGGAAGAAAGTTGCTGAGATATTGTTAATAGAAGATAATCCTCAGGATGTGCTGCTTACCCAGAATGCCTTCAAGGCGCTGGAGATACCCTATAATATCACGATCGCGCGCAGCGGCGAGCATGCATGGGACATGCTGCAGAAAAGCAACTATAGTTTCTCCAATAGCCTTTCTCTCATACTTTTGGATCTGAACCTTCCGAAAATGGAAGGAATTGAACTGCTGAAAAAAATAAAAAGCGATGAGAACCTTCAGGACATTCCGGTGATAGTGCTGACCGGCTCGGTGGAACAGAACCATGTCGTTGCAAGTTATGATCTGCATGCAGTCAGCTACATTACGAAGCCCATCAATCTTGAAAGACAGCATATTATTGAGGATCTGCTCAAAATCCGCAGGAATAAATGACGTTAGATATAGTATATATGAAATATAGGGATTGTCATGCCAGCAAAAAACTGCGGTTTTTGGAAAAACGGGTTTCTGGCATGACGGTTAGATTTACCAACTCCTTAAACGCATAACTCGGAATAAATAATATGGAAAACAGCGCAAATTCAGACACCATATCCCATAAAGGCAGGCCCGTTGAGATATTGTTGGTGGAAGACAATGTCGGCGACGTCATCCTGACCAAAAAAGCTTTCAAGAAGGCAAAGCTTCCCAATAATATCACCGTTGCGGAAGACGGCGACAAGGCTATCCAGTTCCTGCGCCGTGATGACAGGGGCAACGCACCCATGCCCGATATCATACTGCTGGATCTAAATCTTCCGAAGAAAAACGGTCAGGAAGTGCTGAAAGAAATAAAATCGGACGAGCGGCTTAAGAAAATTCCAGTGATAGTGCTGACCAGTTCGAGTGCCGAACTGGATGTGGTGAAAAGCTACAACTTGCATGCCAATAGCTATCTGGTGAAGCCGGTCACGCTGGATAAGTTCGTTGATATTGTAAAAACCCTGGAGGAGTTCTGGTTCAGCTCTGCCATATTGCCCGAAAGCGTGCAGCAGGGCGAGGCATGAGCGTTGCGGATACGCATATTTTCCCGTCTGACGCCGAAGCCCTCGCGCGCGAATTCAAGGAATTCACGCATATTGTCTCCCACGATTTCCGCGCGCCGTTACGCTCCATAACGGAATTCTCCAAACTGCTGCAGGATGAGCAGGGCGCGAAAATGGATGACGAAGGCAGGTTGTATCTGGCGCTGGTGCAGGAAAGCGGTGCAAAGCTGCAGAATATGCTCGATGGCGTCTTGGAATATTCGCGTCTTTCCCTGTCAACCGAAGCGCGTTCGGACACGGACAGTGGGGGGCTTGTAAAACAGGCTGCCCAGGCGCTGGATACGGTGATTGCATCGCGGGGTGCCAAGATAACGATCACGGGTGAACTGCCCAGGATACATGCCGTCCCCCAGCACTATGCACGAGTGTTTTCCGCCCTGCTGGATAATGCCCTGAAGTTCACTGAAGCAGATAAAACACCCGATATCGTAATATCCGCACAACGCAACGATAATGCATGGGCGTTTTCCATGCAGGATAACGGCATCGGTGTGGAAAAGGAATTTCAGGAACGGATATTCCAGCCTTTCCGCAAGCTATATACGGATGATGTCTACCCCGGAATCGGCATGGGGCTGGCGATAGTGAAGAAAATAGTGGAAATGCATGGCGGAAAGATATGGGTTGAATCTGAAGCGGGGCAGGGCGCTGTGTTTACATTCACGATAGCTTGCAGGGAAGGGTAATGACGGAAGAAAAAACCATACGTGTATTGCTGGTGGAGGACACGAAGACGGATGCGATTCTTATCCGGAATTGGCTCACCAAGGCATCTGCCGGGCTTTACGATATCCAGCATGTAGAAACGCTTAAAGAAGCGGTGAACAGCCTTGCGGCCAGCGCATTTGATGTTGTTTTGCTGGATCTCTCGTTGCCGGATACTTCGGAATTTGACGGGCTGATCCGGATTCATACGCTTGTGCCCCATATCCCCATTATTATCCTGACTTCCCATAATGACGAAGATACGGCGGTCAGCAGCGTAGGCCACGGCGCGCAGGACTATCTGTTCAAAGACAGCAGCAATGCCGAGGTGATAAAGCGTGCCATACGCTATGCCATGCAGCGCAAACAGATGGAAGGCAATCTCTTTACCCGCGCCAACTATGACGCGTTGACGGAGCTCGCCAATCGCACGTTCTTTGAGAACCGTCTGGATTTCATGATCGAAAGAAGTAAGCGCAATCCGATGGGTATCGCCATCTTTTTCCTGGATCTCGATCGTTTCAAACAGGTCAACGACACGCTGGGCCATGCCGCCGGAGATATGCTCCTGAAGCAGGTGGCCGTGCGCATTAAAACATCCACCCGGCCTTACGATACTTCCGCACGTTTTGGAGGGGATGAATTCGCATTACTGCTGGAAGACATCAAACATCTCAATGATTGTGTGGCGGTAGCGGAAAAAATAATCCATCAGATTTCCATGCCGTTTTCCATCGGCGAAAAATCCGTGGAAGTGGGAGTCAGCATCGGCATCGCAACCAACCTCGACAGCATGACTGTCACGCGCGAAAATCTCATGCAGCAGGCGGACAGGGCCATGTATATGGCAAAAATGCGAAACGGGAGTTGCTACAATTTCTATGACGCCCAGGCGGTGGAGGCCAAGAAAGCAGGAAATGTATAGGGTACTATAATTATTGATCTTCCTATCATAATGCACTAATTGTTTTACTGCCTAAAGATTTCGGGAAACAGTCGGGGATACCGGATTATTATGTGGAAAAGACGTGATGACTCTGAGCTTGCCGCAAAGCAGGCGGCGGTGGATAAATCCCAGGCCGTCGCGGAATTCGCGATGGACGGCAGCGTCATTGCCGCCAACGCAAATTTTCTGGCGCTGCTGGGGTATACAGGCGATGAGGTCATCGGCAAAAACCACAGCATACTCATCGGCGCGTCTTACGCAGGCAGTAAGGAATATAAGAATTTCTGGGACAAGTTAAGTCGCGGTGAGCACCAGGTCGCACGCTACCGGTTGATCAGTAAGGCCGATAAAGAAGTGTGGGTACAGGCATCGTATAACCCGATCACGGATAAGAAAGGGCACTTAAAAGTTATCATGTTTGCCGTGGATGTAACCGAACTTATCAATTCCCATGGCGAGGTCACAGGGCTCATCGAGGAGTCTTCCGATAACATTAAAAGCGTGGCGGCGGCGGCGGAGGCGATGTCTGCTTCCATTAATGAGATCAACAGGAATATGAACCTGTCCAAGACGGCGGTGGGCGATATTGTCACCAAGATAGATTTTGCGGAAGAAGCCAGCGAACAATTACTCAAGACTTCCAAGGCAATGGCGGGTATTATCGAATTCATCCGGGGAATTGCCGAACAGGTCAACCTGCTTGCATTGAACGCCACTATAGAAGCCGCGCGCGCTGGGGAAACCGGAAAAGGCTTTGCGGTGGTGGCGTCGGAAGTGAAAAGCCTGGCTAACCAGACCGGGGCGGCGACGGATAATATTTCCAAGGAAATCGCCGAGATGCAGAATATATCGACGAAAGTCGCTTCCAGTGTAGGGGAGGCAGTGAAGACGGCTGATCTGGTCAGCGAATATGTGAGTAGTGTTGCTGCCGCCCTCGAAGAACAAAGCATTGTCACCAAGGACATCTCAGCCAATACCCATAAATCGTTGGATCTAATCGGGCGTGTAAAGCAGTTTATCCGCAAGCATCCGAAAGATTCTGAATAGGTTGCCAGTTAAGCCGGGCTGGACGGATCTCTTTTATAGTCATTTCCTGATAATTTCCATACACATCGTCATATCGCGCTTTAAGCGCGGTATCTCGTGTTACGGCCTGAGATGCCGTGGTCAAGCCACGGCATGACGCAAAAAAGACGAAAATTATCGGGAATGACTATAGAACATACACGCCATGTGCATTCTCCATGGCGGCGAATTTATGAGGAATGTCTGTAAGATTCTCCCCACTGCCCACCATCAACATACTGCCCGGGTTCATCCTCAGGCGAAATTTTTCCAGAAGCACGCGTTTGGTGGCGTCATCGAAATATATCAGAGCGTTGCGGCATAACACCAGGTCGAAAGTTCCCGGTACGACGAACTCTTCCAGCAGGTTTTGTTTGCCGAACGTGATCACGTCGCGCAGCATTGCGTTCACCTGCCAGCGGGAATCCACTAGTTTGATGAAATATTTGTGCAGCAATTCTTTGGGCATTCCTCTTTGGCTCTCAAATTGCGTGTAAATTCCGCGTTTGGCCTTTGCAAGCGCCTGCGCAGAAATGTCGGTGGCGATAATTTCATAATCGTATCCCGCCATGGACGTGGCTTCCTCCAGCAGGCATATAGCCAGGGAATAAGGCTCCTGGCCGGTGGCGCAGGCCGCACTCCATATGCGAATTTTGCTCCCTTTCGCACGCATGTTTCGGATACGGGGCAGTATCATTTTCCTCAGCTGCTCAAAAGGCTTCTTATCACGAAAGAACATGGATTCATGATTGGTCACGGCCTCGATCACTTCGCCGGCCATTTTCTCATCCGTATGCTTCTTCAGCGAGCATATGAATTGGGAAAGAGTATGAAAACCGTGAGTTGCCGCCAGCGGCGACAGATGGCTTTCCACCAGGTATGTTTTATCGCGGGGAATCACCAGTCCCGAGTGTTGCTTCACAAGGCGGCTTATAAAATCGAATTCGCTGTTATTTATAACACATGTTTTTGAATGCTGCGCCATGATATGTTCCTGCCCCGGACTAGGCCTTTTTGAACAATGCATCGATATCGGCCTGCGCGGGTGCGCTCCCCGGCAGTTGCGGTCCGTTCATCAGATGCCGATCCGGACGGGTGTCCTGTGGCACATTGAAGTCTTCTGCGGAAGCGGAGCTGTTACTGGAAATAAGTTGTATCAGGCGGCGGATCTTGGCTTCCACGAATTCAAGCTCGCGTATGACCTTGATGATGCGCTGCCCTGTCAGATCCTGAAAATTACAGGCTTCATAGATACGCGTTGTCACCGCGAGGATTTTATCCTTGGTTTCCTGCGAAGCGCCAGAGGTATTCACGAGCGTGGTGATCTCGTCCGCCGCATCCAGGATAGTGCCGGCGGCTTCCTCGGTCGCCTGTATGACCGCTTCCAACTGGGAAATATTCTGGTTTGCGTGCTCCCCCGGCACCAGCAGGCCGAGTTCTTTCTTGGTAATGTCTATATGATTGGCTATCTTGACGATCTCTGCCTGCAGGAGCAGCGTATTGAATTCCGATTTGCCGTTGCTGAGATATTTGGCGACGTCATCCAGTACGGCACTGATGTCATACAGGGTAATCGCGTCCTTCTTCTTCCGCAAAGCTTCCAGCTGAATCATCAGCCTGTCATATAGGTCCTGCATAGGTGCTGTTGCTCCCGTGGTCAGAATGGCCCCAGCACGCTGGCTATCTTGCTTTTCAGCGTTTCCGAACTGAAGGGTTTGACGATGTAGTTACTGACGCCGGCATCCCGGGCAGTCGTAATATTTTCCGGTTTGCCCTCGGCGGTGACCATGATGAACGGGACGTTCTTCATGCGTGCATCCGCCCGGAGGCTCTTGAGCAGCTCAAGCCCGCTGACCGGCTCCATATTCCAGTCGGATATGACAAGACCGAAGGCCTTTTCCTGTATCTTGTTCAGCGCCGCCTGGCCGTTCATCGCTTCCTCAATGTTATGGAAGCCATTCTGCCCCAGCAGACTTCTTACGATACGCAATACAGTCTTGTTGTCGTCTACGATCAATATCGGAATATTTTTATTTACGCCCATATACAACCCTGCAGATTACGAACATCCAGCTCACTATATTATCACTGTTTCATTAATACTTTCTTAATGCAGAAACGATTCTCCAAGGTGATTATAAACCGATAAGTTTCTGAATATTAGTTATTATGATGAGCTTGTCCTTTAGTTTGTAAATTCCAAGGGACACCGCCTTCCAGCGCTCGGAAAGATTGTCGGGGTTTCTTTCTATCTGATCGGGCGGAATATCGGTGATTTCACCGATCGTATCCACAAGCAGGCTGAACAGTTCGCCCCGGTGTTCCACGATGATGTTCATCACCTTGCGGTTTGTGTGATCCTGCAGGCGCGGCAGCCCAAGGCTGGTGCGCACGTCAATGGCTGCTACAATGCGCCCGCGCAGGTTGAGCAGGCCAAAGACATACGGCGGAGTCAGCGGAACGGGGGTGATTTTCAGATCCTGCAATACGTCCTGTATGATGGGGATCGGGATGCCGAATGTCTGGTGCCCTACGCAGACATTGAGGAATTTTTTGTTTTCGGGCGCAGGGAGGCCATATGCTTCCTGTCTAGGCTCTGCGTTCATACATGCCCTCCTGTTGTTCCTTGAAGAAGAGCGCGATGGATTTCAGCAGTGCCGCACGATTGTTTTTCAGCACCAGATCCCTGAAGCCGTACTGCCTGCTTTTCTGCAAGATCTGTTCATTCTTGTTTGAAGTGAACGCGAACAGGGGGATATGGGAGAGCCGGGGATCGTTATGGCACTTCTCAGCGAAGGCAAACCCATCCATTCCGGGCATCTCGATATCGCTCACGATGACATCAAATCCCGGCTTGCTTTCCAGCATTTTGAGCGCTTCACTTGCATCCTTGACGGCAGTGACTTTGTACCCGACGGAAATCAACAGCGGCACCGTAAGGCTGCGGAAGAAGGTATTGTCTTCGACAAACAGTAACTCGTATTTCCTGTCCAGCTCGGCAAATGTCCCTTCGACGTCGCTTATCCCGACCAATTCACGCAATATATAGGCTACGTCCACAATATCCGTGGTCTGGCCGCCGATAATGGTGCTGCCGAGCAATCCTGCTTCTTTGGAAGATAGCTTGATGTCATACGGCACAGTGACGATGTCCAGAATTTTCTCCACCACAAGGCCGAGATACTGGTTGTCATAGGAAAATACGATGACTTCCTTCGTATCTTTAGACGGTAAGGTTTCATGCATCATGGTGCGCAGCCGCATCAGCCCGTCCTTATATTGCACGATCGGGTGCGTGCTGGATTTCTCCACGGTCGCCATGTCTATCTTTTCAATGCGTGACACCAGTTCCAGTGGGACGGCCTTGACCGAGCCGGTCTGGCTTTGAAATAGTAGAAATCGTACGAGATTGTCATTGGCGGCCTGCCTGCCAAGCATGGCGGACGCGTCAAAGGTGCTGGACACATCTTCCGCCCCGCTGGCGCGCGCCAGGCCATGCGGATCCAGAATCATGATGATGCTGCCGTCGCCTAATATGGCGCTGCCAGAATAGAGCGGGATGGATTTAAGAATCTCGGACATGGGTTTGATGACGATTTCTTCCATGTCTAATATGTGCTCCACCCGGAGGCCGAAACTGTAGCTGCCGACCCTGCATACCACTACGAATTTAGCATCTGCCTGCGTACTATCTGCGGAATGCATGCCCAGCACATCCGCCAGCGCTATGACCGGCAGCAGCTTGTCGCGGAGGCGCATGACGCAGGAGTGATTGA
Organism: Alphaproteobacteria bacterium; assembly: GCA_013286285.1. GTDB lineage: Bacteria > Pseudomonadota > Alphaproteobacteria > Rickettsiales > JABCZZ01 > JABCZZ01. Next base: position 35,136 of record JABDGA010000003.1, on the reverse strand, counting down.
TATGCTCAATACTATGCCCCGTGTCATGACCAATGCGCACTACTTCCTGTACGCCCAGCTGCGGCAATGCGAAACGTTGCCCGCAGGATTGGACGACAAGCGCGGAAACAATAGCCAGGGTAAGCGGTATCTTGATGTTGAATTTTGAGCCTTTGCCCTGGAACGAGGTGAGTTCTAGCGTGCCGCCGATTTTTTCGATATTGTAGCGTACAACATCCATGCCGACGCCGCGCCCGGAAATACTGGTGATTTTATCCGCCGTGGAAAACCCCGGAAGGAATATGAACTGCACGATCTGCTGGTTGGTGAGCTTGGCGATATCTTCTTCCTTTGCCAGCCCGTTCTTTAAGGCACGCTGTTTTATCTTTTCGATATTGAGCCCGCGTCCATCGTCGGACATCTCGATGATGATGTGGCCGCCCTCATGGAAGGCGGACAGGGTCACGGTGCCCGCTTCCGGTTTTCCGGCAGCCAGCCGTTCTTCCGCAGGTTCCAGGCCATGATCGGCGGAGTTCCTGACCATATGGATCAGCGGGTCCTTGATGGCTTCCAGCAACTGGCGATCGAGTTCAGTATCGGCGCCAATCATCTGCAGATGGATTTTTTTCCCCAGCTCCTGCGACAGCTCGCGTATCAGGCGGGGAAATCTGGACCATGCGTTGCCGATGGGCTGCATGCGTGTTTTTATGACGTTCTCCTGCAGTTCCGAGGTGATCTGACTCAATTGCTGCAGGCTGGATGAAAATTCCTGGATCTTGCGTATTTTGTTAATCTGCGTCAGCTGGTTTCTCGTCAGCACCAGCTCCCCCACCATCTGCATCAGATGTTCCAACAGATCGAGATTGACCCGAATCGAGTGCGGCTGGTTGCCTGCAACAGGGCTGTCGTCCGGTGTGTCTTCCGGAGGCGCTGGGGTATCATCGGGCTGCGGCAGCAAGGGAAGATCGGAGGATTTTGAAACATCAGTGGCATCGGCCTCTTGTGAGAGTCCTGCTGCATTAATCCGCTGAATTAGTGCAACATCATTGCCAGCCGGTTCTTTGCCGTGCGTATTGACATATTCGGCAATCGACTTGGTAGCGTCCAGCGACTCCAGCACTGTCGAAATCAATGCAGCCGATACGGGTATGGACTTATTACGCAGCCCTCCCAGGACATTTTCTGTAGCATGGGCGATGATTTCCAGCCTGGTTAATCCCAACCAGCCGCAGGTGCCTTTGATCGTATGGACGAGACGGAATATATTCCCTAGCGCTTCCGCATTGCCCGGATCCTGCTCAAACCGGATCAACTCGGAATCAAGCGCTGTCAAGCTCTCAACCGTTTCGGTGATAAATTCGCTGATCAGATCGTCCATGGATTTATCGTGCTGGGATTTGTGCGTATACTGTATTTATAACCCCAAAAGATTAAAATCGGGTTAACCCCAAGGCTACAAACGTATTTATAACTGGCTTATATCCCTCCTTTCCAAAGCGTCTGGCTTGCTTATGTTTGATTTGCAATCGTTGTTTGTGCTTAAGGTATTATATCGAAAGGAAAATAATATGCTGCGAAACACAAATGATGCAAAAATTCTGAAAATGTCTCCCGCCTCAATGACGATTAATACGCTTATCCACCGTCAGTGGCCTGAGCTGACAGAAGAGGAAATCAACCGGCACCGGACGGATCTGGAGGGGTTTTTTGAGGCGATAAAGCAGAAATATAATCTTTCCCAGGATGAAGTGGATATTAACCTTAACCGCATAACCCATGAAGTGTTGTACGCGGCGGCTTAGTGTAGTGTCCCGCGTAGCGTTTTATATTACCTCTCTGCGCGAAAATCCGCCTGCGCGGGTAAACACTACACTTATTAATAATGGCTAGTGTGTTTCTCGTCCCATGCTGCTTGGGGGGGATGCCATAAATTATAAGTAAAGCGTTGCATGGGACGGCACACTAGCTGCAATATATTGGTAATTCCGTTTCTAACCGGTGCTTTTTCGTAAGGCACCGGTCTTTTTTATGATTGTTTCCCAGATGATTAAAGTAGCCTTGTGAAGATTATTGTCATAATTTCTTCATATACCCGTCATGGACGTTGCTCCCCCACTGTAGTAAAATTACCGTAAGCATTTTGTGTAGCCTGGGCCTGTGACAACGCATGGAAGATAAGACACCCAAAAAAGAACCCGCCGAAACCCCGCTGGATGTGGCACCCGTACTGGATTCGGATCCGGAGAAACCCGATCGTGCTGGGCCTCGTGGCAAGACTGCGGGAGAACGTATCCATTTCTGGAGCACGTATTTAGGCATTGACTGGATTTTTAATGCCATGGCCGGTGTAAGCTTTGCGTACTGGGGAAAATACTCGAAATTGGGTCAGAAGATCTGGAGCGATCCGATCAGCCGGGGGCTTAACCGCGCACTTTCTCCTATTAAGAATAATGAACTGCGGCAAAAGAGCGTGGAATACGGAAATATATTCTTCGGCGTGATTGCCGGCGGCATGTTCACGCTGCCGCCCTTGCGGGTGCTGGAAAGCAAAAAAGTCAAAAAATCCATCATCGGGTTTTATGATCGCTTGATATACGGCAAGGAAAAAGTGGAGAGCGATCCCAAGTTTCGGGAAGCCTATGACGCGATTGACAATGAACCTAAGAAAAATTTCTGGGCGGGACTTGCGGCACGAGGATGTGCCTTACTGCCACTGCTTCTCATTGTCCTTATTCCCTGGACGGCAAAAGTGAGTGATAAAATATGGTTTAATCACGTAGAGAAGTTAAGTGAGAAAGCTGCAAGGTTGATAGGGCGAGGGCCGGAAAAATTCAAAAACATCAGTCCGCAGGAAGCAGGCGAGCGCTGGAATTTCATACATAGAAGCATCGCCACCGATGCAGGATTGGGGATTCCCTATGCTTTGCTGCATTCGTTTTTCTATAATCTGTTTGCGAATTGGATGGGCAAGAAAAAGTCGGTTGCCAAAAATGAAATTTCCCAAAATTCTTCCCGACCAGAAACACAAAGAGTTACCAATAACTCAAATGAAACCTTGCCGGATGACGGCAGGGCTACCTCCTCCACGAGGCATGCGGAACGGGTAGATGCCACTACGGCTAGTGCTGCCCTTCTGGGGGTGCCGGCACGATGACTGTGGTGGTCATTTCCATCGCCAGTTCGTCACGCTGATTGAAGGTTTCCACTTTATACCGGATGATGCCTTTGCCTGACTGTGATTTGGACAGGCGCTTTTCCAGCACGGTCACTACCACGTGTAAGGAATCGCCCGGCAGCGTGGGGCGTGGCCAGCGTATATTTTCGATCCCCACGCCGATCAGTCCGCCGGAGACATCATACAGCCCTGTCTGTTCTTTCAGGCGCATGCTCACGGCGGCGGTCTGCCAGCCGCTGACGACGAGGTTGCCGAAAGTGGTCCCCTGGGCCTCGTGTTCGTCCATATGTTGCGGCTGCGGATCGTATTCACGAGCAAATGCGATGGCGTTTTCCCGGCTGATCGTATAGCTGCTTTTGCTGCGCAATTGCTGTCCGGTAGTGAAGTCCTCGTAGTAGAGTTTTTTACGCATAGCTTCCATGTCTCCCATATATACCTTTTGCACGCCAACTCTTGGCGTGCGTCACGCTCGCTCTGCGGCGCAAAGCCCACATTTTCAACGTCGGCTTTGATGCCTCTCGCATGTGAAGGCCCAACGCTTCACATGCGAGAGGCATATAATGTATCAGCCTTCCAAATAAATTACACCTCTTTCCACGTCATGCCGTGGCTTGACCACGGCATCTCAATATAATAGCCTGAGATCCCGTGCTTTCGCACGGGATGACGAGGGCATATTTATGGCTGAAACATCATCATCGCCTTGGGTCGATGGCCTTACTATCGGTGCGGTGCTCGGCAGAATTGCAGGGCGCTTTGCAGAACGCGACGCCATGGTGTTTCCGCAGAGCGGCGTGCGCATGCGCTATGACGAGTTTCATGTTGCGGTGCAAGAAGTGGCCAAAAGTCTACTGGCGCTGGGCATCAAGCCGGGTGAGCATATCGGCGTTTGGGCCACCAACATTCCGCAATGGGTGTTACTGCAATATGGCGCAGCAAGTGTTGGCATTGTGCTTGTGACGATTAATCCCGCCTACCGTCCTTTCGAGCTATGCTACACGATTGCGCAGAGCGATATTGTGGCTTTATTCCTTACCGATACATTCAAGTCTTCCGACTATTATGCGATTTTTGCTGAGGCTTGTCCGCAGATAAAAGAGGCAAGGCATGGCGGCGTGCATTGCCCGTCTTTTCCCAAACTTCGGCATGTGATCGCCCTAAAGCCGGATGCTCCGGAATATTACTTGCCCTGGCATGAAATGCTGGAAGCAGGGCGCTCGGTTGCCGATGCACAGCTTGCAGGCATTGCGGCAACGCTCTCCGCCAAGGATCCCATCAATATTCAATATACCTCCGGTACGACCGGATTCCCCAAGGCGGTCATGTTATCGCACTGCAACATCCTGATGAATGCATGGTATGTCACAGGCTGTCAGGAAATCACGGAGGCCGATCGCATGTGCGTGCCGGTGCCGTTTTATCATTGTTTCGGATGCGTGATGGGGGTGCTCGGTGCGATAGTGCGCGGTGCGGCGCTGGTGGTTCCCGCCGAATATTTCAATCCGTCGGCGACGCTTGAGGCTATTGAAAAAGAACGTTGCACGACTATTTACGGCGTGCCGACCATGTTTGTCGCAATGCTGGAGGATGCAAGCTTTAGAGCGCGTAACCTGTCCTCCTTACGCAGCGGCATTATGGCGGGCAGTCCGTGCCCGATAGAGATCATGAAGAAAGTCATCGGTGTGATGGGCTGCCGTGATATTACCATTGCGTATGGCCAGACGGAAACTGCGCCGGTGCTGACGCAAAGCCGTACGTGTGATTCCATCGCGCTGCGGGTGGAAACCGTCGGCCCGCCTTTGCCCGGCGTGGACATTGAAATCCGCGATCCGCATTCCGGCAGGATGCTGGGGGACAACCAGCAGGGCGAGCTTTGCGCACGCGGCCACGGTACGATGCTCGGCTATTACAATGATCCGGAGGCGACCGTAGAAACGATGCAGGATGGTTGGGTGCATACCGGCGATCTTGCCATCCGCAGGCCGGACGGTTATTACAAAATTACCGGCCGCCTGAAGGATATGGTGATCCGTGGCGGTGAGAATATCTACCCGCGTGAAATTGAGGAATTTCTCTTCACTCATCCGGCGATTTCGCAGGCGGCCGTGTTTGGCGTGCCCGATGTGAAGTACGGCGAAGCGCTGTGCGCCTGGGTGCAGCTCCATCACGGTGCGCAGGCCGGTGAAAAGGAAATCCGGGATTTCTGCTGCAAGAACCTTGCCCATTACAAAGTGCCGCAATACTGGAAATTCGTGTCCGAATTCCCGACTACCGTCAGCGGTAAAATCCAGAAATTCAAAATGCGCGAGCAGATGTGCATTGAACTTAACCTTAAAGAACAGGAGACGGCATGATGTTCTCAGAAACCCATCAGATACTCCGCGAATCGGTACGTAAATTCGCCGAAGGCGAGATTGCACCGATCGCCCGCGATTTGGATAGGAAAGAGCAATTCTCTGAGGAACTCACGCGTAAGATGGGAACGCTGGGGTTGTTTGGCATCATCGTGCCTGAGAGCTATGGCGGGCATGGCATGGATTATCTTGCCTATGCCGTCGCCTGTGAGGAAATTGCACGCGTGGACGGATCGCAGGCGGCGACTATCACTGCCCATAATTCGCTGGGGATCGGGCCGCTCTATTATTTCGGCAATGACGCGCAGCGCAAAAAATATCTGCCGCAGCTCTGCACCGGGGAAAAACTCTGGGCGTTCGGGCTTACCGAACCGGGGGCGGGATCGGATTCGCGTGGCAGCAAAACGGTGGCGAAAAAGACGGATGGCGGCTGGATTATCAACGGCGCGAAGATATTTATCACCAATGGCGCCTCCGCTATGAATACAGGCGTTACGGTGCAGGCGGTGACAGGCAGCAAAGGCGAAGGCAAGCCGGAGCTCTCCTGTTTTATCGTGGAGCGCGGCACGAAAGGGTTTTCCGCGAAGGCCATGCATGGCAAGCTGATGTGGCGCGCTTCCGATACGTCAGAGCTGTATTTCGATAATGTGTTTGTGCCGGACGAGAATCTGTTAGGCAGGCAAGGGGACGGCTCCAGGCAGATGCTGGCGACGCTCGATCGCGGCAAGATTGGCATCGCAGCGATGGGGGTGGGCTGCGCGCAGGGAGCCTATGAGAAGGCGCTTGCTTATGCCAAGGAACGCCGCCAGTTCAATCATCCCATCGCCCATTTCCAGTCCATCGCGTTTGCGCTGGCGGATATGCACATGAAAATCGAGCTGGCGCGTACCTATCTCTACAACGTCTGTGCACTTGCGGATGCACAGCAGCCCTTCACCAAGGAAGCCGCGATGGCCAAACTATACAGCTCGGAAATCGCCGGTGAAGTCACTGACATGGCAGTGCAGATTCACGGCGGCTACGGCCTCATGGAAGAGTATGATGTCGAGCGCTTCTGGCGCGATCACCGCCTGCTGCGCATCGGCGAGGGGACCTCGGAAATCCAGCGCCTGATCATCTCCCGCCATATCGGCTGTAATGACTAGGTTTTAGTTGCCAAACACAGGTGCCGGGTCTATGAATTAGCATAGCGTAATTCCAAGGGAGGAAGCCGTGTCAACAGCCCAGAAACAGAAATCTATGGAACATGCAAGCATTCTGGATGCGGTAAAAGATAAGCTGAAGCTTAAGAAGCGCTACGGCAACTGGATTAATAACCACATGGTCGAGCCGCTAGGCGGGGAGTATTTCGACAGCATCAGCCCGGTGACCGGAACAGTATTTTTTCAGGCGGCGCGGTCGAATGAACGCGATGTGGAAATGGCGCTTGATGCGGCGCACAAAGCGGCGGAAAGCTGGTCTGTCACTTCTGCGGCGCAGCGTTCCGCAATCTTGAATAAAATCGCCGATCGCGTGGAGCAGAATCTGGAAACGCTGGCACTGGCCGAATCCATTGATATGGGAAAACCGTTGCGTGAGGCGATGGCAGGCGATCTGCCGATGGTCATCGATCACTTCCGTTATTTCGCCGCCGCCTGCCGCACCGAAGACAGTTCGGTTTCGCAGATCGATAACGACATGGTCGCTTATCATTTCCATGAGCCGGTAGGCGTGGTCGGCGCGATTATTCCCTGGAATTTTCCGCTGACGCTCACCGCCTGGAAAACCGCGCCGGCGCTGGCGGCGGGCAATACCATCGTCATCAAGCCCGCCGAGCAGACGCCGCTTTCCATCATGCTGCTGATGGAGCTGATTGCGGATATTGTCCCTCCGGGGGTTATCAACGTCGTGCACGGTTTTGGGCCGGAAGCGGGCAAAGCGCTTGCCACCAGCCCGCGTGTCGGCAAGCTCACCTTTACCGGCGAAACTTCCACCGGCAAGCTTATCATGCAGTATGCTTCACAGAATATCGTGCCGGTGACATTGGAGCTGGGCGGCAAATCGCCCAATATCTTCTTCCCGGACATTTTGGATGCCGATGATGAATTTGCCGATAAGGCGCTGGAGGGATTCGCGATGTTTGCCTTGAATAAAGGTGAAGTCTGCACTTCTCCCAGCCGTGTCCTGGTGCATGAGAAGATCTATGACAGGTTTATGGAAAATGCGGTCGCGCGGGTGGAGAAAATAACCGTCGGCAATCCGTTCGATCTTTCCACGATGATGGGGCCGCAGGCATCGGAAGAGCAGTTTAAAAAGGTGCTTTCCTATATCGATATCGGCAAGAATGAAGGCGCAAAGCTCCGCACGGGCGGCCTGCGCGTAAAACCCGGCGGGGAACTGGATGGCGGCTATTACGTGAAACCCACTATCTTTGAAGGTAATAATGCCATGCGTATCTTCCGCGAGGAGATTTTCGGGCCGGTGGTTTCCGTCACCAAGTTCAAGGATTTTGATGATGCCATCCGTATTGCGAACGATACCACGTATGGCCTCACCGCCGGGGTATGGACGCGCAACCTCAACATTTCCTACCGCGCCTCGCGGGCAATTAAGGCCGGCCGCATCTGGATCAATGCCTATCACCTCTATCCGGTGCATGCTGCGTTCGGGGGGTATAAACAATCGGGTATTGGCCGTGAGAACCATCGCATGATGTTGGCGCATTTCCAGCAGACTAAGAACGTCATCACCAGCTATAGCCCGAAAGCATTAGGGTTCTTTTAAAGTGACGCAGGCTACGGAATTTAGTGATAATATACAGCATCATAAGGCGCTGGCCGACGAGTTGGCTGAAAAGATGGAGCAGGTGCGGCAGGGCGGCGGGGCAAAAGCGGTGGAACGCCACCATTCGCGGGGTAAGCTGCTGCCACGCGAGCGCATAGCGCGTATCCTGGATTCCGGCTCGCCATTCGTCGAGCTTTCCGCCCTGGCGGCACACGGCATGTATGAAAAGGAAGGTGGAGTGCCTTCGGCGGGTATCGTCACCGGCATCGGGCGCGTGCATGGCCATGAATGCATGTTCGTTGCTAATGACGCCACCGTCAAAGGCGGCACGTATTTTCCGCTCACCGTAAAGAAGCATCTGCGCGCGCAGGAAATCGCGATGCAGAATAACCTGCCCTGCATTTATCTCGTGGATTCCGGCGGTGCGTTTCTGCCCATGCAGGATGAGGTGTTTCCTGATCGCGACCATTTCGGGCGTATTTTCTTCAATCAGGCGCGCATGTCCGCGGCAGGTATTCCACAGATTGCTGCGGTGCTTGGGTCGTGCACGGCGGGTGGCGCGTATGTCCCGGCGATGTGTGATGAAAGTGTCATTGTCAAAGGCAACGGTACGATCTTTTTGGCAGGACCGCCGCTGGTAAAGGCGGCTACCGGCGAGGATGTTACGGCTGAAGCGCTGGGCGGTGCGGATGTGCATACGGCGCAGTCGGGCGTTGCCGACCATTATGCGGAAAATGAGGAAGAAGCGCTTGCCAAGGTGCGCGATATTGTGGCGAGCCTCAACTGGCAGACGGCGGCAAGGCGCAACACTTTACCTTATGAAGATCCTGCTTATCCAGTGGAAGATATTTACGGTATCCTGCCAAAGGATTCCACGCGGATGCCATTTGACGTGCGTGAGATTATTGCGCGGCTGGTAGATGGTTCGCGTTTTCAGGAGTTTAAAGGGCGTTACGGCACTACGATCGTCTGCGGCTTTGCGGCCATCCATGGAACGCCGGTGGGGATTGTCGCCAATAACGGGATTCTTTTTTCCGAATCGGCTATCAAGGCCACGCATTTTATCGAGCTGTGCTGCATGCGTAAAATTCCGCTGGTGTTCCTGCAGAACATCACCGGATTTATGGTGGGGAAGAAATATGAGGCCGAGGGGATTGCCCGCCACGGCGCCAAGATGGTGATGGCGGTGAGTAATGCGCAGGTGCCGAAATTCACCATCATTATCGGCGGCTCGTTCGGCGCAGGTAATTACGGCATGTGCGGCCGTGCGTACGACCCGCGTTTTCTCTTCATGTGGCCGAATGCGCGTATTTCAGTGATGGGCGGCGAGCAGGCGGCGGATGTGCTGGCGCGTGTGCGCGACGACGCGATGGAAAAGGAAGGCAGGAAACCGACGCCAGAAGAAAAGGAAGCGCTCCGCAAGCCGCTTTTGGAGAAATACGCAGCGGAAAGCAGCGCCTATTACAGCACGGCGCGGCTCTGGGACGATGGCGTTATCGATCCCGCCTCTACCCGCGATACGCTGGGTCTTGTCATCGCCGCAAGTCTGAATGCCCCCATTGCCGATACACGCTTCGGCGTGTTCAGGATGTAGCCCATGGTGGGAAAGATAAAACGCCTGCTCATTGCCAACCGCGGCGAAATCGTCTGCCGTATTGTGGCGACATGCCGGGCGATGCGAGTGGAAACAGTGACTGTATATGCGCAGGATGATAAGGATTTACCCCATGCCAGCGCAGGCGATATGTCCATATTGCTTATGGGCAATGCGCTTTCTGAAACCTATCTGAATATCGAAAAACTGATAGAGGCGGCAAAAAGCAGTGGCGCGGATGCCATTCATCCGGGATACGGATTCCTCTCTGAAAACGCACGGTTTGCGGAAGCGGTTACCAAAGCCGGGCTTGTGTTTATCGGGCCGCCAGCGCACATCATTGCCCTGATGGGGGATAAGGGAGAGTCGCGCAGGCTGTGCCAGTCCATTGGCGTGCCCGTGGTGCCCGGCTATGACGGCGATGCGCAGGATACGAAACTGCTGGCAAAGGCCGCTGCCGGAATCGGCTATCCCGTGCTGGTAAAGGCGGCGGCGGGCGGCGGCGGCAAGGGCATGCGTATCGTGGAAAGCGCGGATGCGCTGCCCGCTGCCCTTGAAGCGGCGCGTGCGGAAGCAAAGAATGCGTTTGGGGATGATCGCGTATTATTGGAAAAATATCTGGTTCAGCCGCGCCATATCGAAGTGCAGGTGTTTTCCGATACGCATGGCAACCACGTGCATCTCTTCGAGCGCGATTGCTCGATACAGCGCCGCTACCAGAAAGTGGTGGAGGAAAGCCCGGCACCGCAATTGCCGGAGGCATTGCGTGAAAGCATGATCAGGGCCGCTATCGCCATCACATCGCATATTGGTTATGTCGGTGCGGGAACGGTGGAATTTATTCTGGATGCCAACGGGGAATTCTATTTTCTTGAAATGAACACACGCCTGCAGGTGGAGCACCCGGTGACCGAAATGGTAACGGGGCTTGACCTGGTGCAGTTGCAGCTGCAAGTGGCGGAGGGAAAAGCGCTGCCGTTCACCCAGAAAGAGGTGAAACGCCATGGTCATGCGATGGAGGTACGGCTCTATGCCGAGGATCCGGATCGTGAATTCCTGCCTGCGCCGGGAGTGTTGAGTGCATTCTCATTGCCGCATCTGCCGCATGTGCGCTGCGAAAATGGCTACAGCAGCGGCAGCAGGATATCCGCGAATTATGACCCCATGATCGCCAAGCTTGCCGCCTGGGGGCAGACCCGCGAGGAGACTATCCGCCGCCTCTTAAATGCGCTGGCGCAAGTATGGATGGAAGGCACCATCCATAACCGCGCTTTCCTGATGCGTGTGCTGGAAAGCGAAGATTTCCGTGCCGGGAAAGTCTCCACCGGTTTCATTGCCAGCCACCGGCAGGCCCTGCTGGAAAACAACTACAACGAGGATGAAGTTGCTGCTTTGGCGGCGGCCTATCTGCTCTGCGGCAATACTGCACCGTCTGCTGCATCCGGGTCATTAGCGGAGCATTCGGCGTGGACAAGGGTTGTAACCAATTGATAATAAATTTTTATTACCTTCTTCTCAAAAAAGTATACAAACTGTCACAAAAAATTCACAATTTTTCTAAAGATTAAGGCAATCAGAAAGGTAAAATAACGCTTAAGACACTTATAATCCTGTGCGTCATGAATCCTCAGGGGTTCTATTGCTACATTGATCGTAAGTATGGACAAAACGCACTCGCAAACGCGGGTGTGCCGACTCGTATGTTGTTCGATAGTACTAATAATATATCAAATAACTACGCATGAGGTTCAAAACTTGTGCGAAAGGAGTGACGAGCGCGATGCAAAAGCCTCAAGAGCAGATACATGAGGAGCAGAAGCATCATCAACGTCCCTGTGACATTTCTATACTGAGCGAAATAATGAGATACGTTATGCTCATCGTAGCGTGTTTCCTAATTTCCTTAGTTATAGGCTGGCAATATGGAGTTGCGGTAGGGGGGATAGCGGGTGTGGTGCAGCTGCTACACTGCCTACGTCGCAAGCTGAGACTGGGGCGTAAGTTAACAGCCTCTTTTCCTGCTATAATGATGAGTGTGTTCAAAATACTTAGGGCTTCGTTTTTATGTTTGCTCATCGCTATTAAGGTAGGGCTAGTACTTCTTTTGATCTTCCATGTTCATATCCACATAGGTGGTGTGAGTGTGGATGAGAGACTGTTGATCGCTCTTTTTTTATTGGTTCTGGCCCATAGCATTCCTAGCTTGGACCGTGCCTTCCGAAAGTTTGTTTCTTGGATGCGCAGGCATTCTTAAATGAACCTGTCGGGATTTCTCCCTGCGTCGCCTTGTGGCATAAGCTTCGCGGCGTAGGGAATTTTCATGTCTGTTGCATCCTTGCCCGGATTTCCTATATAGTTACTTATACGCTCGTTATTCCCCGAATTTTGCATTGCAAAATTATCTATAGTTTGCTGGTGCAAATTCAGATGATGACGAGCACACATTTACTGGCGACAATGAACACAACCTTATACATAAACGGTAGTCTGGCGGCCCTTGAAGGCGTAACGCGCAAGGGGCAGGAGATCTCTTTTTCTTTTCAGGGAAAATTCTACCATTTCTCCGGCTACCGCTTGCCGGATGGCAGGATGATGTTGGAGCGTGAAGTGGCGGAAGGAGTCTGGCAGCGCAGGGCGGTGTCCGTATGGCAGTCGGGTAAGGAAAATCGGGTGCAGATTGGCAGTGCGCAGGCGAGGATAACCGAACAGGTTGCGAATAATACGGCGGTCTCAAGGCAGGCGGAGCTGAGTCCCAAAGCGCCTATGCCGGGTCTGGTGCGTCAGGTGCTGGTCAAAGTGGGGGACACAGTGGCGCAGGGGCAGGCGATAGTGGTGATGGAAGCCATGAAACTGCAGATGACGCTTGCCGCAGGGGATGATGCGGTGGTGGAAGCGGTACTGGCGCGTGAAGGCGAGATGGTAAGCGAGGGAGCGGAACTGATAAGGCTCAAGCGGCAAGAGAGACATGCATAGCACGTACGATATTGAAGTGGTGGAGGTAGGCGCCCGGGACGGGTTGCAGAATGAGCCCGGTGCGGCAGGCCTTTCTGCAGAAACTAAAGTGGAATTCATCCGCCTGCTTGCTCTGGCAGGACTTAGGCGCATTGAGGCGGGAAGCTTTGTGAAGCCGCAGGCAGTGCCTAGCATGGCCAATTCTGCGGAAGTGGCCGCATTGCTTCAAGCCGTTGCGCGGGAGTTTCCGGACGCAGTGTTTTCCTATCTGGTGCCGAATCTAAAGGGGCTCGTGCGTGCCAGAGAAGTCAATGCAAAAGAAGTTGCCATCTTTCTTGCCGTATCGGAAAGCTTTTCGCAGGCGAATATCCATGCGGGTGTGGATGAGGCATTTATTGCTATAGAGCCGGTGGTGAAAGAGGCATTGTCCTGCGGCATGCGTGTGCGCGGTTATATATCGAATGTTTTTGGCTATACCGATTTACCGTTTTCTCCACAGAAAGTGGCATCGCGCTCGAAACAACTGCACGACATGGGATGCTTTGAAGTGTCGTTGGGCGATACGACCGGCGTCGGCACGCCGGAACGGGTGGATGCTCTGGTGGGGGCGCATGTGGATGTTGCATTTCCGCTCGCGCAGCTTGCGATGCATTTTCATGATACGTTCGGCAGCGCTATCGCCAATGTCGAACGCGCGTATGATTTGGGCATCCGGACGTTCGATGCGGCTACCGGCGGACTCGGTGGTTGCCCTTATGCCAATAGCCCTAAGGGTAATCTGGCAATGGAGGATTTAATCCGCTGGTGTGAGGCAAGAAGCGTGCGTTGTGCTGTACAGGATATCGCATTGCTTGAAAGCGCGTCAGCATATATTCATAAGGCATTAGGCAAAAAGGATAAGGTATGAGCGCAGCATTTCCCACCGTCGGATCGTTTTTATTTGATTACCTGCATAAGAAGGGCGTCACGCATGTGTTCGGGATTCCGGGTGATTTCGCCCTGCCGACGTTCCGCTGGCTGCAACAGTCGCCGCTTAAAATCATCACCATGACGCATGAGCCGAGCGTGGGGTTCGCCGCCGATGGCTATGCGCGTGTGAGCGGATTAGGGGTGGCCTGCGTCACGTACTGTGTCGGCGGGTTGAATATGCTCAATTCGGTGGCCTGCGCCTATGCAGAAAAATCGCCGTTGCTGGTGATTTCCGGCGGCCCTTCGCCGGTGGATCGCAAGAAGGACGTGCTGATGCATCACAAGGTGCGCACGTTTGACACCCAGCGCCGCATTTATGAGGAAGTCACCTGTGCTACGGCTGTGCTGCTCGATCCGGCACTAGCGGCGGCGGAAATCATGCGCGTGGTGGATGCGGTGCTCGAGCATTCCCGCCCCGGCTATATCGAGGTGCCGTTCGACGTGGTGGATATGCCTATCGCGCATATTCCTCCGGCGGTCAACCCTCCTGCGCCGGTGAGCGATCCGGATAATCTGCATGCGATGCTTGAAGATGCGGTGGCCGCTATCAACCATGCAAAGCAGCCGGTCATTATCGCCGATATTGAACTGCATCGCCATGGGCTGGTGGAGCAGGCGCTGGCGGTGGCCGCCAAATTCAATATCCCGGTTGCCTCCACCTTGATGTCCAAGTCCATCATCAGCGAAACGCACCCGCTGTTTATCGGCGTCTATTCGGGGCCGCTGTCGGATGCCGCTGTGCAGAAATATGTGGAAGATTCGGACTGCCTGATCATGCTCGGCGCGCTCATTACCGATGTCTGGTTCGCCTTCATGAATACGAGCGAGAAGCTGAGCCGCAAGCGCACCATGCTTGCCACGACGGAGAAAATGCAGATTGGCGCGCGCACCTATGAGCAGGTGGTGCTCAGGGAGTTCCTCGAACGTTTGTACGAGATGCCGGTTCGGCCGCGCACGCTTGGTGAGTTGCCGCTGCCTGCGCCGGAGCCGAAACCGCTTGGCGAGAGTGAAAAGCAGGCGGAGATTTCCATGGAATCCTTCTTCCGGATTCTGGGCCTGCATGCCGGGGAAAACAGCCTGATTACCTGCGACACCGGCGATTCCCTTTTCGGGGCGATGAAACTGCGCACGAAGAAGGCGACGCATTTTCTTGCGGATGCGTATTACCTTTCCATGGGATTTGCGGTGCCGGCGGCCATCGGCGCAAGCGCGGCGCGTCCGGAAGATCGGGTGATTACGATTGTCGGTGACGGTGCATTCCAGATGACCGGCATCGAGCTTTCCACGGCGGCCAAATTCGGCATGAACCCGATCGTCTTCGTGCTGAATAACGACGGTTACGGCACGCAGCGTTTTATCCTCGATGGGCCGTTTAACGAAATCCTGCGCTGGAACTATACCAAGATGACGGAACTCCTGGGGGCCGGGGTCAGCAGAAAAGTGACGAATAACGGTGAGATGGAAGCGGCCATCCGGGAAGCCATCGCGTCAGACAAGATGTACCTGATTGAGGTGATTCTGCCGCGTGACGGATGTAGCCCAAGCCTGAAGCGCGTGGGCGAAGAGCTGGGAAGGTTGCGTGACAAGGATAAGCGTACCCATTAGACGCTGTTATTCCATACTCCTCTGTATCAGTTCGCGGTGCGTATTATAAATATTCTTAATATCCTGCTCACTGGCTTCTTCGATATTGATGAGGCTGTTGCTTGCGCCTCTTTTGCTGGCGATCAATTCATTCAGCTTTACCTGTATCGCAAGGTATTTTTTGTTGTCTGAACGCTGCATCAGAAAGAGCATGAGAAAGGTGATGACACTGGTAAACGAGGTAAAAGACGTTTGCCAGGAATTGGAATAGGCAAAAAACACACCGGAGATAAGCCAAAGGACTATCAGGATAATAGCAATTAAGAATGCCCCGGACGTACCTATCCACCCTGCGCAGGTGTGGCTAAATTTTTCCAGATGCCTTGAGTAAGCCCGGGCATTTGCAATTGCATGCGCAGCTGAGAAAGTCTTCCGCATGGCATATACATTATGAACTGTTTTTTTCGGCGCGCATTTTATTCTGGATTTCAGTCACTAACCCGTCCATGCCTTTCTGTTGGAATACGGAAGAAAAATCAGAACGCTGCGTGGTAATCATGCTGACCCCTTCCACAATGATGTCCGTAATTTTGAATTGCCCGTCTTTCCCCATTTGCACGGTATAACCGGCTTCGGTTACCTGTGACTGCTTAGGCGTCTTAATCTGCATGTTCACCGTAAACTGCCCATCCTGGCCCGCCTGCACACCGGTAATGGTATAGTTGCTGCCGGTATAATCGGTAAAATTGGTGGTGTAACGCGCCAGTAGATATTGCCTGTAGGCATCCAGATAACGTTTCTTTTGATCTTCCGTCGCCTGACGCCAGTCAGGGCCTAAAGCGAAGCGTCCCATCCAGCCTATATCCATATTGTCCATAAACATCTTCTGTAGCTGTTGGCGCTTTTCTTCCTTACTTTCGCCATTATTATTGAGCGTGGCGAGCACCTGCTTGCCCAGTTTATCGACAAACTGACGTGCATCGTCCCCACTGGCCGCAAGCGTCTGACGGGGCAGCATGGCGACCGATAACAGAAAGACGGAGAAAACGAGATAGAGGATGAGATATTTATGGTGCATATTGCTGCTTAATTCTGTGCGTGTGGCTGGTCGGCGCTGGTGATGATGACATGGGTGGCGCGTATGTCTTTACCTAGCATTCCTTCTTCCACATACCCAACCAGCGTTACCTTGGCGCCTTTGGCAAGGGCAAGGTTTTCATCCGACTGCATGTTGATGGTGATGGCTCCCGTACCGTCTTCCAGCGTAAAGCTTTTCGGGCCGATAACATCCGCTACCGTGCCGGAAAGCTTTACCATCCCTTGGCTGGAGAGATGGGAGATCTGTTCCGTTTTGGCTTGATCCACGGATATTCCCGTATCTTTTCGTAAGCTGTCGGACATTGCCTCCCCGGGATTTTTGTTCACCTCCACTAAAGAGGCGTCAATATGTTTCCCGATCAGTCCGAAAAAGCTGCTATCCACGGTTCCGCTGACTGTTACCTTATCACCATTTTTCATGACCACGGATTCATCTGCAGGAATGCTGACCTTAATCGTTCCGCTCTCATCGCTTAAGGTAAATTCCCGGTTACTGCCCATGTCCTTGACCTGCCCGGAGACAGTGACGTTCCCTTTATCGGGAAGGTTACGGACCAGTAATTCTCCGCCCGTTGCGCCTACACCGTACGCATAACATACAGCAGCGCCTGTGACGGCAAGTGCGGTGATACGATTCATAACCCATCTCCTTTATTTTTTAGCCATATGCGGGTATACGCTTACGCGGCTTTTTTACCGACGGCGCAACTGACGATACTGGTGATTTCCTGCAAGTCCGGGTGTTTCCTTAAGATGCATCCGAACGACAATATTCCGGATATTTTTCCGCCGCTGTCTATTACTACCAGACGGCTGACATGATTGGTGTGCATCTGCTCCGCCGCCTCTTCCAGCGTATCTTCCGCCTCGCAGAAAAATACGTCGGATGTCATGTAATCCCGTACTTTCTCTGTGGCGACATCTTTTCCTTTTGCCAGTGCACGAATAACGATATCCCGATCCGTAATCACGCCCAGAGGAGTCTCTTTTGTGGCCACCGGCAATACGCCGCAACCTATTTTCGCCATTTTCTGTGCGGCTTCCTTCAGTGTGTTCTCAGGGGAGATGACTTCCGGATTATATTTCATAACGCTTTGAACCGTTGCTTTCATGTATCCTTCTCCTTGCTGATTATTCTTAAAAAGGTAACGCCTATTCCATAAGGAATATATAAGAAGCAAGGCTACGGGGGATAAGGGAGGGGTAAACTTTAATAATTGCCCATGCGTATTACGTTGCGCAGCGCGGTTGCGCTTTCGTTTTCCTGGGGATGAGAGCCGTTCTCGACGACTCTTTTTCCGGCGATAAATACATCCGTAATAACGGGGGCGGTAGCAAATATCAGTGTATCGAGGATCGCATCATTTTCTTTATCCGCCAATAGCGGGTGATTGAGGCCAACCGCTATCAGATCGGCGCGTTTTCCTATGGCTATTGCGCCGGAAGGGATGCCGAGCGCTTGGGCTCCGCCTTGGGCCGCACGCTCAAACAACGTACGGCCTACGGAAGGCATTGCTTCCGTGCACAATACAGTACGCCTGCGGGTGGACAGGCGCTGCGCATATTCCATGAGGCGCAATTCTTCCCACGGTGAAATGCATACATTGCTGTCCGAGCCGATGCCTAAACACCCGCCTGCCTGCAAATAGCGTTCCGCTGGAAAAATGCCGTCGCCAAGATTGGCTTCAGTGGAAGGGCATAATCCCACGGTTGCCATGCTTGCAGCGACCGCTTTGGTTTCACTTTCCGTCATGTGCGTGGCATGAATCAGGCACCAGCGTGTATCTACATCGTAATGCTTCATCAGCCATTCTACTGGCCGCTGTCCACTCCATGCCAGGCAATCGGCTACCTCTTTTTCCTGTTCGGCTACGTGCATGTGGATAGGGCAATCCTTAAGTCCAAGTCCGGGAAGCGCGGTAAGGATTGTTGAAAGCGTGCCAGGCGTTACTGCGCGCAGGGAATGCGGGGCAATGCCGAACGTCATATCCGGTGATGCGCTGTAGCGTTTCTGCAAGGTTTCCAGCAATCCAAGATAGCTGTCCACGCGATGCAGGAAACGTTTCTGCCCTTCATTGGGCGCCGAGCCGCCGAAGTTGCCGGTTTCATACATGACCGGCAGGTGTGTCAGGTAAATACCCGCTGCTTGCGCGCCTGCGATGATCCGGTCGGAAAGCTCCGTGATGGCGGCATAGGGTTTTCCTTCCGCATCGTTATGGATGTAGTGGAATTCACCCACGGAAGTATAGCCGCATTTGAGCAATTCAATGTAGAAGGCGCGGGCGATAATCTCCATATGTTCCGGCGTAAGCGTGCGGGTAAAGCGGTACATCACTTCGCGCCAGCTCCAGAAATTATCCCTGCCGCTGCCGGAGGAGAATTCCGTCAGTCCCGCCATGGCACGCTGGAAAGCGTGTGAATGGACATTCGCCATGCCGGGCAGCAGCAGATCGAAGGCGGGTGTCTCCCTGGAGAGGGAAGCATGAGCGGTGATGCCACTGATGAAGCCTTGGGGATCGATCCGTATTTCCACGTCCCGTTGCCAGCCATGGGCGGTGAGCGCCTTGCGGGCGAATAATGACGTATATCTTTTCCATTGCATGGGTTGTAGTCTCCCTTTTATGCTCTAAATGTATCGGAGAGAAATGTGGCGGACAATCAAAAATATCACGGGCAAAAACATCACGGATGGGATGCGGTCTGGATTAACGTCCGTCTTGCGACGATGGCAGAGGAGAACTATGGCATCATCCAGCAGGGTGCGGTTGGTATCAAGAATGGCCGCATCGCATGGGTGGGGGCGGCGGAGCGGTTGCCCGGCAAGCCTGAACAACTGGCAAACGAGGTGCATGATGCACAGTCCGCTTGGCTTACGCCGGGTCTGATAGACTGCCATACGCACTTGGTCTATGCGGGCAACCGCGCTGAAGAATTTGCCCTGCGCCTGCAAGGAGCATCCTATGCGGAGATTGCGGCGGCAGGCGGCGGCATTCTTTCCACCGTCCGCGCCACGCGTGCCGCAAGCGAGGAGGAGCTGCTTGCCGTGAGCGCAAAGCGCCTGCAATCCTTTCTTGGGGAAGGCGTGACCACGATCGAGATAAAATCCGGTTATGGGCTGGATATGGAAAGCGAAATGAAGATGCTGCGCGTTGCGCGCAAGCTGGGAGAACTCTATCCCGTCAGCGTGCGCACGACATTTCTGGGGGCGCATAGCGTGCCGCCGGAATATAAAGACGATGCCGATGGCTATGTAGCGTTGGTCTGCCGGAAGATGATTCCTGCCATTGCGGCGGAAAAGCTTGCCGATGCGGTGGATGGGTTTTGTGAAGGGATTGCCTTTTCACCTCAGCAGATAGAAAGCATATTCGAGGCTGCCAAACAGCATAAGCTTGCGGTCAAGCTGCATGCAGGTCAGCTTTCCGATCTGGGCAGCGCCGAACTGGCAGCGCGCTATAAGGCGCTGTCGGCGGATCACCTGGAGTATACTTCGGAAGCGGGTATTCAGGCCATGGCAAAGGCGGGAACGGTCGCCGTCTTGCTGCCGGGGGCGTTTTACATGCTGCGGGAAACGCAGAAGCCGCCGGTGGATCTCTTGCGCAAGTATCGTGTGCCCATAGCTTTAGCGTCCGATTCCAATCCCGGCACGTCGCCTGCAGCCAGCCTCCTGCTTATGCTGAACATGGGGTGCATGCTGTTCGGGCTGACGCCGGAAGAAGCGCTGGCCGGGGTGACGCGCTATGCCGCACAGGCGCTGGGCATGGAGGCGCAGGTGGGGACACTAGGGGAGGGCAAAACTGCCGACATGGCGCTGTGGGATATTGCCCACCCGCAGGATCTGGCCTATAACATCGGCTATAACCCATGCATCGGGGTCATCAGGCAAGGTATATACAGGGCAGTATAATATGCAGGAAATAACATTAAGCGGTGAAGATCTGACGATAGAAACATTGTGGAACTTTGCGCGCAGTGTGCTCGATCCCAAAGCGCGTATCCGCATAAATATAGATAAGAAAGCGGAAAAACGTGCCAGCGCCGCCGAAGCGTTTGTCCATGAACTGGCCACCAGCGGCGATACGGTATACGGCATGAATACCGGGTTCGGGTATTTTGCCAAGACGCGCATTGCGCCCGATAAGATAGAGGCGCTCCAGCATAATATCATCCGCTCCCATGCTTGCGGGGTAGGGGAGGAGTTGCCGCGCGATCAGGTGCTGATGCTGTGGATTATCCTGCTCAACTCCGTATGTCGCGGCCATCGCGGACTGGCGCTTGCGAAGCTCAAAGCCATTGCCCGGATGCTGGAAGCCGGGATACTCGCCTGTGTGCCTGCACGCGGCAGCGTCGGCGCTTCCGGCGATCTGGCGCCCACGGCCCATGCGGTGCTGGCGACGCTGGGGGAAGGCGAATGCACGGTGCCGCAGGGAAATGGCTTTGTCCGTATGAACGCAGCCGCTGCGTTGCAGAAAGCGGGCATAAAGCCCCTGGCGCTTGGCCCCAAGGAAGGGTTATGCCTTATCAACGGTACGCAGTTGACAGCGGCATTCGCAGTGACGCTGTGGCATGAGGCGAAGCAGTTGCTCTCCACGGCCAACCTTGCCACCGCCATGAGCATTGAAGCACTGCGTGCGTCGCACCATATTACAGATGAAATCCTGCTGCGTGAGCAGCGGCAGGCAGGCACGCTTGCCTGCGGTCATGAAATCGCGCAATGGATTGGCGGGGAAACGCAGGTATCGAAGAGCCATGTGGATTGCGGCAGGGTACAGGATTCCTATTCGTTGCGCTGCGCGCCGCAGGTGCATGGCATGGTGTGGGACGAGTTGGAGCAGACGAAGGCGATTATCGAGCGCGAAATCAATGCCACCACCGATAACCCGCTGCTGTTTCCTGACCGGAACCTTGTCATCCATGGCGGCAATTTCCACGCCATCTATCCGGCGCGGGTCTGTGACCGGCTGGGCGCGGCAATCACCACGCTTGCCACGATTTCCGAGCGCCGCGTCAACACCGCCATGCGCACGGAAAAAAGCGGCCTGCCGACATTCCTTGTCAAGGATGGGGGGCTGAATTCCGGCTTCATGATGATACAGGTGACGGCGGCGGCGCTGGCGAGCGAATGCAAGACACTGTGCTTCCCCGCAAGCGTCGATTCCATTCCCACCAACAACGATCAGGAAGACCACGTATCCATGGGGCCGGGAGCGGGGCTTAAGGCGTTGCAGATCGCCAGGCAGGTGCGCTATGTGCTGGCGATAGAACTGCTCGTCGCCGCCCAGGCGCTGGATATGCTTAAGCCCCTTAAAACGTCTAAAAAACTCGAAGCCGTCAAAGCTACCATCCGTAAGCGCGTGGATTACCTGAGCGAAGACCGCATCCTGGCGCCGGACATCGAAGCGGTGCATGCGCTGGTGAAGAGTGGGGAGCTGCTGGGGTAGTTTATACGTGCTGTTCCATAAAAGGCGTGACCTTGATTTTGGCGAACTTTTTGGAAAGCTGAGCCAAGTCATAAAGTGACTGAAGGCTAAGCCAGCTTTCAGGGCTGCGGCCAAAGGCTTTGGAAAGCCTTATTGCCATTTCCGCAGAGATGCCTGCCTTCTGGTTGAGCAGCAGTGATAAGGTTTTGCGGGTAACGCCAAGCCCTTCTGCGGCCTGCGTTACAGTCAGACCTAGAGGGGCGATGCATAGATCGCGTATTATTTCGCCGGGATGTGGTGGGTTTTTCATTGCCATATTTATACTCCTTTCAGTGGTAGTCTATCAGGTTCACATCCAGCACATCGCCGTTTACAAAGCGAAAAACTACCCTCCAGTTGCCTGAAACATTCATGCTGTAAAATCCTTTCATGTCGCCTTTCAGCGGATGCAGTCTTAAGCCCGGTATATTCATATCCTCAACCGTTTTCGCAGTTTCAAGCAAAGCCAGTACTTGCCGTAGGCGCTTCACGAGGGATTGCAGAATCCCTTTACTCTCGTTTTTCCAGTATAGGTCGGCAAGTCCCTTATGCCGGATGCTAACAATCATAATCTATTGTAACTCGATACGTGTCGGGTTGCAAGTATTTTTAATCTACCATCGGCAGCTTCAATCCATTCTTCTTCGCGCATTCGATAGCGATATCGTAGCCGGCATCGGCGTGGCGCATGACGCCGGAGGCGGGGTCGTTGGTGAGAACACGTTCTATGCGTTTGGCGGCTTCCTTCGTGCCGTCGGCCACGATAACCATGCCGGCATGCTGCGAGAAGCCCATGCCGACGCCACCGCCGTGATGCAGGCTTACCCAGGTGGCGCCGCTGGCGCAGTTGAGCAATGCGTTGAGCAGCGGCCAGTCAGAGACGGCGTCAGAGCCGTCTTGCATTGCTTCGGTTTCGCGGTTAGGGCTGGCGACGGAGCCAGAATCGAGGTGATCGCGGCCAACGACTACCGGGGCACTTAACTCACCGGAGGCGACCATTTCATTAAACGCTAATCCTAATTTTGCACGTTCCCCTAAGCCTACCCAGCAGATGCGTGCGGGCAGGCCCTGAAACGCGATCTTCTCCCGTGCCATATCGAGCCAGCGGTGCAGATGCGGATCATCGGGAATGAGTTCCTTTACTTTGGCGTCGGTTTTGTAAATATCTTCTTTGTCACCCGAAAGCGCCGCCCAGCGAAACGGGCCGATGCCGCGGCAGAACAGCGGGCGGATATAGGCCGGGACAAAACCGGGGAAATCGAAGGCGTTTTTGACGCCTTCCTCACTGGCCACCTGCCGGATGTTATTGCCGTAATCCACCACCGGAATCTTCTGCTTGTAGAAATCGAGCATGGCGCGCACCTGCTGCGCGATGGATTCGCGCGCGCGTTTCTCCAGCGCCTTCGGATCACGCTGGCGTAGGGTGGCGGCTTCCGCCAATGTCATGCCTGCTGGGAGATAGCCGTTGAGCGGATCATGCGCGCTGGTCTGATCGGTTACCATGTCGGGGCGGATGCCGCGTTTCAACAGTTCCGGGAAAATCTCAGCGGCATTGCCGAGCAGTCCAACCGAAATCGCTTTCTTATTTTTATGTGCTTCCTGAATCAGCATAAGCGCTTCATTAAGGTTCACTGACATGTGATTGAGGTATTTTGTGTCAAGGCGCTTGCGTATGCGGCTGATGTCGCACTCCACCGCCAGCATGGACGCTCCGGCCATCGTCGCCGCGAGCGGCTGCGCGCCGCCCATGCCGCCCAGGCCCCCGGTCAGTATCCATTTGCCGGAAAGGTCGCCGCCAAAATGCCTGCGTCCCATCTCCACGAAGGTTTCATACGTACCCTGCACAATGCCCTGGCTGCCGATATAGATCCACGATCCGGCCGTCATCTGGCCGTACATCATCAGCCCCTTGCGGTCGAGTTCGCGGAAATGATCCCACGTCGCCCAGTGCGGCACGAGGTTGGAGTTGGCGATGAGCACACGCGGCGCATCGGCATGGGTCTTGAATACCCCGACCGGCTTGCCGGATTGCACGAGCAGCGTTTCGTCCGCAGCGAGATGGGTGAGCGTTTCCACGATGCGGTCGAAACATTCCCAGTTGCGCGCCGCCTTGCCGATGCCGCCATATACGATAAGCTCGTCGGGATTCTCGGCTACTTCCGGGTCGAGATTATTCATCAGCATGCGCAGCGGTGCCTCGGTGAGCCAGCTTTTGGCAGTGAGGTTGGTGCCGTGCGGTGTTTTTATGACACGGCTGTTCGTAGATTTACGTTCAGGAATTGCCATATATTTGGGATAGAGCTAGAATAAGGCTATGTCAACTGAGCCGTATATTTACCTTGCAGGCAAGGTTCCGGTGCTGGTCAGCATCCCGCATGTGGCGACGCATGTGCCTGGGAACATCCGTGAACGGTTTACCGAACCTGCGCGGATGCTTCCGGATACGGACTGGCATGTGGAACGCCTCTATGCGTTTGCGCGCCAGCTTGGCGTGCATATGATCGTGGCTACCCACTCGCGCTACGTCGTGGATTTGAATCGCAGTAAGGATAATGCATCGCTCTATCCCGGAAAGTTCACCACCGGCCTGTGCCCGCTCATGCTGTTTGACGGCACGTCGGTCTACCGGCAGGGGGAGGAACCGGATGCAGAGGAAATAGAGCAGCGCGTTTTGCAGTACTGGCAGCCCTATCACGATAAGCTGCAGTCGGTTCTGGATACGCTCAGGGAAAAACATGGAAAAATCATCCTGTTCGATGCCCATTCGATCCGTTCTCAGGTGTCCATGCTTTTTGAGGGGGTATTACCCGATCTCAATATCGGTACGGCGGACGGCGCTTCTGCCGATGCGGGGTTAAGCGAGCGGCTTGTGGCGCAGGCAAAGCGTAGTCGTTATTCCGTAGCCTATAACGGGCGTTTCAAGGGTGGCTATATCACCCGCCATTACGGCAACCCAGCGCAGGGCGTGCATGCAGTGCAGTTAGAGTTGGCGCAGAAGCATTACATGGCGGAAGACTATCCTTTTACCTACGACGAGATAAAGGCAAGGGAGCTGCAACCCGTGCTGCATGGGCTGCTATCTTATCTTATCAAGAAGGTTTCTTGATTTAAGGGTATATGTATGTAGCCTAGCGAGCAGTTTATCTGTGCGATACTTCGTTTTCTGACTGCTGTTGGTGATTGGTCGTTCTTCCTCCAAAGGTACGGATAGCCATCTCTGGTAAGTGAACAACTTGTTCTAAAAGATGTCGGACCTCAGCAAAAAGCTTGTGGTGGTGGCCGTGCTGCTCGTCAGAAAGTCCATGTGCTTGAGCGGTGGCTTGAAGGTCTGCCCTGAGTCTTTGCACCGTTTCTTCTGGCAGACCGCATGTTGCTGCGGTTGAGATGCAATCTGGAATTTTATTGGCAATAAGAAAATCATGAAGTTGATGATGATGCCCGGAATTTACCAATTCAAAATCCTTACGAATTTCCTCAACACATGCAGTTTGAAGTGCTGCCCTGAGGTTCTGCGCACGTTCCTCCGGCATGCCAAGTTCAACGGCTCTTGTAATACGATTTGGAATTATGCTGCAAAGAAGAGCGTGGTTGTGACCAACGTGTTCGCTAGGATTTACTGAGGCAAGACTATTACGAGTTCCCGTTTCGTATCCGACACAAGCTGCCCATCTGGCGGCGTCAATATCTTGGGCTGCCGCCACATCTGTGAGCCCTGCTGTTTGTGCTGCGTGAACCAATTGTTCGCATGCAGTGAAATGATTGTCTATCTCGCTTATCCTTCCTTGTTCGGCACCCCTTGCAAGCGCTGCCCTATTTTCATCAAATAACCGGGTAGTCTGTGCGACTGCCGCACTTCTGATTTCGTTCGTCAGCAACTCCGGTACATCGCTAAACTTGCCAAGTGCGCTATAAAGCGCTATGGCACTTATTCTATCTGACGGGAGTGATTCTGCAACACCAGCCATCGTTATTTTGGGCAGCGTAATCCCCTGCCATTGAGCAAGGATTTGTTCATTTATCGCATTTTGCTGTGTTTGAGTATCTGCTATGAGAGTAGCAACATTGCCAATTGGCTCTTCCGCATACTTTGCTACCTCCATATGCTCCTTTATACGGTCGGCGAGGGCCATAATTTCCTGGGGATCGGATGTTTCGCCGATCTGCTGCTGTAAGTTGGCAGCCCTTTGTAGATTCGAGGTAGTTACCGATAATTCCATATTCTGATGGTATAACTCGAGTAATCCAGAAATATTTAACCCTAAACTCTCGGCGGCATTCTGTAGACCGCTTATATGTGCAGGGATTCGGTCTGAAATAGATCTATCCGGATTACTTCGCTCTCCACGTAATTCACCTATATCATCTTGGATTTCTCTTCTAAAAGTTTCAATTATTGCGGTATTTAAAGCAATTTGGAATTCCGGGGTGCGCAGTTCCTTCGGCCAGTAATCTGATATTGCTTGAGCCATGGACATTGGGAGAACGCGTCTATCTGATGCTAACCTATGAAGATCTATTAAATTTGAAGCTACTCTTTCGGACAGCTCTACTTCATTCATGAATGATGTATCAATTGCCATTTTGTTGCTCCTATAGTGTACAGAATGATCTCATTGCCGGGATTATATATCTTTTTATTATAAAATGATTGTTAAGATCATATGATGGGCAAAGAAGAAAACAGAAAATATATTGTTTATCATGCTACTAAGAAGGTTTTTTAGTAGAAGGTTGTTTGCAAGATTGTCACAAAATCTTCATATTTCTTCAGTGGGTTTCGCGTGGATTTTACCTTAGGCTTCCGGTATATTTTAACCTATGGCAATCTATCGTTTTTCCGACGATTCTGCGATCCCGGAAATCGTCTTTCATCATACGGCAGCGGAGCCGCCCGTCGCCTTGCTAGCGGCAAGGGAGGATCTGAGGGCGGAGCAGCTTGCGGAAATCCGTGAAAAACTGGAAGCGCATAGCTGGCAATGCGTGGCGGTTACCGTGGATGGGCGTAGCGCATTGCAGGTAAATGGGTTTGCAAACGAGAAGGATTGCATCGATTTTCTTGCAGAGCATCGTTTTATTATTGGAACGCCGCAGATCAAAATGGATGCGCAGGATGACGCAAAACCTGCAAGGTTTGGGGGAATAAAACAGTTTCTTAAGCGCCACAGCCTATCCTTGGCCGGAGTTCTGAATCTGTTTGGAGACATAGGGTTGTTGTGGGATGGCTTAGTGGGAAAAGACGCGAGTGGTAAAAGAGATAAATATGTTATCACTGCTGGCTCGCTTTATACCCTTGGTGGAGCCAATCTCGCGCTCTTCGGGAATCGCTCTGCGAAACCGGAACAGGCCGTACAAGTCCTATCAGAAAAAACGGCGGCATTCATAAAGAAAATAAACGGCAGCCTGCCGGAGGATTCCGGGCTAGCGGCTATAGACAGCAAGGTGAGCACTAAACCACCATCTACGGAAAGCTTTTTGCACCGCACTGCCGCTCAAAATACCTTGCTGTTATATATGGGCGGTGCAGGCGCGAAATTGATTTCCGGGTATAAAACTTTTCGTAAAGAACATAAAAAGTGGGGGAGCTTAGGGTACGGCATAAGTTCCGTGGCATTAAAAACCATTTCATTTTTTATTCCCGAACAGACGAAAGGGAGCTTAGAAGACGGACAGGAAAGTTCTGCAAAGAAGGGGCCTGTCCGCAGCTTTATTAACTGGATAAAAGAAAAACCGCTTCGCCTGTTCGGGTATGGCTCCATGATAACGGAAGTGATGCTGGCGCGTGAAGCATATGAAAAATACAGAGATGAAAAAAAAGGGGCAGGCGCATATCTGATACTTGCCGGCACCACTGCCGCTTATATTCTGGCGGATTTGTTGGTTGCCATATCGAGCAAGGACCCATCCAATGCGGCAGGTAGTCTAAATGCTGACGGCAAGCTGCGCGTGATGGCGCTTGCTGCCGAGGTGATTGCGCAGCAGCCGGAAGAGCGGCGTGAGGAGCTAATGAATCAAGTAACGAAATTCTGGGCGGATTTGCCTGGAGTGAAAGATCGGCAGCCTAAGCTTAAGGCAATGCTGCAGGAGCAGGTGGAGAATATACCGCGCAATGTCTGGGCATCGCGTGTTGTGGATGATATGGCCTTGCAGCTGAACCGATAAGATAGATTTCCTCCTCTGTCTATGCGGATCCTTCTCCGATGGGGCCGCGTGAAGCCTGCCGTGACGATGCTAAAACATTCTGCAAGGGGATTCAGCCGGGAGGCGGACGGATTCTGGATTGTCTTGAGGATCATTACAAGGAAATCTCGGATGCCTGTTATAGCGCATTACAGAAAATGCCGCCGCATGGTGGCGGGCAGGCAGGGAGGATGGCCCTCTGCCTCCTCCGCCACACGGGGAGGGCAATGAAGGGTCTCCGTCGGAATAAGTTATATTTTTAATCTCTCCACAATATTTCCGCCTTGCAGGTGTTCGCGGATGACTTCATCAATATCTTCTTTTGTCTTGCAGCTATACCAGACGCCTTCAGGATAGATAACCATGCATGGCCCCAGTTCGCAGCGATCCAGGCAACCTGCATTATTAACGCGTGTCTTTTCTATGCCAAGCGTTTTAACTTGCCTTTTCATGTAATCACGCAGGGCTTCTGCATCTTTTTCCGTGCAGCACCCGCGCGTATGCCCTGGCTCACGCCGGTTGGTGCAGCAGAAGATATGGTAACTATAGAAGGGCATAAAAAGATCGTTATTTGTTTCTCGGTGTTCGTTGCGCGTAACAGGAAACGCGCAACGGATTAACTACCAAGGCAATATTTTATCCACCAGGTTTTTATTGCCAGGTTCAGGCGGCAAAGGTTTGTTGTTCATATCGGCATAGCTGTCTTTGTACCAGGAACTGTTGGGGTAATTATATCCAAGGACCGCCGCATATTTCTGCGCCTGATCGGTGACTCCGAGCTTTAGATAGCATTCCACCAGCCGGTGAAGCGCCTCCGGCGTATGACTGGTCATCTGATATTTTTCAACCACGATTCGGAAACGGTTAATAGCAGCAAGGTAATCCTGGCGTTTCTGGTAATAGCGCCCGATTTCCATTTCCTTGCCTGCAAGATGGTCACTCACCAGGTCAAGCTTTATCCGGGCGTCACGCGCATATTCGGTATCGGGAAACCGTTTTACCACCTCGGTCAGTGCCTGCTGCGCCTGGGTCGTCACCCGCTGATCGCGCCCGACATCGGTGATCTGGACATAGTAACACATCGCTTTGAGATAAAAAGCGTAAGCTGTATCGTTGTTATTAGGGTGCTGTTTGACAAAACGGTCGAGATTGCTGACTGCGGTGTCGTACTGCATATTGCGGTATGCGGCATAGGACGCCATAATTTCAGCGCGCAAGGCCCATTCGGAATAGCTGTGCTGCCGCTCCACCTCTTCAAACGCGGTAATGGCTTCCTTGTAATCCCTGTCCTTAAGCTTATCCATGGCGTCATTGTAAAGCTTCTCGACCGATTGCGGCGGCTTTTCCTTAGTTTCCTCCTTCTTGCTGCACGCGGAAAGCGCAACCAAAGGCAAGATAAACAAAAAAATCAAATATCTCATATCACCAGTTATTGTAAGCCGCAAAGAGAGGCTGCTAATCGTCAAATAGGCCGAAGGTCACTTTGCTCCACCAGGAGCGCGGCTTCGACGCATGCATGGGTTTTCCGTCTACCATTGCTTCATTAAATACGCAAGCCACGCTTTTCCCATGCCGCAGGGTATAGCGGGCAGCCACCCGTTCCACCACAATGTACGGCCCGCGTGTGCGGTAGTTGACCACAGACTCATTACCTTCCTTGTCCACCTGGAAAAATGCAGGTATTTCAGCATTGATGTCACGGAACTGGAAATACGTAAATTCGCCGTCATCAAATATGCGAATGGGTGATATCTCTTCTGATCCGCTGAGGCTATAGCGGAAATTATATTTATTCAGATCCTCCTGCTCCAGATCCGGTACGTGATCAAGGCTGCTATGTACCGCCGCCCCGCCGGAAGCATCTTCATTCGGGTAGATGATGCGCAGCTCGATCGTTTGGCCTTTATCGGTTATATCCTTTGCTTCGGCGGCGTGCAGCTCAAAGAAATAGGTATGCTTGCTGGTGATGACCGTCATGTTGGTCGTGGCATCCTGCTCAATGGGTTTCAGGAACAGGCGGTTCGCCACCGGATTAATCTGCCATGCAACAGAGTCGCCAAGCGATATGGTGCCGATAGTCTCACCTTCCTCAAACTGTATGTTGGATTCAAACCGGTAATAGCCGGTGAACTTAATGATCTCGTTGGCGCTGTATATCACGGTTTTGATGCGTGCATCGGTCGCGATGGGAACAGGATCCAACAGCGCCTGGACAGGCACGCTGCACAGGCTTGCAAGCGTTACTGCCAGGATGCCGCCATATTTCAAAAGAGGTCTGTTCATTCAAGCATCTCTTTTACCTGATAGTCTGTAACCATGAAAGTCATGGGAGTCACCCCCCTCTTTTCACCGCTACCCTTCGCGCCTTTCCCGGTCAAGCCCAAAAGTGCAGCAATCGAATTGTGGGTGTTCAGTTTCTGGTCCACTTTGAAATCCGTGTATTTGTAAGACAAATCCGCTTCCCATTTTGCCTGCCTGAGTTCCCGCATCGTCACAACGGATGTCACATGTGTTCTGAATACAACATGTGCGTGCGCGATTTCCGGTTTGCGGTCATAATCCATGGAAACGATTTCAACTGTACGGTTTGCCAGATCGGTGTACTGATGATAAAGGCTTAAAGGGTTGGACGGATCCACCAGTGTCTTATAGGTATCAAAAACCTGCGCGGAACTGGTGCTCCAGATATTGCGGTAACGGAATTCATAGGATCGGAGATCGTAAGATTCGCGGTTGGTAATATAATTTTCGATAAGATAGCGCATCAGCGCGACGTTTTTGTCTTCGGAGCTGGAGCGCGCAAGTTTCTGTATGCGTGGATATTCGGTCCATATATCCCCTACGGAAATGTTGAAGGCTGCTGGCGCATTGAGCGGAAACATACTCATAAACGCGCTGCCGGAGTAATACACATTCAGGCAGGCCAGCAGCAGCACAATGATATAGTAACTGCGTTCAGCGATGGGAGCATGGAAAATATCGGAATACCAGCGGTGTGCGGCAACGTAATAGCTGCCGTCTTCAATACTATCCGTCAACGAATTATGTTCCGGTTCATCCATCTCTGTCATCGTGAGTTGCAATCATGCTCGGGATTCAGGACTTTATAGTCAAACATACCAGTAACATTAGGTAGTATGCACTTTAATCTACTATGCTGGCAAACTTACTTGGTTTCCTCCGCTTCCGTGCTTCACGTACGTAGTACGCTCCAGTACAGTTCTCGAAAACCTGCGTATTTTACGCAGCCTAGCAACAAAATGCATACTACCTAATCATATTAAAAAACAGGCCGGAAAGAAAAATATAAGGGGAAACCGGCATCCTCGCCTGAGATTTTTCGCAACTGTCACTATATTACAATAGGCCGCCGTCCGCTGCAAGTATTGCGGAATAGAAATTGCTTTCAATTGTTTTTTTTTTGTTATAAGTAATGCTAATCTGTGTGGGTAGGCTCAGGGCTTGTTTGCATGGTCGGATGAGCGGTGTGCTGGGGTTTTTCAGTTTCAGGAAAAGTTGCATCTCGTTTAGTTCCGGATATTTAATTGACTCAAGAGGTTTTTTATTATGGCTATTGGTATCGTTAAGTGGTTCAACACCATTAAGGGTTATGGCTTCATCCAACCTGAGGATGGTTCTAAAGACGTGTTCGTGCATATTTCCGCCGTACAGAAGGCCGGACTTCGTACGCTCATGGAAGGCCAGCGTGTTGAATTTGAAATTGCTATGGAAAAAGGTAAGTCCTCCGCGGTAAATCTGAAAGTTCTTTCCTGAAGTACGCTTCCCCATCTGATATTTAATCTATTCGGAAAAGAGGCGTGTTTTCGCGCCTCTTTTTTTATGTCCGTCCCACGAATATACAAAACCGCCTTTGTGAATGACGGGTTTGCGTCGCGTGAGCCGATCGTAACCAACCATTTGGAGTGGGCTGAAAATGGTTCAAGTGAGTATATAAAAGTATGAATTTAACGTTCATAACGGATATTGGCGATAGCTTTGTCTTAGGCTGCATGGTGATAACAGGGGCAGGCTATCTCCTGTTCCAGGGCTGCCGCAAGGGAGCTTCCGCGCTGCTTCTGTCTTTATCCGGATCCGCCTTTTTAATTGGGCTGCTGAAGCTATTTGTCCGTGGCTGCAATGAAGGGCTGCACCGTTATGGGATATATTCCCCCAGCGGTCATGCCGCCCTTTCGGTGGCCGTGCTCGGCACCTATGCCCTTCTTCTGGCCGGCCAACTGCAGGGCCTATGGCGTTTTGTTCCGTTATTGTTGCTTGTGCCTCTGATCAGCGCGATTGCCCTGACACGGCTTATCCTTGGATTTCATACCGCGCCGGAGATTATCATCGGTCTTATCGCTGGCGGCATTGCGTTGCTGCCGGCGGTGGTATTTTTGCGGTACAATACTATCGAAAAATTCAACGTGTACGGCTTCATGTTATCCGCGCTTGCCGTGGCGCTTATATTCAACGGCTTCCGCCTCCCGGCGGAAAATTTCATCGTAATGCTTTCGCAGTATATCAAAACCCATGTAGCGCTTTGCGCAAAGTAATGAGTGCCTGCTAGCGTGAAACCACGGAGCCGACAGTATAGAATGTACTTGGAGAACTCTGGTTATTATACTCAGTTTTAATCCAGTCAGCGGAGCGAGCGGCGTTTGAAATGTGTACCTCATCTATATACCCGCCATAATTGTAATTGCTGCTACCGTTTCCATGATGGCCGATAAACGTATTGGAGCCTAATGTGGAATAAACGATGGGATAGGCATTGTTACTTTGGGTTTTTTGCACCCCGTCCACGTAAAATGTCTGGGTGTATGTAGGATTGCTGTTATTAAACGTATAGACAAAATAATGCCATGCACTCAAGCTGGTTTGCGGGGTGGTTGCGGTATCATACCAGTTGCCGTTTGCGCTTCCCCGGAAAAAAGATCCCTTATCCTTAGTACCCCCGTCATCCTGACGAATCTCTGTGTAATCTCCAATAGAGATAATATCCGAACCGCTGGTTCCATTGGTGGTCAAATATCCCCACCCTGAAAGAGTGACACTGGAAGGACTGCCGATAAGGCCGGTTATCTGCACATAATTGCCGCTTGCACTGGTAAACTGGTCCGCTCCTCCGATTTTTCCTGGTGCGGTGCCTTCCGCAGTCACGCTGACAGTGGAACTGTTATTGCCATTGCTTGTTGAATCCATATGCTGGCCGCTTGTTTCGTCTAAATGCCATACCGCCTTGTAATTGCTATCCCAAGGACGGGGTTGGTTGGACTGATCGGTCGTAATCGCGGTGTTGTCGTATTGCAGGTAAATGACTGTATCGGCAGTGTGAGAAACGATAGGAACCTGTACCCAAAAATTTACTGCGCCGGTTGTGGCGTTATAACCTTCACGCTCGAAGGGTAGGGCATTTTTTCCGGCAGCGTCGGAGGAGAAGGTAATGTCATAGCCGTTGGCGTTGGTGACATTGCCGCCATTTGCCACCGTTGCCAGGTAGGAATAGGTGCCGGAGAAAAGCAACGGGAAATTAACTTGATCGGTGTTGTTCACCGTGCCTACTTTCGTATGATCAATGGTGATCGGGCGGGTATAAACGCCGGAGGCGCAGTTGGTTCCTGACATATCCCATGCGGTTTGCATCTGCCAGCGTTCTTTATAGGTGACGATATCGTCGAAGTTGTAATTGGCGTTGGCTGCCGCTATGGCCTGATAGGTATAAGGCTGTTCCTGGACATAGACGGGGGAATAGGTGCTGGCAGCGCCAGTACTGGTGCAGTGGCAGTTGGTAAGGGCGTCGCTGTTAAGAGCGCCGGTGTTGTTGACTACGGCATTTTTGGTCACGCCGCCGTGGCCATTAGAGCCGTGGCTCATAAGCACATAAATCGCACCGGTAGTGCGTGTAGTGTTGTACGTGGTCGCAGGATAGGTAGAACTGGAGACAGGACCGCCATAAACCGTAATCGCTCCATCTACACAGCCTATCCGCATGGTGGAAAAGGTATTGATGGTGGTCATACCGGTGTCCACGGCATAACGGAAGCGGTTGCCCCAGCCATCATACATGAAATCGCTGGGCAGTCCCAGCGCAGCGGTGGGCACACCACCTTCGGCTGCGGTGGCCGTCGCGCCGGCATTTTGCGCGACAAACACGCCGCCTGCAATAGCAGAACAGTTGCCTTCCGTGCCATAAGTGGTACTGCCCAGTACCTGTGATAAATCGGCGGGGCATGGAAGGCGGTCATTGGCGATGCGGAATGCCATCAACGCTTGATCCAGCGCCGCCATTTTAGAAACGGTGGCTGAATATCTCGCGGTGCTGATGAGAGTGACGCCACTTACCGCTGTCATCCCCACGATCAGGGAAATAATGATCAGGACGACCGATAATTCTACCAGTGTAAAACCGGCTCGATAGCAGCGTGTCATCATTTTTTGCCAGGCCCTTTGCTTGCTACAGGGAATTTGATTTCTACCACGTCAGAGATCTTGTGGCAGCGCTCATCCGCGTCTTTAGAAGCGCCGACGCCCTGAGCTCTGCGGTTGTTATTGGAAATCATGGCATCAAGAATATCAAAAATTTTCTTCGCCGAATCCGTCGAGATGCGCTTTAAATCCTTTGGCGGCGTGGCGGGGTAATATTGCTGGAGCTGCTCCGTCATCAGCAGAATGTCGGACTTCACCTGTTCGGCCTGACGGGTGATTTCAGAGGCTTTTTCGGGATCCTGCTTGGAACCGAGTACAAAAGTCCAATATTGGTAGCTACAGCTATCGAAGGCATAGCTGTGAATAATATCCTTGAATCTCTGTGGGCTGCGCAGGCTGGCGTAATCGGCTGCCTCCTTATCGAGCCTGTCCTGAATCATTTTCGCAATTTCCGGATTATTATTCTGTTTGGCCAGTTCCACCAGTGTTTTGCCGTTGGCCGCTTTGACATGGTAATCTGCGTTGTGGTTCAGCAGTTCTACGGCCATCGGGGTATTATGGTTGATGATGGCGCTTTCTATCGGGTATTGGTGCGATTTGTCACGCAGGTTA
>JABDGA010000002.1 GCA_013286285.1 Alphaproteobacteria bacterium | reverse complement strand
CTGCGCTCTATGCTACCCGGCTCGCGTGGATGCACTGCGGCATTGCAGCGCGGGCATGGACTGCCAGGCGCAATAGGGCTGGCATAAAAGCAGGAAGTACAGGAGAGCAGCGGCCTTATCATTCCATTTACCCAATTTTCCACCTTCTGCCCGCCGCGTTTTATCCGCTCCCATATCTCTTCGCCGTCCATATCCGCATCCGCCGCTGCAGTTAAGAGGATCGCGCCGCAGAGTGCATATGCGGCCGTATCCACCTGTATGTACGCCATGACCTTAAGGCGCGTATAGGCTACCAAAAACCCGAGCAGAAATACTTCCAGCATCGCCCAATGGGATATTTTCCTGAAACACCTAAACAGCAGGGAAAGATAAGAAGGAGGACGCTCCTGCCTTATCCCCAGTAATAAGAGATTCATCATGGCCAGCTTCGCCAGCGGCAGGATAAGCGCCGTCAGCATGACCACGATGGCAAGTGGCGCTAGTCTCTGGTGATCCAATGTTTCAACGCCTGTCCATAAGGTGCTGTTCTGAAAGCGCCCGTAAAGGATGATATGAATAAAGGGAGCAGCAAGCAGCACCAGCCCGAATAACAGCCCGGCCAGCGCACAGGCAAGGATATAATCGTGCGAGTGATGGCGTGCTCTCGCCAGAACGCGGAAACAGCGCGGACAGATGATCGCCATTCTCTTGCAGGTTGCTGGCAGGGCACTCAGCAATCCGCAGTCCGGGCAACCACGTATAGCGTGATGTTCATAATGCAGAGGTATCATCGGGATTTCGATTCGAGTGCTTATGATAATAAATCACTATTCAGATTGAAATAATCTAAATAATAAATAAGTACTGTTCAAACAGGAAAGGAAATTACAATGAAAATTGCGCTTATCACAGGTGGCAGCCGCGGCCTCGGCAAAAGCATATCCCTGCATCTGGCGGAAAAGGGAAATGATATCATCCTTACCTACCAGAACAATGCAGCGGCAGCGCAGGAAGTGGTAGCACAGATTCTAAAAATGGGACGAAAGGCAGTGGCATTGAAGCTTTCCATGGCTGGGCATGACACATTTGCCGTCTTCGCAGAAGAGGTAAAAGCGGCGTTGCATCAAAACTGGCAACGCAATAATTTCGACTTTTTGGTGAATAATGCAGGCATGGGAGTGAATAATCCCTTCATGGACACTACGGAAACGCAGTTTGATGATCTCATGAATGTCCATTTCAAGGGTACTTTTTTCCTGGCCCAAAAATTGCTGCCGCTGATGAAAGACGGGGGACGCATTATCAATATTTCCTCGGGCCTTGCCCGCTTTTCAATGCCGGGTTATTCCGCCTATGCCGCGATGAAAGGGGCTATTGAGGTGCTGACCCGCTATCTGGCAAAAGAACTGGGGCCGCGTAAAATTACAGCCAATATTATCGCTCCCGGCGCCATAGAGACGGACTTCGGCGGCGGCCTCGTCAGGGACAATAAGCAGATTAATGACATTATTGCTTCGTCAACCGCGCTGGGGCGCGTGGGCCTGCCCGACGATATCGGCGGAGCAGTAGCGTCCCTGCTGTCGGATGACAGCGGCTGGATTAACGGCCAGAGAATCGAGGTATCGGGAGGGATATTTCTTTGATTTGATAGTTTCGGTTTCCAACACGTTGACGTACAAGCTCGTACAGAAATTACTTGAAATGGCTATAAACTATCCTGGTTCCTGCTGACTGGCGCAGTGGATAGTACCAAGCCCTAAAATGAAATCGCCGCAATAAATGCCAGTAACTTCATGCTTCGGGAATGCTTCTGCGAGAAGGTTGAGCGCCGTGCGATCGTGGGAATCGTTAAAGACAGGCACCAGCACCTTATCATTACTGATCAGGAAGTTGGCATAGCTAGCAGGCAACAGCTGTCCATCAAAATATATCTTTTTCGGCATTGGCAATTCTATAATATCCAGTGTTTTTCCATTCTGGTCGCGCGCGGCCTTAAGGCGCTTCAGGTTATCCTTCAGCGGAGCATAATTATATGCGTTTTTATCGCTCTCAATGACGGTCACGATCGTACTAGCATTAACGAAGCGGGCAAGGTCGTCAATATGGCCATGCGTATCATCGCCTTCAATACCGTTGCCCAGCCATATCACCTGGGAAATCCCTAAATAACGGGCAAAGACCTGCTCGTAATCTTGTCGCGTAAAGCCCGGATTGCGGCATTGCACGTCACTCAGCAGGCATTCTTCCGTAGTAATCAACGTGCCTTTGCCGTTTACCTCGATGGAGCCGCCTTCCAGCACGACTCTTTTGCCCTTATGCATGGGCTTAACGACGGGGAGGTTAAGAAATTTGCTGGCACATTCTCCGATTTTACTGTCATTCTGAAAGTTATTATATTTCGCCCAGGCATTAAACCGCCAGTTCACCAGGGTTCGCTGTTTGCCGTCATAGACAACAATGGGCGCAGAGTCACGCAGCCAGGAACGGTTCGTCGGCGCGATAATCAAATCCACCTGTTCCAGATCAATATGCGCTTTTTCAAGAATATCCGCCACCTTCTGGCGTTCCGCCGTATTGCGTACCAGCAACCTCACCCGCGCGCCTTGCGTGAGGCAGCGGATAATCTCGGCATACGCCCATTTTACGGTATCAAATTTTCCCGGCCAATCACTTTTATTATGCGGCCAGGCAAGCCATATAGCGGCTTGCTTCTCCCACTCAGCAGGCATCCGCATCATTTGCCAAACCTTTCGGTCAGGCCACCATACGCGTCAATGCGCCGGTCGCGGAAGAACGGCCACCAGCGACGCGTTTGCTCCTGCGTTTTCGGATCGCACACGGCAGTAATAATCTCCTCCTTATCGGAAGAGGCTTTAGCCAGTATCCGCCCGAACGGGTCGGCGACAAATGAGTTTCCGAAGAATTCAATGCCCCTGCCCTCCTTGTTAGGGGATGGCTCAAACCCAACCCGGTTGCAGGCGGCAACATAAACGCCGTTGGCGATTGCATGACCGCGTTGTATGGTTTCCCACGCGTCGGCTTGCGCGACGCCGAATTCCTCCTTCTCCGCCGGATGCCAGCCGATGGCAGTCGGATAAAACAGCACATGCGCGCTCTGCATGGCAGTGAGCCGCGCCGCTTCCGGATACCATTGATCCCAGCAGACGAGCTGGCCGAGCTTACCATACTTCGTATCAAACGCCTTAAAACCTAAATCACCGGGCGTAAAATAATATTTCTCATAATACAGTGGATCGTCGGGAATATGCATCTTGCGGTATATACCCGCCTGCTTTCCATCCGCATCCAGCACCACGCTGGTATTATGATAAATCCCGGCAGTGCGGCGTTCAAACAGCGAGGCGATAATGACCATACCATGCTGCTTCGCCGTTTTTGCAAGCGCTTCCGTGCTCGGGCCGGGAATAGACTCCGCCAGATCAAATATGGTATGATCTTCCGTTTTGCAAAAATACGGCGAGCGGAATAGCTCCGGCAGGCAGGCCACCTGCACGCCTTGCTTTGCCGCTTTTTCCAGCATGGCCTGCGCCTTCGCCAGATTCGCACTGCCATCTTCTTCCATGCGCATCTGGATCAAGCCGATAGTAAATGGTTTCTGCATTTTTTCCTCCGCTTTCATCCCCTGAAATACAACAAGCTTCCAAGCTTGCAACAAATTATTTTATATACTATGTTCTCGAAAAATTAATCAGGAATCGGCAAAACCTATGAAACTGACCATTGAACGTTCGTTGTTGCTTAAAGCGCTGGGGCATGTGCAATCCGTTGTCGAGCGCCGGGGCACCATCCCAATCCTCTCCAATGTCAAGCTGGAAGCCGCAGCGGATACGCTTTACCTGACGGCGACCGATATGGACATCGCCATTGTCGAGCGCACGGTAGCAGCGGTTGCGGAACCTGGCAAAACCACCGTTCCCGCACAAACGCTCTATGACATCATCCGCAAGCTGCCCGATGGCGCACAGGTTGAAATATCCCGCGTACCGGATGCAACCAAGCTCGTCATCCGCGCCGGGAATTCGCGTTTCTCGCTTGCCACATTACCGGTGGAAGACTTCCCGGTGATGACCGAAGGTGAACTGCCTTTTTCCTTTTCGATTAC
The DNA here is from genome assembly GCA_013286285.1 of Alphaproteobacteria bacterium. GTDB lineage: Bacteria > Pseudomonadota > Alphaproteobacteria > Rickettsiales > JABCZZ01 > JABCZZ01. The sequence continues at coordinate 64,607 of JABDGA010000002.1, read as the reverse complement.
CGCTTCGGAATGCAGCGCACTTATTGAAAAGACGCGTTTTGCGGTTTCCACCGAGGAGACCCGCTATTATTTAAATGGTATTTACCTCCATGCCGCCGAGAACCAGGGAGTTGGGGTGCTGCGTAGCGTGGCGACCGACGGCCACCGCCTTGCACGCATTGAAGTGGCGCTGCCGGGTGGAGCAGCGGGCATGCCCGGCGTCATCATCCCGCGCAAAACCATCGGTGAAATCCAAAAACTGACACAGGACGGGCTCACCCATATTGATATCTCGCTGTCGGAAAGCAAGATTCGCTTCGCCTGCGGCAACGCCGTGCTGGTGTCGAAATTGATAGACGGCACTTTCCCCGATTATGAGCGCGTTATCCCCAGCCAGAATGACAAATTAATGGAGCTCGATGGCAAGACGTTTACCTCTGCGGTCGATCGCGTGTCTACCATTGCCTCTGAGAAAACCCGCGGCATCCGCCTTGCGGTAGCAAAGGGCAAGCTGACCCTTTCCGCCGATAGCCCCGAACACGGCACAGCGACGGAAGAAATTGATGTTACCTATGCCGCCGACCCGATAGAGATTGGCTTTAACTCGCGCTACCTGCTAGATATGATGGGACAGATAGAAGGCGACATCGTGCAATTCATGCTGGCCGACGGCACTTCTCCGGCATTGGTGCGCGACACTGCCGATGTCAGCGCGCTCTACGTCATCATGCCGATGCGGGTGTAATCCCTAGCAGTATATTAAATTATATGACGAATGAATTTGATGCTCAAAGACCAGAAGGGATAAGAAAATTCTCCGATTTGGATCCTGAACTTGATAGTATAATCATAGAGTTAATTGAAGCAGAAGCTGTGGCCAAAGTACCAGCTCCTGAAGGATATATCATTCCAAGTGAGAGACAGGAAATTGATAGACAAAGGCAATCAATCAGAGATGCGATAGCTGGCGATCCGGTGTATGCTGAAGAATTATTTGAGAAATATCTTAAAAGTCATCCACAAGCCAAAGACATCCGTGTAATCGGAAACAAACAAGATACAGCAGATACCATATCTTCCGGTGAAGAACAACATGATAACATAACCGGCTCTGACGAATTCCTGAGAAGACAAAAAGCAAAAAAAGAACAGAAAAAAGGTAACACAGACAGAGAACGTTAAATCTCTACCTATTATAACTGCCCGCTAATACCTAAACTTCAGAAGAACAATGCAGTACTGCTGCCTGCTGAAATGAACATCCATATTAAAACCCTGATACTTTCCAATTTCCGCAACTATTCCTATGCACACTTGGAGGTAGATATACGCCCAGTAGTGCTTGTCGGCGCCAATGGTGCGGGGAAAACCAATATACTGGAAGCGATTTCACTGCTCACTCCCGGACGTGGCCTGCGGCGGGCAAGCGTCAGTGAACTGGACAACCTGCATAACGGCAAGCCCTGGGCGCTGCATGCAGAGATTGAGGGGTTAAAGGGGCCCGCGAACATCGGCACCGGCAGAGAGTGTAATGGTAACGATAAACGCATTGTCAAAATCGACGAAAAAACCGCGCGCTCGCATACGGATCTCGCCCGTATCTTTTCTGTGCTGTGGCTCACGCCGCAAATGGATACGCTGTTTATCGAAGGCAACAGCGAGCGGCGTAAATTCCTGGATCGGCTGGTGTTCAGTTTTGACGGCGCGCATGCCACGCGCGTAAATGCCTACGAAAGCGTCATGCGCGAACGTAACCGTCTGCTACAAATGGGACAGACCGATCCGGTCTGGCTCACAGCGCTGGAGAAGAAAATGGCGGAACAGGGCATTGCCATAGCGGTTGCACGCCAGAATGCTGCGGAACAGTTGAATAACGCCATGAACATCCCCACCCATGTCTTTCCTAAAGCGCATATCGTCTTATCGGGAGCTGTGGAAGAGTTGCTGACGCAGAATTCAGCGCTGGCAACCGAAAATGGCTTCAGAGACTCACTAAAAAGCAGCCGTGCTCAGGATGCAGCGGCTGGACGCGCCCTCACCGGCGTGCATCGGACAAAAATAGATGTCATACATAAAGAAAAAAATCTGCCTGCAGAATTTTGTTCTACCGGCGAGCAGAAGGCATTGCTGGTTTCCATAGTGCTTGCACAGGCACAGGCGGGTGCGCTATGGCACGGTAATGTACCCGTCATGCTGCTTGACGAGGTGGCCACCCACCTTGACGGCACACGCCGCGAAGCACTTTTCACTGAACTGCAGGCCTTAGGCGCGCAATGCTGGCTCACTGGAACCGATCACGATGTCTTTGAAGGCCTGGATGCCCAAGTGCTAGCTGTGGATCATGGCTCTATACAGGCAGAACTCTTCGCCTAATTGCCCAAATTAATTTGCTTCTTGTTGGTTGCTGCTCCAGTCACCGCCCCCGCTGCCCCCCCCGATCAACGCACCAGCGACTGGGTTAGCATCGAGTAGCACTGCCCCAACGGCACCGGCTCCCGCACCAATACCGGCACCTGTAGCCGCACGGCGACCGGGAGTGTCTCCACATCCTGCCACCAGACTCAAGATTGTGATAGCATAAACTAATTTTACGGAATTTTTCATAAAATCCCCCCCCCTTAGTCATTCACTAACTTGAAGTATAATATATAGCACATAAACAGGTTACGTTCCATATCCGAAAGAGATATAAAGAAGACGTAAGACTAACAATGTCCCAGACATAATCGCCAAGCTTGTCATCACCTGCCAATAGATAAAATTACGCGGCCTGTTTCGACGCATTCCGACCTGCTTCGTCCAAAGCGTGGAAATCCTCATCGGAAAGCATAATGGATACGGCAGCGACATTTTCCTCCAAATGTTTTACCTTTCCGGTGCCGGGAATGGGCAGCATAACCGGGCTTCTCTTCAACACCCAAGCAAGTGCAATCTGGCTTGGCGTGGCGTTCAGCTTACGCGCCACGCTATCCAGCACTGCGCCCGGCTTCGCCAGTTCCCCGGCAGCAAGCGGATACCAGGGGATAAAACCGATAGTATGCTTGGCACAATAATCCAGCACTTCTTCACTGCTGCGATCAATCAGGTTGTAGCGGTTCTGTACTGTCGCTACGGGAAAGAATTTCCGTGCCGCTTCGATTTCCTTGACGCTTACCTCGCTTAATCCCACATGGCGGATAAGGCCTTGCTTCTGCATCTCCTGGATGACGCCGAACTGCTCTTCACGCGGGGTTTTGGGATCAATACGATGCAGTTGCCAAAGATCAATACGTTCCACCTTCAGGCGGCGCAAGCTCAGGGCAACACACTGACGCAGATATTCCGGCCTCGCAAGCGGCACCCAATTATCAGGCCCCGTGCGCACCAGGCCGCCTTTGGTGGCAATCAGCAGTTGCTTATAAGGATAAAGCGCTTCACAGATCAGGTTTTCGCTGGTTTCAGGCCCATAACTGTCTGCAGTATCGATAAAATTCACGCCTAGTTCAGGCAGGCGCTTAAGTGTACGCACTGCTTCAGGACGATCCTGCGGTTCATCCCATATACCAGGCCCCGTAATACGCATAGCGCCAAACCCAAGCCGGTTAACCGTAATTTCTCCTCCGATTTTGAATGTACCGGAACGTGATGCGTCATTTGCCATAACCGCCTCCTCTAGTGTAGTGTCCCGCGCAGCACTTTACCCCAGATTGAAAGTCCGTTGCCTGCGCGGGTAAACACTACACTCATTATAATGGCTAGTGTACCTTTCGTCCCATGCTGCCTACAGACTATGGCATAAGCCATTAGGTAAAGCACTGCATGGGACGGTACACTAGAATGTGGAAAAATAAAGGCCTACTCGCGTCTGCGCGCCAGCATAACTCCGTCCGCAAGGGTAAGCAAGCAGCTATCCACACGCATATCGTTATGGATTTTCAGGTTTAGCGTGCGCAAAGCTTCCGTATCAACATCGTGTTCCGTCAAATCGGCCACCGCCCCTCCCCAGAGCATATTATCAAATGCAATCATGCCGCCGGGCCGTACCAGTTTCAGACAGGCTTCGTAATAGCCATCATACCCGGTTTTATCGGCATCGATGAATGCCAAATCAAAACTATCTTCCCTGCCCTCTGCCAGCAATTCGGCAAGCGTATCCTGCGCCGGCCCAAGCCGGAGTTCAATCTTCTCCTCCACTCCTGCTTCACGCCAGTAACGCCTTCCGATATCCGTCCACCCCTTGCTGATGTCACATGCCACCAACTTGCCGCCTGCAGGAAGCACCAGCGCCATTGCCAAGGCGCTATACCCGGTAAAAGTACCGATCTCCAGTATGCTACGGGCATTTATCGTCCGTACCATCATGGCAAGGAACGCTGCTTCATCCGGCGAGATCTGCATGACATGCTGCGGCATCTGGCGGGTGGCTTCCCTCAAGCGTTTCTGCACGGGCAATTCGCGGGTGACAGTGCCGGTGACGTAGCGTTCCACATGTTCGGGAAGAAAGGGATTATTTCCCATAAAAGACTCCTTTTGATTGAAAATAGCGAATAGGGTGATATAGGCTGCAATCTAATAGACTTTCTTTCAAACTCGCTGCGGCGAGAAAAGCGCGAAGGAAATTCTTCGCAGGGAGAAACTTGAGCGTACAAGGAAGTACGTGAGTTTTGAGTATGGAATTTCCAAGCAGATTTTCCGGTGCAGAAGAGTTGCAGGGGAAGTCTACAGCGTGTCCTCAATTACGCTAGCGCGCCAGTGAAAACAACGGATTATGAGAACCGGCGCGGAGCGTACGTTAAAGTACGTGAGCACCGGAAGCGCGATAATCGTTGTTTGTAGCAAGCGATAGTAGTAATTGAGGACACGCTCTAATCTTGTACGGATAAAAATACGCTATGTCTTTTGTCGTCGCCGCATTATATCATTTTTTTGACTTCCCCCACTTTGAACGCATGCGCGCACCACTGCTGGAAGAGCTTACTGCCAGATCCATCTGCGGCTCGCTCTTGATCACCCCGGAAGGCATTAACGGCACCATTGCGGGCAGCAGGCAGGCGATGCACGAATTCCTTGCCTATCTCAAAAACGATGTCATCAAAAGTGACTTTGACTATAAGGAAAGTTTCTGTGAGACTAAGCCTTTCAAGCGCACCAAGGTTCGTCTGAAAAAAGAGACAATTTCCATCGGGGAAAAAGTCTCGCTGAAGAAAGTGGGAACTTATGTCAGCGCGCATGAATGGAATGCCTTGATCGACGATCCTGAAACCATCATTATCGACGCCCGCAACCGCTATGAAGTGCATCTTGGCACGTTTGAGCGTGCGCACAATCCGGACATCCGTACCTTCAAGAAACTGCCCGCCTATGTGCGTAATACACTGGATCCGGCAAAACATAAGAAAATAGCTACGTTCTGTACCGGCGGCATACGTTGCGAAAAATTCAGTGCCTGGATGCTCGATCAGGGGTTTGAAGAAGTCTACCACTTGAAAGGCGGCATCCTGAAATATCTGGAAGAAATACCCGAATCAGAAAGCAGATGGCAGGGTGAATGCTACGTATTTGATGAGCGCATCGCCGTCGGTCACGGACTTGCGGCTTCCCAGACAGCTACCCTCTGCGCCGCACGTGAGCATACGCTCACGCAATCGGATCAAGCACAACCGCACTATGTTCAGGATGAACATTGCCCGTATTGCTATCCACAGAAGAACGCAGCCACTGCTGCAAATCTTCTTTTGCCCGCGTAGTCATACGCTCAGCGCGTCTATCCTTGCGGACTTTACCAGATAAGGTCGGGAATAACCCAAAATTGATATTCATCGGCTGAAAATGCCTGCTTTCTGCACCGCCGGTAATATGTGCCAGCAGGCTGCCTAATGCCGTGGTGGGTGGCGGCGGAGTCACCTGACCGGCGGCAAACCTGCCCGCAAGCAACCCGATAGCAGCGCTTTCAACATAGCCTTCCACCCCGGTAATCTGCCCGGCAAAACGTATATGCAGCGCGGCTTTAAGGCGTAAATCACCCGTCAGAAGCCTAGGGCTGTTGATAAACGTATTGCGGTGCAGGCCACCCAGACGAACGAATTCAGCGTTTTCCAACCCCGGTATCATCCGCAATACCCGTTGCTGCTCGCCATATTTCAGCTTGGTCTGGAAACCGACCATATTATAAAGCGTGCCGAGTTTGTTATCCTGACGCAACTGCACCACAGCAAAAGGCTGCTCTACCCGATGCGGATTTTTTAGCCCTACTGGTTTCATGGGGCCAAACCGTAACGTCTCCCTGCCCCGTTCCGCCATCACTTCCACGGGCAGGCAACCCTCAAAATAAGGCGTATTTTTCTCCCATTCGCGGAACTCGGTTTTCTGTCCATCCAGCAGCGCATCGATAAACGCATAATACTGTTCCTGCGACAGTGGGCAGTTGATATAATCCGCCCCCTCGCCTTTATCATAGCGCGACTGGAACCATGCTACGTTCATGTCGATGCTGTCTTTGAGCACAATCGGCGCAATAGCGTCAAAGAATGAAAGATAGGCCTCGCCGGTAGCGTACAAAATAGCATCCGACAACGCCTGTGAGGTCAGTGGCCCGGTGGCGATAATTATGTCGCCATATTCCGGCGGCGGCAACACAGTCAGCTCTTCTCTCTCAAAACGGATAAACGGATGGCATTGCAAGGCCTGAGTCACCCCCTGCGAAAAGCCCTCCCGATCTACTGCAAGCGCGGATCCTGCAGGCAGCTTATGCGCATCCGCCTCACGCATGATAAGCGATCCGGCGCGGCGCATCTCTTCATGCAACAACCCTACGGCGTTATTTACTGAATCATCCGATCGGAAAGAATTCGAGCATACCAACTCGGCGCATTTATCCGTCTGGTGCGCCTCGGTCTTGCGGATAGGCCGCATCTCGTGGACAACGACGCTTCTGCCTGCCTGCGCCAGTTGCCATGCCGCTTCACTGCCTGCCAGCCCGCTGCCGATAATGTGAACCGGTTTCATATCTCTAATAACCTTATAATTTCATTACCGGGCAGATGCGCACAGGGAATAATCTCTACATCCAGCGCATATTTTCGTATCCGTTGCATATCTTCATACTTGCCGAACCATAAGACGAGATGACTTTCCCGTATCAACGGCAGATCGTCCTCATGATCGGTAAAGAAAATCCGCGTGCGGTGCTGCAATCCCTGATCCGCAAGCAGTGATAACACCCTGTCGCGCTTCTTTTCGCCGGAATTTTCGCTTAAGCCATCCGTGGTAAGGATGTGCCGGAACCCCAGGCTAAGGGCAAAGCCTTCCGCATATACACCCGCCGCTGCTGTTGCCAGGACAGCATCCGCCTTGCCTTCCGCTACGATATCAAGCACGTTCCTGAGATTCGGCCTGATTCGATTCCTTAAGCCTTCGTGCAGCCTGAGCAGGGCCGCTTGCCCTGCATCCTTCTCCAAAGCATCCATCCATGCCCCCTGCAGATATTGCCGGATAGCAGAGTGGCTTTTTCTAAACAATTTGCGTTCCACTAATGTTCGGATAGTACGCAGGGAGAGTACAATACGTTCACCATAGGAAAGACCGCCAAATCGGCCTATAAGCATGGTTAGTACCCAGAAATGGAAACTATTGACGGAGAGAATGGTGCCGTCGAGATCAAAAATCAGCACAGCTGCCGCTTTTAGAGTCGAGCGACCAGAGGAATCGGCAAAGGACATAACGGTACAGTGAAAAATCCGGTTCGATAAACGGCGTGGTAGTAGTGACGGTAATCGCCGCTATCTTAATGACCGCGGAAGGATTGGCAATGTTCTTTATCGCCTTATGCACCGCCGCGATGGTAGAGCCACTATCCACCGCATCATCTACAATCAGGATTCGCGCAGCGCCGCCCACCCGCTGTAACGTATGCTCTATCGCAGCCAGTTCTCCCGCGTCTGGTATCAGGGCGGTGCGTTTCGGCACACACAGGCTGGTAATAATAATATGCTCAAGTAAGCGCAGCCGATCGGTAATAAAATGCGGTAATTTACACAACAGGCGTTTAAAAATCGAATAGCGTTGCTTTTTCTGTGTGCTAGGCCTGCGGCAGGTTATGCCCAGCAGCGCTGCCTGTGGTGTTGTTTCTGCCATGATTTTCGCGACATGATAACCGCCGGAGCGGATACCAATGATAACATTCGGTGAAAAATCGCGCGCACGCGCCGCCAGATCTTCCGCAGCATGTTTCAATCCGGTTTTATCCAGAGAATGCACACGGAGTTTCCGTAAAAGCAGTAATGTTACCAGGGATCCCGCCATATCAATATATAATTATTGTTAACATTCGTTTATATTTATTAATCTTCTTTATATATAACAATTGTTGCATTAATGTCATTGGGATTTTTAGGGATTTGTATGTTATTTGCATTAAGATTACTCGCAGCGGCATCCGTTCTTATCTATACGGACTCCCAGGCTGCGCTGGTATTTCCGGTGGATGCGGGGGCGATTAACGTACGGAATTTTGGTGCAAAAGGCGACGGTGTTACGGATGATACGGCTGCAATAAAGGCCGCGCTTACCGCAAGCGGCAGCGATACCGGCCCTTCTTTCTGGAAAGACAAAATTGTATATTTTCCTTCAGGCACTTACCTCGTATCATCTTCCATAGAAAAGCGTTATCCGAACGGCAAGTTCGGCAGCGGCGCGATTCTTATGGGAGAAGATAAAAGCAGCACCATTATCCGGCTTAAGGATAATGCAGAAGGTTATAATAACCAGGAAAATCCAAAGGCTATCTTCTTTACGACAGCGAAGCTGATCGATGGCACACCTACCAGCGGCGGCAAGGATTATACCGGCAAAGGCGAAGGTAACGACGCCTATATGAACTACGTCGAGAACATGACCATTGACGCCGGCAAAAATAATCCGGGTGCGATCGGCATTGATTACCTTGCCAATAATATGGGCGCGGTACGCAATGTACTGGTGCGCGCTGCCCCCGGCAGCGGAAGTACAGGCATTGCACTGACCCGCAAATGGCCAGGACCATCGTTATTACAGAATGTTACGGTGGACGGCTTTACCATCGGCATTGACGCCGCCAATACCGAATATGGCGTGACGATGGAAGCTATAGCGCTGAAGAACCAGGAAATCGGGTTGCGTAATAACCATAATGTGCTTTCCATCCATGATTTGGCAATCAGTCAGGCACGCCAGCCAATCGTCAACCTGTCACAGGACGGCTTGATGGTGATAGAAGGCGGAAAGATAGAGAATTCAACATCAGGTAGCAATGCAATTGATAATAAAGGCTATATGAACATACGGAGCCTACACATACAAGGCTATGAAACAGCGCTGGGCATGACACCGCCTGCCGTTATGGACGGTGTTTATAATGGGAACACACGGCTTTCAACTTCAGGGACCCCATGGTCGCTACCGGTGGAATATCCCCCCGCCCCTTCATACGAGCCTCCGCAAAAATGGGTAAGTGTTACACATTTTGGTGCAAAGCCGGACTCAGAAGAAGACTCGACAGGAGCGATCCGCAAGGCGTTCGCATCCGGTGCAGCAACTGTATATTTTCCGCACGGCACCTACCTTATCAGCGATAATATCATTGTTCCGCCAAGTGTGCGGCATATTATCGGCATGACTTCCACCATTCACGCTGTTGCCCGGCGTCCTTCAGGATTTCGGCGTGATTTTGGCATGTTCCGTACCAATAATATGAAAAATATCCTTATTATCGAAAAACTCGCCTTCGATAATAGCTGGTTGGGCGATCAGGTGGCCGTAGAAGCCGCAGGCAGCGCTCCCCTCTATTTACGCGATGTCGTCGGCGCGGGCGTGACTACCTTGCTCCGTCCGGCAGGCGGCGGCAAGGCATTCATGGATAACACCTGCTGCGGCACTGTTTCCGTAGCAGGCAGCCAGGGTGTATGGGCACGCCAGCTTAACACAGAAGGACCGGGAGTGCGGATTGCAAATATCGGCGCGCCGTTATGGATTCTTGGCATCAAGACTGAGCAGGACTGTACTGTGCTGGATAATAAAGCGGGCGCGCATTCGGAAATTCTGGGCGGACTGCTTTATATCACCGGTGCTGCCGCCGATCCTTCCATCCCGGCTTTCCGCAACACTGACTCGCATATCCTGCTTTCCTATGGCGAGGAGTCTTTCAACACACATGCCACCTATGCCATACATCTTCTTGACACAGAAAAAGGAGTGGTAAAAACAATAAACAGCAATTACCTGCCCAAACGCAATACTGGCAGGATGGCACCGGAGATTAGTGAATAAATCTCCTACCCCATTGCTGAAAACAACTACACTTCAGAATGACAAACGATCTCCCCTAATGATATTAGGTCAATCAGAAAATCACATTGATTTATTAGGGGAATTTTCTATACTTAGGAAATGCTCCCCACTGCCTGTTCTGCTTCCGGCTTCACGCTCATCGAACTAAGCATCGTCCTAGTCATTATCGGCCTGATTGTCGGTGGGATTTTGACCGGGCGGGATTTGATAGACACCGCCGCACAGCGGGCACAAATTGCTCAGATCGAAAAATATAATACGGCGCTTCACACATTTCAGGGTAAATACGGCGGTTTGCCTGGCGATATTCCCGACCCTTATGCAAGTAATTTCGGATTTCAGGCCAGGGGACAATATCCTGGCGAAGGCGATGGGAACGGCATACTGCAAAGTAATTGCAGCAATAATGCAAGTGGGGTTGGCAATCACACTATAGGAAGCGGCGAACTTGCCATCTTTTGGCAGGACCTTAGCACAGCCGGCCTGATTGACACCTATATAGGGATAGGAGCTGGCTATCCCAACGAAAGTACTTCCAGCACAACGACCTTGACATCAACTCCAAAAATAAGCGGATGGCTTCCAACCGCAAAGATAGGAACAAACAATTTTGTCTATGTTATCAGCATCGGCAACGGCACAAATTACTATACCGTCTCTTCAGTCACTCAAATTATTTGCAGCATATATTCAACCTCTAATCCTGGGCTAACCGTACAGCAAGCATATAACATTGACAGCAAGATCGATGATGGCTTGCCGCAATCGGGTAACGTCATTGCCTGTTATCAAAATTTTGATGTTGGGAACAGTAGCAATTATATAGGCCCCGCCGGTGGCCTCACTCAAGGAGCCGGGGGTAGTGATTATTGTGCTTCATCAACAGCGGCAACTCCATATGCAAATACAACCTGTTATGATAACAGCTATGCAGGTGGCAGCGCCGCAGTTCAGAAATACCAGTTACAAAACGCTCCTATCCAAAACTGCGCTTTGTCATTCAGATTTCAATAAACGCAATTCGTTTAGTAAATATCTCTATAACTAACGATTAGTTAACTTATTTATGATATTATCATCAAAATAATACTCTCCAATACGTATATTTTTATTAACTTTTAAGATATATTTATGCCAGGAATATTTAAGTCTTTTGTTTTTTTCTTCCAGAACAATCCGTTACGTTATATGCGTAAAGGCGTCGTGAGTATATTTTCGTGGACGGTGTTATTAGGGGGAATATTATCAGGTTCTGCTTTTTCTCAAGACGCACAAGGAACGCCGATAATTAGCGGTTTTATTACTAAATCCGGCACACATCTTCTGGTTAACGGACAAGAGTTCCGGGCTGTCGGTTATAATTACGACTGGTTAGGTAGCGGTTGCTCTGGGCCTTCAGATAGCCAGCTTGATACAGTATTTGCACAAATCCATAACGCATCAAAGGGCAATATTGTGCGTGTCGCATTTTTTCAGGGAGGAGACAACGCTTCCACTTTCACAACATTTGACCGTTTCGTCAGTTATGCCAAAAAATATAATCTCTATATACTTCCCATACTGGTGAACGAATGGACAAATTGTGAGCCTTCCAGCACTATGAAGTACCTGTCATGGTATCAAAGCGGATATACCCAGCAAAACGATGGATATCCTTTATCGTTTCATGATTACGCAGTAAAAGTAGCGCAGCATTATGCGAACGAACCGACTATTGCCTGGTATCAACTGGTAAATGAGCCGGATGGAAGAAACCCCAACAATTCCTGTTCCGAGACTACCGCAGAAAGTGCATTATTTAATTTTGCCCATAATATGGTAGAAGCAATCAAACAAGTTGACCATAACCATATGGTGGACCTGGGAGCGATTAGCTGGTGCGGCGGGCAAGGATCGGATTTTCAGCGTGTAAATAGCGGAACTGTTGACTTATGCGATGTGTATCACGGTTATAAAACTGGCAGTCTTCCCTTTCCTCCGCAGTTGCAGTCCCGTCTTGCCGCGTGCAAAGCACTGAATAAGCCTTCTTTTATAGGGGAAGTCGGCATTTGTGCGGAAGGAGTTACTACAACTGGTCAATGCCCAGGAGGTACGGTAACTGAGGCAACCTTGCAGCAACGAGCAGCCTTATTTGATAATAATCTACAAACAGCGTTTAATAATGGTGTTGCTGGATATGTTATCTGGAACAAAAATGACAATCCAACAAGCAAAGGATGGTCTATCGGTACAGGGGATCCGACAGAAAATATTTTATCTAAATACGCTATCGGTGGTATGATAAGTCCGCCGGGGGCACCATAAACTCTGCTTGCAACTATGTTCAGAAAATCTCAGAGCATCTTGAATTGCTCCATTTTCCCATGGAATCCACCGTAATATCTATCTTATGGATAGTCTCTGCCCTGTCTGTATGAATACGTAACTCGCAATACTGCCTGCGTGTTCCGCCACGGGGTTCATCCACTACCTCATACGTTCCCTTATCAGAATAATAGGCTTCAGGATGCGCATGCGCCGGATACACATCTAACTGAGACGAAGCCCAGCGATACATAATCTGGCCATCCGATTTTTCAAATCGGGCAGAAGGAAAACCATAAGCATGGAAAAATTCATTGATCGGGTGCCCTTCAAACTTCTTATTCAGGGAATACTCCGTATAATAGGAAGAATCGCCGCTATTGCATCCTGCAAGTAAAACAGCAGCCAGAACAAAAATAGAGATGCGTGTTTTCATTTTCTTTTGTACGGTTCATTAAATATATAAAATATATTATCCAACATAAAAAAACTACACCACAATGCAATCTTTTTATAAATATTGTATAAAGCCATGCTGATCCGCTCTGCCCTATTTAATATCGCTTTCTGGGCATGGATTGCCGTACTTGGGCTATGCGGCATACCACTTGTCTGTGTATACCGCCCATTTGCGTTTACGATCGCCCGCGCATGGGGAGCGGGTTCGCTGTGGCTGCTGCGCGTGCTGTGCAACATCACCTATGAAGTGCGCGGGCGCGAGCATATCCCTAAAGGTGCGGCACTTATCGCCTCCAAGCATCAATCGGCCTGGGACACGATTATTTTCTGGGTGCTGCTGGATCGCCCCGCCTATGTCCTAAAACGGGAATTGATATTTTTTCCGGTTTTCGGCTGGTATCTTGTCTGGCTGAAAAATATCTACATCGATCGCAAGTCCGGCGCGTCCGCCATGAAACAGATGCTGCGCGAAGCAAAGGCCCGTGCGAAAGAAAACCGCCCGATTATCATTTTCCCGGAAGGCACACGGATGTCACCGGGCAGCGCCTCCCTCTACCACCCCGGAGTCGCGGCGCTTTACCAAAGCCTCCAACTTCCGGTCGTGCCAGTTGCGCTCAATTCAGGCTATCTCTGGCAAAAAAATGCTTTTGTTAAGAAACCTGGCACGATCACGATAGAATTTTTAGAAAATATCACACACGGCATGAAAAATCGTGAATTCCTTACAAAATTGCAGAATGTGATTGAAGAGGCTTGCTGTAAACTTTAAATTAACCTTTCTGTAGTATTCTGTTGATTCTTAGAAGGAGGACTCCCATGCCTGAAGCTAAAGTCGCAAAACTCGTATCCGAAACAAAAACCGCACGGCTCACCATTGGCGATAAAACGCTGGAACTGCCTATCCTGAAAGGCTCGGAAGGGCCGGATGTTATTGACATCAGCAAGCTCTATAGCGAATCAGGATATTTCACATTCGATCCGGGTTTCCTCTCCACCGCCGCCTGTGAATCCAAAATCACCTATATTGACGGTGACGAAGGCATATTGCGCTATAGCGGCTATGACATCGCGGAACTCGCGGAAAAAAGCGATTTCTCGGAAGTATGCTATCTTCTGTTATACGGCGATCTGCCGAATCCCGAACAGAAGAAGGATTTTACCAATAAAGTCACACACCGTACGATAGTGCATGAACAACTGCAATTCCTTTATCGCGGCTTCCCGCGGCGTTCGCACCCGATGGCCATTCTCGTAGGCGCAGTCGCTTCGCTTTCCGCGTTCTACCATGATAGCCTTGACATCAATAATCCCGAACACCGGGAAATTGCAGCACTTCGGATGATTGCAAAAATGCCGACGCTCTGCGCCATGGCCTATAAATATTCCATCGGCCATCCGTTCGTGTACCCGCAGAACCGTCTCACTTTTTCAGAGAATTTCCTGCATATGATGTTCTCTAACCCCAGCGAGCCGTATGTGGTCAATCCCGTGCTGGCGCGCGCGTTCGATAAGATCTTCATTCTCCATGCCGACCACGAGCAGAATGCCTCCACCTCCACCGTCCGCCTGGCCGGATCATCGGGAGCCAATCCTTTCGCCTGCATCGGCGCAGGCATCGCATCGCTTTGGGGCCCTGCACATGGCGGCGCCAACGAAGCCGTGATTAACATGCTGGTGGAAATCGGCAGCAAGGACAAAATTCCGGAATTCATCGCCGGGGTGAAAGACAAAAAACGCCGCCTGATGGGCTTCGGCCACCGCGTCTATAAAAACTACGACCCACGCGCGGCGGTACTGCGCAAAGCCTGCTATGAAGTGCTTCAGGAAGTTGGCAAGCAGGACGAACCCCTACTCGGCATTGCTATGGAGCTAGAGCGTATTGCGCTGGAAGATAAATATTTTATCGATCGCAAACTTTACCCGAACGTAGACTTTTATTCCGGCATTATCTACCGGGCGCTGGGCATTCCTTCGCAGATGTTTACCCCGCTTTTCGCACTTGCCCGCACTGTCGGCTGGGTGGCGCAATGGAAGGAAATGATCGAGGATCCGAAACAGAAAATCGGGCGTCCGCGCCAGCTTTTCACCGGCGCACCCCATCGTCCCTTTGTCGAGTTGTCGAAGCGTAAATAACACGTGGTGGCCATGAAAACATGCCTTGTGGTAGACGATACGGCTTTTGATCGCATGATAATCGAACAATGTGCGACAAAAGCCGGACTCTATGTGCACAGCGCATCCAATGGCGAAGAAGCGCTGGCCATTTGTAACAGCACCTTTCCCGACTGTATCCTGCTGGACTGGGAAATGGAGAGAATGAACGGCATAGAGCTGATGAAAAAAATACGCCAGATGGAAAAAGGAAGAGAGGTGCCGATTATTATCTGCACCTCGCACGACCACTCAAGCTATATCGGCCATGCCTATGTCAGCGGCGCAAACAGCTATATCGCAAAACCCCTGACACAGGACAAGCTTGAAAACGAGCTTATAAAACTGAAGGTCTTATAACGTCTCTATCGTGATGTTATCATTCGTATAGATGCAGATTTCAGCTGCGATTTTCATCGCCTTCTTCGCAATTTCCTCAGCATCCAACTCGGTATCTATAAGCGCCCGCGCCGCAGAAAGTGCATAATTGCCGCCGGAACCAATACCGATAATGCCATACTCCGGCTCCAGTACATCGCCTGTACCACTGATAATCAACGATGTTTTCTTATCCGCCACCGCCATCATCGCTTCCAGCCGCCTGAGATAACGATCCGTTCGCCAGTCCTTCGCCAACTCCACGCAGGCACGGGTAAGTTGGCCAGGGTGTTTTTCCAATTTTGCCTCCAGACGTTCAAACAAGGTAAACGCATCTGCTGTCGCGCCTGCAAAACCGGCAATAATCTTGTTATCCGCCAGCCTGCGCACCTTTTTTGCCGTGGATTTCAGAACAGTCGTGCCAAAACTCACCTGCCCGTCGCCCGCCACTACCACTTTACCGCCTTTGCGGATAGAAAGAATGGTCGTACCGTGCCATATTATAGGATTTTGTGTATCATTCATATTCCCTATATGTGGATAGAATTTTATGGATTTCAAGGGTTTTATTCTTTAATATTTCAAAAGTAGCCGTCATTGCGCGGCTTGACCGCGCAATCTCATGAGATCCCGCGATCAAGTCGCGGGATGACATAATAAAATGTATTGGAATTATGAGAATCGCAACGGTAGAACGTAATACGAAAGAAACGCAAATAAAAGTTAGCGTAAATCTTGATGGCACTGGAAAAAGTGACATCTCAACTGGCATAGGCTTTCTTGATCACATGATAGATCATTTGTCACGTCATAGCCTTATTGATATGACAATCCAAGCAAAAGGCGATCTACACATTGATGGCCACCATACCACAGAGGATATAGGAATTGCCATTGGCAAGGCAGTTAAACAAGCACTAGGTGAAAAACGCGGTATTACGCGCTACGGCGCAGCACTCATTCCGCTTGACGAGGCCTTGTCACGCGTCGTCATTGATATTTCCGGACGGCCCTATTTAGTCTGGAAAGTAAATTTTAGCCGTCCCAAACTCGGCGAAATGGATACCGAGCTTTTCCGTGAGTGGTTCCAGGCATTCGCCTTTAATTCCGGCACAACCCTGCACATAGAAAACCTCTATGGTGAAAACAACCACCACATCGTGGAATCCTGTTACAAAGGGCTGGCGCGTTCCCTGCGTGAGGCCATCGCCATTGACCCACGCAAAAGCGACGACATTCCCTCTACTAAAGGGGTTTTGTAAAAATATTGATTTCTTACCTTAGCGCCCGCATAAGCGTAATCATCGCCTGCTTACGGTCCAGATAAAGCCGTTCCGTGTCTGAAAACAGGCTACCAAGCCTGTCCCATATTTCCGTCCAGAAATATGCAGGCTTTGCGGCGTGTATTTGCTGCAACTTCACAAGCTCCCCCTGGAACACTTCCGCACGTATCCCACTCCCGAGAGCAGCCAGCCGGGGAATCAGCCAGAGCACCAGCCGTTTTAATATCTGCCAGTCGCTGTCCGCATCCTTACGCGCAAAACGATCGGCGAAGGCATGCAGCTTCACCGTATCCTGTTCGGTGATGCGCTCCAGCAATTCCTTATAAAGCACGTCCGCCTCGCCTTCTATCAGCGTCAATGCAATCCCCGGCGAACCTCCAGAGAGCAATGCCCATTTACCATAATCATAGCGCTCCACTTCAGGAGCTATCTGCAACATGACAGAAGCAAATTCCTCTTCCTTAAGCGCAGGGATTCGGAACGTCCGGCAACGCGAGCGGATAGTGGGCAGCAACTCACCCGGGTTATGACTCACCAGCAATATGACCGCCTGAGACGGCGGCTCCTCCAGTGTCTTGAGCAACGCATTGGCGGCATTGCGGTTCATGGCTTCCGCACTGTCAATCACCACTACGCGCCAGTCGCTTTCCGCCGGTGTCAGCGAAAGGAATTCCGGGACTTTTCGCGCTTCCTCTATCTTGATGTCATCGCCTTCCAGCATCAGCAAATCAGGGTGTCCTCCCGAAATCACCCGCCGAAAGGTAGAATGGGTAGCCGCAATATGCAGTGATTCCGGCGGCAGAGTATCGCCGAAAAGGCTGCTGCCGGGTTCCTGCGACGCAAGCAGAAAACGCGCCAGACGGTAGGCCAGCGTCGCCTTACCGATGCCTTGCTGCCCGGTGAACAGCAAGGCATGCGGCAGGCGTTTATCGGTTATCATCTTAAGCAGCTGCTTTTCTTGTTGCGCATGTGCAATAAGACGTTCATTGCATTTGGGATGCAAAGGGGCTGAGTTTTCTTCAACTGTTTCTTCTTGCTGACGCCGCGCCATTATCTTCTATCACAGGGGAAAAACTATCACTGGCCTCATCATATGCCATCATCATGCCGCTTGCTATATCAAAGTGCCATGCATGGATGGATAAGCTACCCTGCTTTACCCTTTCGGCGATCCAGGGGAAGCTCAAAAGATTTTTCAAGGATATCTTAAGCGCTTCCAACTCGCAGGCATGGTACTGCTCCTGCCTCGGCAAGGCGCTTACCTTCTTTTTCGCCTGCGCGATGATATTCACCCACTGGCTGATGAAGCTGTATTCACCGTCAAGCGCCACCGGAGCGCCGTCAATCAGGCTTTTTATGCCACCGCAGCCGCTATGCCCCATCACGATGATATGCTCCACGTTGAGCGTGCCCACCGCAAATTCAAGCGCCGAGCTGGTGCTGTGATGATGACCTTTATCCGGGCGGTACGGCGGCACCATGTTAGCGACATTGCGCACCTGAAACACTTCACCCAGGTTAGACTGCATTATCTTAGACGGGTTGACGCGTGAATCGCTGCAGGCAATCACCATGATCTTCGGTTCCTGACCAAGCGCCGCCGCCTTACGATAATCGCTGTATTCCTGACCGGTGTATTTGCGGTAAAATTTTTTATACCCCTGAATAAGCTTGGCGATGGAAATATCGGACATGATGCTACTGATTGCTGATGATAGCCCCTTATTAACAAAGATACCCGTATTACACAATACTACACTTAGAGGGCCTAAAGGCCACTGCTCCTTACCAGATCATCGGCTATCATAGTCCTGACGAATGCTTTTCCGGCGAGAAGGAAACGGTATACTTCCATATTCTCAAATACATGCTCTACATAATTGCGGGTTTCCTCCGTCGGAATTTTTTCTATCCAGTCTACAGTTTCCCTGACATCCGCCGTCGGACGCCCGAACTCCCCCAGCCATTGCCGTACCCTGCCGGGTCCTGCGTTATAACTTGCCACTGCCAGCACATAGGAACCGCTGAATTTCGTCACGAGCATGTTCATGTAAATACTTCCCAGCGCCATATTATATTGCGGTTCGAATAAATCATCGCTGGAATAGGAAAGCCCGTTCTTTCTTGCAGTTTCTTTGGCAGTTGCTGGCAGAAGCTGCATCAACCCATACGCCCCGGACGGGCTTACTGCGCCGGCATAGAACTCGCTCTCCTGGCGGGAAAGCGCCAGCAGGAGGGCTTTGTCTATCGCTGTATTCGTGGGAACGGCGATCACCGGCCAGCCATTATCGAGCGAGATGATATCACGCTGCAATATTTTCTTGGCAGCGCGTACGCTGAAATCGATACGATGGATCTCACGTCCCAGATCCGCCGCCATAATCGCTTCATTGCCGGACTGTGCATTTTGGGCAAGATAATAGATGAATTTGCTTGCTGCGTCGCTTTCATTGGCGGCGGCCAGCGCATATACCAGCTGCACCAGCTCATGCTGCCGGAAACGCTGCTTCTCTTCCGGTGTCGGCAAATTATTCGATTTCACCGGATGGCCGTGCCGGTTCTGGTCATATTTATTCAACTCCCAGAATGCAAGCTGCCCGTAGAACGTCGTCGGATAGCGGGACGCCTCGCCATACCAGCGCGCCGGATCGGTCTTGACCATCTTCTCCGCCGCGCGGGCCGCCCAATAGGCAGCGCGCGCCTTGCTTCCCGGCGTTTCCGTCTGCTCAAGCAATGCCGTAAAAATCGCATAGGCCTTCTGCGGAGCTTTACGGTATTTAAGCACAATCCATCCCTTAAGCCACTCCGCTTCCTTGTAACCAGGCGTATCGCGTTTCTGCCCGTGACGGGCCAGCAGCCTTTCCGCAAGGTTGATATTTCCTTCGCCGATTGCCGCGCGCACCTGACGCTCGCGCATCCCCCACCATTTTTCCGGATACGGCACTTCGTTCGGCATACTCGCCAGCGATCCGCGCACCCCGTCCCTGTCATTATGGCGCACATGCCACTTTAGACGCTCATAGAGCAATCCCAGATCGCCCCGTAAGCTCTTCGGCACCCGGTGCAATGCCATGGGGACGGAAAGCTTGTCGTCCGCCAGCGCCATACGCGCCTGAAACAGTTTCTGATGATCCGTCGACACAAATTTGAGCAGGCGCTTAGCCTCATCTTCATTCCCTTCCCATAGCAACCGATCAACACGGCGGATATGATCCACCGGACGCAACACCGCATGGTATTTAGCAAGTACTGCTTTTTCTGTTGTGCTGTCATAATTGTCCATGACCCATGCATGACGGATCATAGCATCAAGTTCCTTCTCATCCTTCGCCATTTTCAATCGGACAAGATTGGTCTGCGGCGGGTGTTTCTGAAACCATTCGGCAAGCACCGTGTCGGATGGATTGCCCGACATCAACGCAACTTCCGCGCGCTTTTCAAGGGTGGCCTTGTCCGGCCAGCCGGGATTCTCTTCCATGAACCTCACGATACTGTCGAAGCTCGCGCCCGACTGCGGATCCTTCAGATATTCCCACGTGAAATATTTAACGAGCACTGCATTATGCGCCGCTTTCGCATGCAGTATGGCGTCATTCCATATCTTACGCTTGGCAAAAAGAAAGGCAGACTGCCGGTGCATGACATCCGCATCCTCTGCGAATCCTTGCGGAGCCTGCACCAAACTAAACAAGACAAACAGAATGACGGTAAGACGTAGAGTCATAGTTCACTGAATAAAGTCAAAAAAGCATATTACCGGAACATCGTTAAAGATTTCTTAAACTATTCTTGACATAATCGCAGGGTAGTAGAAAACTCGCCTCATTGCTTATCATAAAACTTATGCCGTGTATGCTAGAATTGATCTAAATTAAAAATACGTAAAAGCAATGACGGACTGGAAACTCTTTTTCAACAATGACGGCACCATTAATGAAGCCGTAGCGGATGCGCTGGTCGATGCCAACAGCATGCTGCCTACGGGGCTGGGTGTCATAAAAAATGCATCCGAAGAGCGGAAGAAGAAATCGCGAATGGCGGCTTTGGTGCTTATAGCAGAATTGGAAAAGGCAAGAAAGAAACGGGAAGAAATCGACCGCCAGATGTTTCAGGCCGCCAACCGGGGCCAAAGCACTGGCCATAGTCACTAGGACGCATTATGACAAAAAATAAATGGATTGCGCCCGCTTTCGGCAAATACGTCTCCCCCGATCTGGTGGATGACGGACTTCTGGACGCGGAAGTGGTAGTGCTGCTGGAAGGCAATAATTTGTTCGGCGACAAGGTGTATTGCTACTTGCAACTGACCTGCGCCAACCTAAAGGAGATATTCCGGAAAATCCAGGCCTCAGAAAACTTTAAGCCTTCAGAGTATGGTGATGTCGTCGCCTCGGGCCGCGGCGAACCGCCGCCTGAAGTCAAAGCGGCGATGCATAGCGAACATGAAATTACCGATATCCCCAAACCCAATCCTCCCTTCCATATTAATACAACCCAGCCGAAATTTTTTGACGAATAATAGACTCGTCCCATTGTTTTTTCCTTTTCAACCCTGCAGAATTGCTTGCTTCCCACGAAAGCCAAAGATTTATGACAGTTCCGTTACAATCATGTGAACTGTTTTTGACAGGTGCACTATGCGATGGACATGCAGGGTTTACTTTCGGTATAATCTGATTATAGAAGAAAGCATTCCGCTACGTGTTAAGAAAATAGATAAAATATCATCTTTAATTAACGGAATATTAAAAAGATGTAGCTAGAATAACACTATGGCGTGCTAAGATAAGAAAACGAGGAAGAGTATGGCAATCATAGAAGAAGAAGCTCACGAATTTAGAACAGGCAAATTTGGGGCATTTGGCGGAGAAACAGCAGCAGCGATGCGTTGGGCAAATAGTGCAGCACAGTCATATAGCCAAACAGGGGAATTACCATCATTGCCTATGAAGCCCAAGAACTCTCCTGGATTTCCGCGTTAAATTCATACATTGAATTATTTTTTTGTTTTACTTATTCTCTTGATATTCTAAGATGCTAGTGTAATTTGGTTTATAAGTATTAAATCAGCTAGCAGGCAATGCAATTTCATGAAAAACAACTGGTCAACACCTGGCTTTGGTAAAAATGTATCACCTGAGTTAGTGAGCGATGAATATTTAGAAACTGAAGTCGTAGTGCTTCTTCAAGGCACTAATATGTTTGGTGATCAAGTATATTCCTACATCAAATTATTAGGGAAGAATCTAAAAAAAATGTTTGCAAAAATGCAAGCTAGCGAGAATTTTAAACCAGCAGATTACGGCACTGTAATTGTAGCCGGGCGTGGCATCCCTTCACAGGAAGTTCGTGATGAAATGAAAGCTCTATATAATATGATTGATGTACCTGTTCCCAAACCAGCCGCTATCTTTGCTAACACATTTCAACCCAAATTCTTCGACGATAACGAATCATAAGGATTCAACGAAACCGTTTTTACATGTGGGTTCTGATTAAATTTGCGATTACAGGATATATTATCCTTATCGCGCTTATCTTTCTCTTCCAGAGAAACCTCATGTATCATCCTTCTCGCGCTATTGCCGAGCCTGAGAAATATAAACTTCCGCATATAGAAGAAATCTTTCTGCACTCATCAGACGGCACGCGCCTGCAGGTGTGGAAACATAGCGCCAAACCCGGCTATCCCACCATCCTCTACTTTCACGGCAATGCCGCTAACTTAGGCGATCGCGCAGCGAAGTTCAGTGCGTTTGTTGACAATGGCTTCGGGCTTCTGGCGGTGAGCTACCGGGGATTCGGTAAAAGCGAAGGGACACCTTCAGAGGTTGGGCTATATGAGGATGCACACGCAACGATTAACTACGCCTTAAACGATCTGCATATTCCGCAAAAGAGATTAATCTATTTCGGTGAATCACTTGGCAGCGGCGTGGCGGTGCAGATGGCAACCGAGCGAGCGCCCGGTTTGCTAATGCTGGAGGCCGCATATACTTCGGTGGAAACCCGCTCGGCGGAACTTTATCCGTTCGTACTCGGCGCGCGTTATCTGGTGCGCGATAAATACGATTCGCTGGCAAAGATAAAAAACGTCCATGCCCCCCTTGTCTTGCTACACGGAGAAAAAGACATCACTATCCCGCTGCGCCATGGTCAAGAGCTGTTTGCAGCCGCAAATGAGCCTAAGGAAATGGTCATATATAAAGACGTCCACCACGCCGATTATACCAATGAGCAGATAGTGGAACCGCTGATAAAAGCGGTGAAGAAACTGGGAATGACTAATCCTCTATAAACCTGTGTCCGGTTTTTTGAAGCGCTTCTTGTGCAAGAGTACGCTTATCTGCCTTAACCAGTACATAGTCCGTATTGAAAGTGGAAAGTGCATAAATTGCGACACCGGAAGCAGCCAATGGTTTTGCTACCTGCATCAGAATACCCGTCTGCCCAAAATCAAAGGGCCCGACAAGTTCCAACGCAATCCATCCGGATTCCACTTTTACGGCTATCGGCGCTATTGTGGTAGGACATATAAGGGTCACTTCATCCGGAGTGCGCAGAAAAACCGTAAACTCCCATGTCAATATATCCACCGGAATAGGCGCGGAAGGAGCCAGCTTGCACACCGACAGATCCATGTTATGGAATCGTAACGTTAAGCTCATACCGCTACTGATTAAACATCGTCGGCGACGGATCAATGCTCTTAAACCCGGAAGGCGTGACCATAAGAATGGAGAGTCCGCGCTCTACGGAGCCGTCATCATGGAAGCGGAATATGCCATTGGCCGGTCCGTTAAACCCTACTGGATCATTGAGCATTTCTTTAGGAAATCCCTTACCGTTTGAGGCAAGCGCGATATTAACTGCAAGCGCCACCGCATCATAGGACAGGCTGGCGCGACGCTCCGGCTTATACGAATAGGTCGCGACGAAATGCTGCTCGAACGCACGGTATTTCTCCGGTGGCGAGCTGGCGAACCATCCGCCGTGTAGCGCGGGCCATTTGATGATGGCGGGATCGTCCCACAGGCCGGTGCCAAGCAACTGCACATTGCCGGGATTGATGCCGTTAGCCGCAAGCGTATCCGTCAGGGTTTTTAATTTATCCCCACCTTCCGCGATAAACAGGGCTTGCCCTTTCACCGGATCATCCTGCAGGAAGCGTGCAAGCCGCCCCACGTTATTATCCAGCGTCAGCATATCCTCAGAGTAATATTCAATAGGATGCACACGCCCGTTATGCTTGCGCACCTCGGCGGTGAGCTGTTTCACTATCGCCGCGCCATAAGGATTACTGGGAACCAAAGCTGCAATATTATTGACATTATGGCTTAAGGAATATTGTACGATGCGTATCACCTGCTGCTCCGGGATAAATCCGAACAGATAGACGCCATCCCCCGCCACCGCGATGTTATTGGAAAAAGTAATCACCGGAATATTCTTATGGCGGGCCGTGAGCGCCACCACGCTCACCTGCTTGCTGAACACCGGCCCCAGCAGAAGCGTTGCGCCTTCCTGTACGGCATCCTGAGCGGCCTTTTCCGCTCCCTCAATGCTATCTCCCGTATCTTTGGGCAGCAACTGGACTTTCGCTGTTATCTCATGCGGCGCCAGACCGCTGTATTTATCATATATGGCCAGCACCGCGGCATCGAGCAACGACTGACCAAGCGCCAACGAATCGCCCGACATGGGTATCAGCAACCCAACCTTCAGCACAGGCGCTTTTGGGGTCGCCGTCTCGCCCATCTGTGTTGGCGGGGCATAGGGGCCATTCTGCGCTGGGGGAGCTGGAGTATCCGTTGTTATATGGCTGGGCGGAGCGAAATCATTTTTACCCTCTTGCGGCTTGACCTCTATCACTGGTGGAGACTTTTGCTCAGGCGCTTTCTCCTGCGCCGTTTTTGCTGGTGCTGGAATCGAAGAGACCGACTTCACGGCGGGAGGGCTTTCCTGCTCGTCATCCTCCTCATCCATAGGCATGGAGCAGGCCGCAAAGGCAAAAAGCGCCAGCAGCGCAATTAAACGGTACACAAAGCGGGAAAAATGCGGCAACATATAGGGTAAAGGGATAGTAGAATGGGCAGGAATAGTCAAACGATTGCAGCAGGGCTTTATGTGGTGGCGACGCCCATCGGCAACCTGGGGGATATCACCCTGCGTGCACTCGATGTCCTGCGCGCCGCCGACGTTATTGCCTGCGAGGATACCCGTACGAGCGCAAAGTTGCTTTCACATTTCGGTATCAAGGCGCGCACCATCTCCTATCACGATCATAACTCCGAAGGCAAACTCCCGCGGCTGCTTGCCGACCTGGAAAGCGGCAAAACCATTGCCTTGATTTCTGACGCCGGTACGCCCCTGATTTCCGATCCGGGATATAAGCTGGTGAAAGAAGCCACCGAACGTGGCATAAAAGTCTTTCCCGTTCCGGGAGCCTCTTCTATGACTGCGGCGCTTTCCGTCTGCGGCTTGCCGACGGATTGCTTCCTATTTACCGGGTTCCTGCCTGCCAAAAAAGTAGCACGCGAGAAAGCAATACAGGAACTGGCGGCGATTCCCGCAACGCTGGTGTGCTTTGAATCAGCGCGCCGACTACCGGAATCTCTGGAAGCGCTTGCCACATTGCTGGGACAACGCGAGGCCGTTATCGCCCGCGAGCTTACCAAGCTGCATGAAGAATTGCGCAGGGGCACACTTGCGGAACTTGCAACCTATTATGCAGAAACCGGGGAACCCAAAGGCGAAGTGGTGGTTGTCATCGCGCCGCCACTGCCCCCTGCCGCCCCATCGGATACGGATGTAGACAAGCTGCTGCGCAAGGCATTAAAAAACTTGAGCGTAAAAGATGCTGCAGCACAGGTGGCAAAGCTCACGGGATTGTCGCGTCAGGAAATATATGCAAAAGCATTATACATCAAAAAGGAATAAACGCAGGCGCTCACACGGATGGGGCATTGCCGCCGAATATCTCTGCGCGGCCTTCCTGTTCTTCAAAGGCTATTCACTGATAAAACTGCGCTACCGCAATCACTCCGGCGAGATTGATATTATCGCCACCAAAGGCAAAATCCTTGTTTTCATCGAAGTAAAGGCGCGTGCGCAGAAAGAAACCGCGCTCTATTCCATATCCCCCGCCAAACAGCAGATCATCTCCAGTGCCGCACGCGGTTTCATTGCTGTACATGCAAAATTTGCGGATCTTGGCTTGCGCTTCGACGTAATGGTGGTAACATCGCCATTGAAAATTCACCACCTTAAAAACGCGTGGAGACCCGAATGAAACCCGTAAGCTGGATTATTCTATTTGCCCCGTTCCTCATCAGTGGTTGCATTCCTGCCGTATTAGCAGGAGCAGGCACTGCGGGGGAAGTTGCCGTGCAGGAGCGCTCCACCGGCACTGTCGTAGACGATGCGGGCATAAAGCTTGCCCTTGACGCCCAGTTCCTCCAGCAGGATGTGAAGGATCTTTTTCGCAATGTTGACACTCATGTAAAAGAAGGGCGCGTCATGCTGACCGGCGATGTGGATAAGCCTGATTCCAAGGTGCAGGCCGTACAGATTGCCTGGAAGGTAAAAGGCGTAAAAGAAGTTATCGACGAAATCCAGGTCAACGACCAGACCGGCGTGATGGATTACGCGCAGGATAGCTGGATTGCCAACCAGATACGTACCAAGTTGCTTTTGGAAAAGAACCTGCGCTCTGTCAATTATAACGTAGAGGTGGTGAATGGCATCGTCTACCTGATGGGCATTGCGCAGGATCAGGCGGAATTGGACAAAGCCTCGTATATCGCCAGCACCACGTCGCATGTGAAGCAGGTTATCAGCCATGTGATATTAAAGGATGATGAAAGAAGGACAGGCAAATAGTAGCCTGTTTTTGCTGTTCACTATGAAAAAGATACTTGCCATCCAGATGGATCCTGTAGAATCCATCAATCCGCGTACCGATACGACCATGCTGCTCGGCCTTGAAGCATTGGAGCGTGGATATGACGTGTATTGCTACCAACCGAAGGACCTCATTTTTCTAAACGGGGCAATAACGGCACGGGCGCGGCAAGTCACCTTCCATAAGAACCCGGATGCATATTTTACGGCAGGCGGCTGGCAGATTATAAACCTGCGAGAGGCGGATGTTGTCCTCATGCGGCAGGATCCTCCCTTCAACATGGAATATATCACGGCCACCCATCTGCTGGAAATGCTGCAGCCGGACGTACTGGTGGTAAATGATCCATTCCATGTCCGCAATGCGCCGGAAAAACTGTTCATGTTCCGGTTTCCTCAATTCCTGGCCCCTACCCTCATCAGCCGCGATGTGCAAACCATCGAGGATTTTTTGGGTACTCATCAGGATATTGTCCTCAAGCCGCTTTACGGCTATGCAGGGCAGTCAGTGTTCCGTGTCAAAAAAGGCGATTCTAATTTTCATGCATTGCTGGAAATGTTCTTTGGCAGTTCAAACGAGCCGATTATTGCCCAACTTTTCATCCCGGAAATAAAAACAATGGATAAGCGCATCATCGTTATTAACGGGAAAGTGACTGCCATATATGGCCGCGTCCCGGCCAAGGATGACATTCGTGCCAATATGCGCGTCGGCGGCACAGGCATCAAAATAGAAGCGTCCGAGCGAGATATAAGGATTGGGGAAACCGTTGGTAAAGAACTGGTGAAACGCGGTATCCTGCTTGCCGGACTGGATGTCATCGGTGATTACCTGACGGAAATCAACGTCACCTGCCCGACAGGGCTTGTCGGATCCAACGCACTCTACAATCTTAAGCAGGAAAGTGTGTTCTGGGATGCGGTTGAGAGTAAGCTTAAGAAGCGTGCTTGAACCCTGGCCGCACCGCTTCCGGTACAAAAGGACGTTCAAGCAGTTGGGCAATGGCCTGATCAATGTCCATCGTCTCGCTGATAATCGCATGCACGGCTTTGCATATCGGCATGGCAATCCCAATTCGGCCAGCCAGATCATTCACCGATTCAGCGGTTGCAACCCCTTCCGCCAGTTTTCTCTGATTATTTTCGAGAATCATTTTAACCGGCTGCCGCTGCCGCCCAATCTCAATGCCAAGCGACATATTGCGCGATATCGAACTCCCGCAGGTGAGCACCAGATCGCCAAAGCCGGAAAATCCCATCAGGGTTTCCTGCCTGCCGCCTTTTGCAAGGCACAAACGCGCCATCTCCGTAATGCCACGCGTGATAAGCGCCGCCCTTGCGTTTTCACCCAGCCCGCGCCCGATGGCGATACCGCACCCAATGGCAATGACATTCTTAACCGAGCCGCCTACCTGCGTACCGATAATATCCTCGCTATGGTAGGGGCGAAAATATTTACCGCCGATGGCATAAATAACCCGGTTGGCAACCGTAGCATCCTGGCACGCAATGGTGGTCGCGGTGGGCAGGCCGTTTGCCACCTCGACAGCAAAATTCGGACCGCTTAAGATTGCAATAGGATTCTGGGGCAAAACGGACGCAACCACCTCACTCATGAGGGCAAGGCTGCCGCGCTCAATACCCTTAGTCGCAATCACCACCGGCACGCTTGGATCAAGTTGATCGGAAATACTGATACATACCGAACGCAAGTGCTGGGAGGGCACGCTCAGGATGATAATATCGCGTGCGCAGGCCTGCGCCAGACTATCGCTGATGGCAATATCCGGATTAATGAAAACATCCGGCAGATAGACGTCATTGGTACGCTTGCGGGTGATGGAATCCAGCACATTCGGGTTGGGAGTATAGAGCATGACCTCGCTCCCTGCCCGGTTTGCCGCAATGGCCAGCGCCGTTCCCCACGCCCCGGCGCTGATAACCCCTATACTGGTACGCTGCTGCGTCATGCCGCTACCACCGTAATGCCAATAGTCACTTTCTGTTCTTCAATCGTTTCATTCGCGACAAACGCAGCACCGTTTATATCCCCTTGCACCAGCGTTGCCGCCAGTACCTGTTCTGCAATATAATTCTTATGGGAAGCAAGCGCGAAAGCCAGTTTATCGGAAACCACCAGTCGTAAGTTGATGCGATCCGCCACATGCAGCCCCGCATCCTTACGCGCCTGCTGGATAAGCCGCACCATATCCCGCGCATAGCCTTCCGCTTCCAGTTCCGGGGTAATCGTGGTATCCAGTATCACCAGCGCATCATTAGTCGAAAGGGGCTGGGCACGATCCTTATATTCCGCCTTCGGTTCGAGAAGAAGGGTGAACTCGGTCTTTTCCAATATCTCACCTGCTATCTCAATCCTACCATCCGGCAGCTGCTTCCAGTCGCCTTTTTTAGAAGCCGGAATGATTTGCTTTATTTTATCCGGCAGGCGCTTTCCAAGCACAGGGAAATTGATTTGAAGTTTGAAAGTAGCGTATTTATCTACATCACCATTAAAATTAACATTTTTTACATTTACTTCATCACGAATAATATCTTTATATCCGGAAGTTGTTCGAGCCACAATCGTAAGCGCGGCAAGAGGAAGCCGCACACGTAAATTTTTTGCACTACGTACAGCAAGAGCGGCATTACATATATCTTTCGTCGCATCCATATCATGCATCAAATGCTCATTGATTTCCAAATGCCGCACATCAGGATATCCAGCAAGATGCACACTTCCTTCTTCTGTAAGTCCTCGATATATTTCTTCACTCGTCAATGGCAATAGAGGAGCAACAGCACGGCACATGATGTGCAAAACAGTATAAAGCGTATTATAAGCCGCTTGCTTGTCGTCATCTTTTTCTTCTCGCCAGAAGCGCTCCTTGCTACGGCGGATATACCAGTTATTGAGTAATTCAAAAAATTGTAAGCTTGTTTCAGTCGCGGCTGGCGTATCATATGCATCAAGCGAATTTTGGATGGCTTCTACCGCATGCCTGCACTTCGCCAGAATATAGCGATCCATCTCATTTATAGAATGTGATGGCTTTGTATTTTGTACCGCTTTTACTGCTTCTGCTCCTTCAAAAACGTTCCCATGTTTCTCTATATATTCAGATGGAAGATAAAGCTCATTCGCTTCTAAATAGGGAGTTGCCTTCACCCCGTCCGCATTGGCATAGAGGCAGAAGAAATTATACGCATTCCAGATCGGCTTGATGGCGAGGCGCACGACATCGCGAATGAACTTGCCTTCCGGATCGACGCTCATATCCAATCCGCGCATGACCGGCGACGCCATCATCAACCAGCGCAGCGCATCCGCGCCGAACTTGTCCATGACTGCCTTCGGGTCTCTATAATTCTTCAAGCGTTTGGAATATTTAAGCCCGGTCTCGGAGTCGAGCACCACGCCGTGGCAGATGCAGTTCTTAAACGGCGGCTTGTCAAATAATGCTGTAGAGAGCATGATAAGCGTATTGAACCAGCCGCGCGTCTGGCCGACATATTCGGTAATGAAATCCGCCGGGAAATGGTGCTCGAACCACTCCTTATTTTCAAAGGGGTAATGCACCTGCGCGAAAGGCATGGAGCCGGATTCAAACCAGCAGTCGAACACGTCTTCCACGCGTTTATATTCTTCACTGCCTTCCCGGATGATGATGTCATCAATGAACGGGCGGTGCAGGTTGTCAATCTTCTGGCCACTGGCCTTCTCCAGCTCCGCGATGGAGCCGAATACTTTTATCTTGCCTGACTTGCTTCTCCATACCGGGATCGGTGTTCCCCAGAAACGGTTACGCGAAATGGACCAGTCCGGCGCGGTCGCCAGCATATGCCCCATCTGGCCGTCGCGGATATGCTCGGGAATCCAGTTAATCTGCCGGTTAAGCTCTGCTGCACGGTCACGAAACTTGGTCACCTCGACATACCAGCTCGGCATGGCGCGGTAAATCAGCGGCTTGTCGGTACGCCAGCAATGCGGGTAGCTATGGGTAATCTGTTCCTGTTTTATCAGATGGCCATGCCGCTTGAGCCAGTCAATGATGCGTTCATTCGCTTCGCCGAACCGTAATTTTTCGACATTCTCCTCAATAACATTCATGCCTTTGAGGGATAGGTCCGGCAGATCGGCGATATCATTGGTGAACCGCCCGGCATGATCGACCGGGCAGACAAGCTCAATGCCGCTCGCCTCGCATACCTTCTGGTCGTCCTCGCCGAATCCCGGCGCCATATGCACCACGCCCGTGCCATCCGAATCCGTGACAAATCCGCTACCGTCCAGAATGCGGAACGCATGCTTATGATTGGCAAAATACGGGAAAAGCGGATGATAGGAAAGCCCCAGCAAATATTCACCGGCAATCACCGGAGGGCTTACCCCTTCCTCCAGCACCAGCTTTAATTCCTTAGCCAAAGCCGGCACCATTTTCTGCGCCAGTATATATACATGCCCATTCTCGCTCCGGGCAATGGCATATTCAATTTCCTTGTTCACCGCCAACGCCAGATTGCTCGGCAGGGTCCAGGGCGTAGTCGTCCAGGCAAGGACATAATATTTTTTGGCCTCAGGCGCGCCATGCGGCGGGGTATTCAACTCAAACGCCACCGTAATCGCCTTATCCACCCTGTCGCGATAGGAGTTATCGAGCTTGGTTTCAAAGTTAGACAAAGGCGTTTCAGCCGCCCAGCTATAGGGCATGACCCGGTAAGCTTCATAGACCAGCCCCTTGTCATAAAGCTGCTTGAACGCCCAGATGACGGACTCCATGTAGTTTTTGTCCATCGTCTTGTAGTCATTTTTGAAATCCACCCAGCGCGCCTGACGGGTCACATAATATTCCCATTCATGGGTATATTTCATCACTGCGGTCTGGCAGTAATCATTGAACTTGCCGATGCCGTATTTCACAATCGCCTGACGGCCTGAAATCCCCAGATCCTTTTCCGCTCCCATTTCCGCGGGCAGACCATGACAATCCCAGCCAAAGCGGCGCTCTACCCTTTTGCCGCGCATGGCCTGATAACGCGCAAAGACATCTTTCACAAAACCGGTAAGCAGATGGCCGTAGTGCGGCAGGCCATTGGCAAAGGGTGGGCCGTCATAAAAGATGAATTCATTGCTTTTGCCGGATTGCTTGGCAGGCCTCTCCTTTACGGACGCAGCGAATACCTGCTCCTGCTGCCAGTAATCCAGTATTTTTTCCTCAATGGCAGGGAAATCAGGACTGGCCTCAATATCGGGGTAATATTTCTTTTTTTCCATGGCAGGCAAGCTAAGTGAAAACAGCTATTTATTCAATAGGCTTCTTGCCGAATCCTGTTGCTTTTCGGATTCTTCGTTCACTTGTTTAGCCGGATGCACTAACTCTTCCTTGCTTACCGCTGCCACCTTATAGCTCACGCCATGATGTATCAGCGGATCGGGCAGATCATTGATTTGCTGCGCTGCCGGAATCAGGGCCGCTTCACTCACGCTCGATACCTGCGACACCAGCACCGTATGATGCTCGCTAAACAGCGCCGCCTTTATCTTATCCTTTATATCCAGCTTATCCTTAAGCTCGCTCTTTTTCGGCGCAAGAGGCGGGGGTGGAAGATTCTGCCATTGCTGCGCCTGCAACCCAGCAGCAATGCGTTTTTCGATCAACTCCGCCTGGGTAAGCCCTTCCTCCATCACTTCAAGCAACTGAGATAACGGTAAAGAATGTGCTTTAAATTTTTCCGGTGTCCGTACTTCAAGCTGCGCCCGCATGAACGCGGCTTCTGCTGCTTTTCCCTGTTTTATAAGTTGGTTTATTACCTCAATACGCACCTTATAGGTCGCTTTTCCCAGCGCATCATGCGTTTTCTCAAACACCGGGGAAATTTGCTTCTCTATTGCCTTTTCCGGATCGTTCCTTATCGCCCATTTTACAAGCC
Source organism: Alphaproteobacteria bacterium (assembly GCA_013286285.1). Classification (GTDB taxonomy): domain Bacteria; phylum Pseudomonadota; class Alphaproteobacteria; order Rickettsiales; family JABCZZ01; genus JABCZZ01. The sequence goes on along the minus strand of JABDGA010000002.1, from coordinate 31,917 downwards.
CAAAAAAGGCCTTGGCAACCTCCAGCAAATCTTCGGCTATTTTACGATTAGCCTCATCCTTATCCAGCAACTGTTCGTCACTCTCTTCGTCATCTTTTTTAAAACGCAGCCTCTCCAGAATATCACGGGCATGCCCAACCGCCTCTTCCTTGCTTGCCTGGCTTAACGAATCCAGTGAGTTAAAATGCCGGACAAGCTGTTCCAGTTCATCAGCAATATGCGTAATGGTAATTCCCATATCTTAAGCCGCCTTTGTACCACCGCTGCCGGAAGCGGTACCCAGCGCATAGACGCAAAGCTCTTCGAAGGAAACGCCGTTCTCCTTGGAAATATCGTGCAGCTTCTGGAAGCTATCCATGACTTCCGGCGGAATGGTGCCGCCGCGCTCGGTGGCCAGCCAGTGCGCCTGGTTCTGCAGTGGATGCTTATTGGGATCCGGTTCGCCTACATAAATATTAAATGGAGCCTTCTGACCGCTGAAATCGCAGGGAATAGTAAACTTTTTCATAGTTATTCCTTTTAAGCGTATAATACCACAGGATTATTACAAAATCATGAACCCTTCACCTGCTTTTGGGCCGCCTGCATGCTATGGTGCATTTCCTCACGTATCTGGTGTTCACTCAGATGCACGTTTTTTGCCTCCAGATCCTGCTTTATCTTATGAAGCAGCGCCTCTGGATCGTTCTTTCCCAATCCGCCCGTTATCAGAGTATTTTTATATTTCTCAGCACGTTCCGTGTCCAATCCAGCTTTTTTGGCAACCCAAGCAGCCAGAAGCCCATGATATTTGGCATAAATCCGGAATTCCAACTCCTTGTCATGCGCATACTTGTTTTCTTCGGCTTTTTCCTTATTATCAAAGGCGGTCATATTTTTCTTCCTTCTTTTTCAGTTGCCAATATTATGAAAGACCTTTACATGCCATCCAAACGAATCGCAAGTAGAACCATGAACCGCAGAACACCGATTTACGAAGGCAAAGCCAAGCAGCTTTTTGAAGGGCCAGAGCCGGGTACGCTCATCCAGCATTTTAAGGATGACGCCACCGCATTCAATAATGCCAAGAAGGGAGTAATCAACGGGAAAGGGGTTATTAATAACCGTATTTCCGAATATATCATGCTACGCCTTCAGGAGATTGGCATCCCGACGCATTTCATCCGCACGCTCAATATGCGCGAACAGCTGGTTAAAGCAGTGGAGATTGTCCCGCTGGAAGTGATCGTCCGCAACGTGGCGGCAGGTAGCTTTTCTACCCGCTTCGGCGTAGAGGAAGGCGCGCAGCTCCCCTACCCCATCATCGAATTCTGCCTCAAAAACGATAAACTGGGCGATCCTATTGTCGCACCGGAGATTGTCATCGCCTTCCAGTGGGCGCAGCCGAATGAATTGGAAGATATTACCTCCATGGCGCTGCGTATCAATGACTTCCTGAGTGGCCTTTTCCTGGGCGTCGGGATCAAGCTCGTCGATTTTAAAATCGAATTTGGCCGTTTCTATGAAGGCAATACGGTGCAGATCATACTCGCGGACGAAATCAGCCCGGACTGCTGCCGCCTGTGGGACATAAAAACCGGCGAAAAAATGGACAAGGACCGCTTCCGCCGCGATTTGGGCAAAGTGGAAGAAGCCTACCGCGAAGTCGCCCACCGGCTTGGTGTGCTCCCCGGCAATGAAGTGAAGGAAGAAGTCAAAAAAATAGCGAAGACAAGGAAGAAAGGGAAATAGGGGGTGAGGGACTAGGGAATAAATTTTAAAACTTACCCTTTTTCTATTCCCTATTCCCTCCTCCCCCAAAAATTATGAAAGCCAAAATCCACATTACGTTAAAAAATGGCGTGCTCGATCCACAAGGAAAAGCGATTTCCAGTGCGCTAGGCCATCTCGGTTTTGACGGTGTCGAAAACGTGCGCCAGGGCAAGTATATCGAAGTGGAATTAAAGGAAAAGAATCCGCAGAAAGCCCATGATGCCATTGACGCCATGTGCAAAAAGCTGCTGGCCAATACGGTTATTGAAAATTACCGCTTCGAACTGGAAGCACAGTAACGGCATCCTTTTTTCTTCTGAACCGCAGGGAACAAGCGTGGGAATTGCAATTCAATTATTCTAAATATGAGCCTTGTTTCGCCATTTCCCGATTTGGCGGAGCAAACTATACTCATTCTTCTAAATAAAAAGACACCGTCATACCGCTGCTTGACAGCGGTATCTCATGGAGGAAGCCTGAGATTCCGGCTTTCGCCGGAATAACGGATATGTATTGGAATTTGGGCAAGTGAGTAATAGGGGAATTTAGAAAGACGTGAACCTCCATGGGGCAAGCCCCATGGTATCTTACTATATTAAGATACGCTCACCCGCAGCTTTGCTTCTTGATATACAAGATCCACTATCGTAGCACGCGCTTCCGGTGATACTTGCCGGAACAGGTAGGATATGTACCCAGATAATTGCTGCCTCCGCCCCCAAAAAAAGCCTATCCATGCAATAATAACAAAGGGTATGGCTCCCAGTAACCGGAACTTTATAAACTCCATTCTTGTGTTCCCTACCAATGCTTCCCAAGCATGCGAGAAGCCTGAATCTCCCAATAAGTACGGCAACATAGTATCCGTAAGGAAAGCAAGCAGTACTGCTATAAGGGTAGCCCACGCGCCATGGGATATATTTCTTCTACCCATCCAGCGCGCAATTAAAAATGTCAGCGGGTATGCAATTACAATAGTCATGAGCGCTGCATGTTCCATAAAATTCCCAAAAGATGCTTCGGAATCAATCGCAGCCGATATTCCCCCTGCCACACCTACCAACTCCATACTGGAAAAAAATAAAGCATACGCGTACACGAGCGTGCGCCAGAACGAAATGCCATAGCCCTCATAGGAAAGAATGGGAGAACCTGCCTTGGTTCTTTTCTCCTGCCACCTATCCATCGCCTCTTTCAGAAAAGGCAAGGATCCAAAAATGGACCCAGACATGGCGATAGCAATTTCTTTCGGGACGGCAAGCAATGAGAGAATAATATCACATAACGCCGCCGTTCCAATGGTAATAAGAAACGCAATTAAAAAAGTGGGCATAGACTCTCCATTATTTTAGGCTACAATTTCATTACCTTCGCATCCCGAATTCCCATCCCAGCAAGCCTGCTAATAATAGTGTCGGCATCGGTACGCGAATTATAAGGACCGGCCAGCACGCAATAGAACATCCTCGTCTTGATTCTGTTCTCCACGACCTGGGCATTGCTCACCTCCAGCATTTGTTTCGCCAGCCGGTAGGCATTATCCTTTACGCCGAATGTGCCTACCTGCACATAATACCCGTTCCGCTTCACAGATTGTTGCGAGATTTCCATCGGACGAAGCGCAGGCTGTATCTTCATATTTGCAGTTTCCACTGCCACCTGCGGATTAGCCGCAACTGGCGAAGGCGCACTGTAATACTCGCTGTTTACATGATCATTTCCCTCCAGCACAGGCTGGGGGGCAACAAAAGGCAACGGCTCGACATCACCCAATTGTGTAGGCGGGAATATCTCAGGCGCAGCCTGCTCTGTCACCTCAGGCTTTGTCGCCTGCAACTCGCGGTAACGATCGAGCGCAGCAAGCGATGCGGCGCCATTGGGCAGGTTGCTGACATATTCACGGGTTTCCTTATCGAGGAACTGCACCCGGACTTTCGCCGTGCCGGTTCGCAATACCCCAAGCTTTTCCGCCGCTCCGCGTGAAAGGTCAATAATCCTGCCGTGGGCGAACGGGCCGCGGTCATTAATGCGGATAATCGCGCTCCTGCCATTATCAAGGTTAGTTACACGCACCAGCGAAGGCAACGGCAATGTCCTGTGCGCCGCGGTAATGTCGTTCTGATCATAGCGCTCACCGCTTGCCGTATGCCCACCATGGAATCCCGGCCCGTACCAAGAGGCAATACCGGTCTCATCATAATCAGGAGTGTATCTTGGCACATATACATGCCCGGCTACCACATATGGCTTCCCGATTTTAATGCCCTGATAGGGAGGAGATGAAGTTCCGCAGGCGGAAAGAAATAAAAGAAGCAGCAAGGATACACAGATATAGGACTTTCCATGTTGCATCGTTATTTTTTCCCTACCGCATCCGCAAGCAGGCCAACAGTAGTGGCAAAGTATATCGAATGGTTCCAGTCCATGAGAATATTGTAATTGGGGAATGCAAGATACGCCGTGGATACCGCATCGTCCGGAACGACCAGATGCGCCCGCGTAGCGGTTCTGGGCAAGCGCTTGCCATTTACCTGCCGGAAACCACGCTTATTCCACTCCTTAAGCGTATGCTCGCTTTTTTCCAGCCGTAGGGCTTCCACATCTTCAGAATCCGGCAGGGCGACTGCCATTCCCCATCCTGCTTTATGGTTCCACCCTTTGCTGTGCAGGTAATTGGCAATGGAGGCAAGCGCGTCGGCATCATTATTCCAGATATCCCTTTTGCCTTCGCCATCGAAATCCACGGCAAATTTTAGAAAGTTGGAGGGCATGAACTGTGTCTGGCCCATTGCGCCCGCCCAGGATCCGGTCAATTCATCCGCGCTCATATCCTCGTCCTGTAGAATCCGGAGGGCGTCAAATAACTGCCCACGGAAAAACTGGCTACGCCTACCATCATACGCCAGGGTTGCCAGTGATTCTATAACCGAATAATCCCCCTGATGTTCCCCTAAATTGCTCTCTACAGACCAGAGGGCAATTAATATAGGCGCGGGCACATGATATTTTGCTTCAACTCTTTTTAATATTTTCCTGTGCTTATAATAGGCTTCCTTAGCCGCCTTTATCCGCCTTGCAGTCAAAACGCCTTCTGAATATTCCGTAAATGTCTGGGTATGTTCCGGCTGTTTATGATCCAGCGCCACTATATCGCCAGATGGCTCATCCACCTTATCAAAGGCATCATCCACCACTTCTGCATCAATACCGCGGGAAAGCGCCTCGCGCTTCAGATCGGCAAGCCAGTCATCAAAGCCTTGCTGTTCGGCAAAGGCAGGAAAACTTATCAGTATAAGTAATAATGCAACAAACTGCACATGCTCTCCAGCTATGATGATTCTATCATATTTACATTATTTATAAACACCATATAATTTATTATATGAAAAGATTTTGCATTTATTTTGCTGCACTGTCCATCGCTATGCAGGCATTCCCGGTACTTTCTTTTGCTTATGATGCCTATGATACTGAATTCACCAAACCAGACTATATCGCCAACCTGCGTATCCAGGCGGAAAAGGGAGACCCTGAGGCGCAGTATGATCTCGCAGAAGCGTATTTAAAGGGTGAAGGCGTCGTGCAAAGCGAAAAAGAAGCCGCCAAGTGGTACTACCGCTCCGCCATGCAGGATTATCCGGATGCGCAGATTGCCATGGGATTCGTCTATCGCGGCGGCGGCGGGATTCCCATGGATAAGGTGCAGTCCTACATGTGGCTTGATCTTGCGACAAAAAACGGCGATGATCGTGCCTTGTGGATGCGCAATGAGCTTGCATGGTCCATGACACTGCATGAAATAGAAGAAGCCCGTAAGAAATCCGATGAATGGAAACCACAACCGCCCCCCAAACAATACGGAGAGTCCGAATGAGGTTTATTATCGCCACCCTTTTATTAGTGATTCTGTATTCTTTATGTCCTGCAGGTGCATTTGCATATGACAGTGACGGGAATCTGGATAGCGCCGATATTGCCCGGCTGCGCGTCCAGGCGGACAAGGGCGATCCCGAAGCCCAGTATGATCTGGGGGAAGCATATTTAAAAGGCGAAGGCGTCGTGCAAAGCGAAAAAGAAGCCGCCAAATGGTACTATCGCTCCGCCATGCAGGGATATGTGGATGGGCAGATCGCCATGGGGTTTGTGTATCGCGGCGGCAACGGCATGCAGATGGACAAGGTGCTGTCCTATATGTGGTTCGATCTGGCCACCAAAAACGGCAGCAGCGAGGCATTCAGCCTGCGTAATGATGAAGCCTGGAGCATGACACAGAGCGAGATTGACGATGCGCGCGCCAAGTCCCACAAATGGCAGCCCCAGCCGGAAAAAGGCCACTACCAGAATGACGAATAGATACCGCGGTCTTTGCCGCGGTATGACGGCTAACGCAGGCGTTTTACACACACCTCAGGCCCCTACCCTCCACACCAGCATCAACAGCGACAATCCATAGAGTAAAAGGTTAGCCGCAATCACCCATCCCAGATACAATATATCAAAGGCCGGAAACCCTATCCAGAGTATCGCAGCAAGCACCAGGGTGATAACGGCTGAAAATAGCATCCAGTTCCAGTTACGCAATGGACGGAACTGGAACGCAAGGAACAGCTCGAATATGCCCTCCAGCGTCATGAAAAGGGCAAGCAGTGTTACAAAAGCCAGCAGTACCGGAAATGGCTTCCACAACATCAGGACTCCTATGCCAATCGAGAGGAACGCAGATAATGCCGACCACCAGTGCATGCGCGAACGTATGGTCAGCGCCATCTGTAAAATACCGGTAAGCAGCAGGATCGCTCCCACCAGCAGTTCCACATTCAGCGCCGTAGCGGCGGGCATGGAAGCCGCCAGCACCCCCGCGATGACAAATATCAGCCCCTGAATAATATACTTTGCTTTGTGATTGCGCAGTTCTTCTTCCAGACGCATGCTCAGCGTCCCCGTATCAGCCGTCATGGCGGCTTTGGTAAATAACATAGGCTGCCTCCTTTAGTTGCATGCGCCGTACACTATCTTTGACAACACTAACTTGATTACAATCAAATGCGCACTATTATGCAAATACCATAAAGAATAAATGCTGGATAGACAGTGATGATACACCGGCTCGTAATGTTTACCAGAAAGGAGTGGCTGCTCGGCATCAGCCTGGGAACCAGCCTTATATTCTTTTTCGACGATACATTATCTGAGCATCTCGCCAATCCTTACTGGCTGGGAATCCTGTCTATCTGGCTGTTTGCTGTCATTCTTGGAGCCGCGCTGTCCGTCGTCCGCCATGCCGACCATCTGGCCATCCGACTAGGGGAGCCGTACGGAACACTCATACTCACGCTTGCAGTCACCTCCATCGAGGTCATGAGCATCTCCGCCGTCATGACACACGGCGACAACCCCGCTATGGCGCGTGACACGTTATTTTCCGTCATCATGATCGTCCTCAACGGCATGGTAGGCTTTTCCCTGCTCATCGGCGCATGGCGGCACAGGGAACAATACTATAATCTCCAGGGGGCGAATACCTATCTCTGTGTGATCATACCTCTGGCCGTGCTGAGCCTTATACTGCCCAATTATACCCTGACCACACCAGGTCCTAAGTTATCCGCCTTGCAGGAGACATTTCTGGCGATCATTTTCCTCAGTCTCTATGGCGCTTTCCTCGTGATGCAGACCGGTCGCCACCGCGGATACTTCCATTTCGGTGACGAGACGGAACATAATACTCCAACCACACCGCATCCGCTTGCATATCATGCCATACTGCTTGCAATATATATGGTTCCGGTCATCTTCCTGGCGGAACAATTTTCCAAACCGCTCGATTACCTGATTGATACACTTCACGTCCCAGGAAAGCTCGGCGGCATCACCATCGCCCTGCTGGTGGCAACTCCGGAAGCCCTCGGCGCTATCCGCGCAGCCATCGCCAACCGCTTGCAACGTGCCGTAAATATATTCCTTGGCTCGGTGCTTTCCACGATTGGCCTCACCATTCCTGCCATACTGGCAGTCAGCAGCTTCAGCGGACAAAGCATCGTCCTGGGCCTGCAGCACACCGACACCGTGATGCTCCTGCTTACGCTTACGGTAAGCATTGTGACTTTCGCAAGCGGCCGCACTAATGTACTGCAAGGATTGGTGCACTTGATTCTGTTCGCCGCATACCTTCTGCTGATTTTTGAGAATTAAGCAGGTGAGCATGAAACCGGTTTTTATAGACAAGAATAGAGTCCTATCATAGACATGCTGAAAGCTGGAAAGATCCCTTAATAATTATGCAAAACACTGTAAATTCCGATATGGATCAAATCACTCATGTTACTATTTATACGGACGGCGCATGTTCGGGCAATCCCGGGCCTGGCGGCTGGGGAGCCGTACTCATTGCAGGAGGCCGGGAAAAGGATTTGTCCGGCGGGGAGAAGAACACCACCAATAACCGCATGGAGCTTATGGCGGCAATTCAGGCACTTTCCGCGCTGAAGAAAAAATGCCGGGTGGCTTTATATACCGACAGTAATTACGTCCGCAATGGCATCACCACCTGGATTTCCGACTGGAAAAGGCGCGGCTGGAAAACTGCCGACAAAAAACCGGTCAAGAACACGGATCTATGGCAGATGCTAGAGGAAGCCGCCGCAAAACATGACATAAAATGGCACTGGGTAAAAGGGCATAACGGGGATCCGATGAATGAACGGGCGGACGCGCTGGCGCGCAAGGGCATTCCGGGAAAGAATTAACAAGAAGTAATTTGATTGACTCCCACTGGTTATCTATACATATTCCAATAGATTTCTTCAGGAACTGTAATGGATAAAATACGCATACGCGGCGGCAAGGCGCTTAAAGGCATTATTTCGATAAGCGGAGCAAAGAATGCAGCGCTGCCGCTAATGGCCGCTTCACTGCTGACGGAAGGAAAATTGACGCTTTCCAATATTCCCTACCTGGCCGATGTGGTGACCATGGCCAACCTGATGGTCCAGCATGGCGTCACGTTGCATATGGATGAAAAACCAGCCTCTCATTCCAGTAACGGGCGCACCCTTACGTTAAATGCCCGGAATATCAACAATTTCACTGCACCTTACAATCTCGTGCGCACAATGCGCGCCTCCGTGTTGGTGCTTGGCCCCCTACTTGCGCGTTTTGGGCAGGCGAAAGTGTCGCTGCCAGGCGGCTGCGCCATCGGCACACGTCCTATTGATCTGCACCTGAAAGCGCTGGAACAGATGGGCGCGCTGATTGAGCTGTCCGATGGCTATATCCATGCTTATGTCAAAGGCAGGCTGCGCGGCGCGGAGATTACATTCGACACTGTGACCGTAACCGGAACAGAAAACATCCTGATGGCAGCGGTACTTGCCGAGGGGGAAACCACACTACGCAACGCTGCCCGTGAGCCGGAAGTATCCGATCTTGCGCATTGCCTGGTAAAAATGGGCGCGGATATTCAGGGCATAGGCAGCGATACGCTCGTTGTGCGCGGCATAGAACAATTGAAGGGGACGGAACACCGGGTGATTGCCGATCGCATTGAAGCCGGAAGTTATGCCGCCGCTGCCGCCATTACCGGTGGCGATATCGAACTGCGTGGCATTGATGTCCATATTCTGGGAACGGTCGCGGAAAAATTCTCTGAAGCCGGGGTTGATATTACCCCCACTGCAGAAGGCGTCCGGGTAAACCGCAGGAATGGACTGCTGGGTGTGGATGTTATGACACAACCCTTTCCTGGATTCCCCACAGACATGCAGGCGCAGATGATGGCGCTCATGACCGTTGCCAAAGGCGCATCCATGATTACAGAGACGATTTTTGAAAACCGTTTCATGCATGTTCCAGAACTTTCACGCATGGGGGCAAGAATCAACGTCCACAGCGCCTCCGCTATGATACGCGGCGTAAAAAGCCTCACCGGCGCGGAAGTGATGGCCACCGACCTTCGTGCCTCAGTTTCACTGGTAATTGCCGCACTTGCCGCCAAAAATATCACCGTCATTAATCGCGTCTATCATCTGGATCGCGGATATGAACGGCTGGAAGAAAAACTCTCCGCCTGCGGCGCGGATATTGAACGTATTCACGCATGAGCAACACATCTCTTACATTAGCAGTCCCCAAGGGCCGGATTCTTCAGGAACTAGACCCCCTGCTTACGTGCGCGGGCATTATTCCGGAAGCAGATTTTTTCAATGAAAGCAGCCGCAAACTACAATTTTCTACCAATAATCCCGAGCTTTCCATCATTCGCATCCGCAGTTTTGACGTGGCTACTTTCGTCGCCTTCGGAGCGGCGCATCTGGGCGTGGCAGGCAGCGACGTGCTGGATGAATTTGATTTTCCCGATGTCTATGCCCCGCTGGATTTGGGCATAGGAAAATGCCGCCTGTCTGTGGCAGAACTCGCCAAAAGCGTAAGAACCGATGATCCTTCGCGATGGAGTCACGTTCGCATTGCCACCAAATATCCGCATATCACCAGCCAGTATTTCGCCAATCGCGGTATCCAGGCTGAATGCATCAAACTCTCCGGCGCCATGGAACTGGCGCCAAAACTCGGGCTATGCCGCCATATCGTGGATCTGGTGAGCAGCGGCGCGACGCTCAAAGCCAATGGATTGGTGGAGATTGAAAAAATCATGGACGTATCCTCGCGCCTGATTGTCAACCGGACAGCCTTCAAAACACGCAGCGAGCAGCTGAATACATGGATAAAGAAATTCAAGGACGCGGTAAATGGTCACGAAACTCGATAATTCAGAAAAGGGTTTTCAAGAAAAATTCCATACATTCCTGAACCTGCGCCAAACCAGCGAACAGGATGTAACAGAGGTGGCTAGAAAGATTATCGCGCAGGTAAGAACGGAAGGCGATAAGGCGGTCATCGCGCTTACGGAGAGATTTGATCGTATCCGGCTTTCTTCAGGTGAACTACGCATAAGCAAGGCAGAAATTACAAAAGCCCGCAAGGCCTGTAGCAAGGCAGTCGTTTCCGCGCTGGAACATGCGGCAAAGCGCATCCGCAGTTACCATAAGAAACAATTGCCGAAAGACCTGCGCTATAAGGATGCACAAGGTATAACGCTCGGTTGGCGTTGGAACGCTATAGATGCAGTGGGGCTTTATGTGCCTGGCGGAACGGCATCTTACCCTAGTTCCGTGCTGGTGAATGCAATTCCTGCCCAGGTTGCCGCAGTGAAGCGCCTAGTAATGGTAGTGCCAACGCCGGATGGCAAAATTAATCCCGCTGTACTGGCCGCCGCCGATATCGCCGGAGTGGAGGAGATATACCGGATAGGGGGGGCGCAGGCGGTAGCAGCACTGGCCTATGGGACACAAACCATCGCGCCGGTAGATAAAATCGTAGGGCCGGGTAACGCCTATGTCGCGGAAGCCAAGCGGCAGGTATTCGGCAAGGTCGGCATTGATATGATCGCAGGCCCGTCAGAAATCCTCATAGTCGCCGATAATAAGAACAAGCCGGAATGGATTGCCGCCGATTTGATGTCACAGGCGGAACATGACGTGCTGTCACAATCGATCCTGATTACGGACGATAAGCAATTTGCCGCCGAGGTGGAAAAAACGATTGAACATATTCTGCATACGTTGCCCCGTCATGAGATAAGCCGCACTTCATGGAATAATTATGGCGCGATCATTATAGTAAAGAAACTGCAGGAAGCACCGGAAATCATCAACCGTATTGCGCCGGAGCATCTGGAACTTGCGGTTGCAAGTCCGGATACACTTACCAAGCATGTCCGCCATGCCGGAGCAATATTCCTGGGCCGTTATACGCCTGAAGCCATTGGCGATTATATCGCCGGCCCTTCGCACGTGCTGCCCACATTCGCAACGGCTCGTTTTTCCTCTGGTTTGTCGGTATATGACTTCCTGAAACGTACTTCCCTTATCGGCTGTGATGCAACATCGGTGAGAAAAATCGGCAGGGATGCCGCCCTGCTGGCAAAAACAGAGGGCTTAGCCGCACACGAATTATCCCTAACGCTACGGTTATGACACAGTACATAGCCTCCATATCGCTGGATGAGGCAAGCATTGCCGGACGCAGCAAGGAAATCGATCACGAGCGCAGTGTCGCGGTCAATGATCTTATCGAGTGGAATCATTTTTCCATTAAGAAAAAAGACGGCATACAGATGCAAGGGCCGTATGATATTGCCCTAAGCGCAAGCAAAAACCGTATCGTGTTTTCGGCAACGTCGCCATCTGTTGCCAAACCGGTTGCCATCCCTATCACCATTGCGCCCTTCCGCAGCCTTATCCGCGATTATTTCCTCATCTGCGAGAGTTATTTCGACGCTATAAAAACTGGGAACCTGCAACGCATCGAGGCCATAGATATGAGCAGGCGCGGGCTGCACAATGAAGGCGCGGATTTGCTTGCAAGCATGACTGCCGAAACGTTGGAGATGGACTACGAAACGGCGCGCCGGTTATTTACCCTGATTTGCGCACTGCATTTGAAATGATCTTATTGGGGGCATGCTGCCCCCAATTTCGCTCCACGAAACCTCCCCTGCGGGGCGTCGTATAAGAACTCCTCCGCATATCCTCGCAAAAGCATTTATTTTTATCCACGCCCACGATAGGATGCAACGCCGGTATCGGGAAGCCATAGTCCTTCTGGCAATTCGCCGTATTGGTAAAATATATCAATCGGGATGCCGCCGCGCGGATACCAGTAGCCGCCGATGCGCAGCCATTTCGGCTTCATTGCGTGTATCAGGCGTTTGGCAATGGTGATAGTGCAGTCCTCGTGAAAAGCGCCGTAATTGCGGAACGATCCCATAAACAGCTTCAGCGATTTACTTTCCACAATGGTTTTGGCAGGAACATAATCAATCACCATATGGGCAAAGTCCGGCTGGCCGGTCACCGGGCAGATGGAAGTGAATTCCGGACAGGTAAAGCGTACCACGTAATCCGTATCCGCATGGGGATTCTTGACCGTTTCAATTACCGCTTCCTCCGGAGAGGCATGGCCTGAGGTCTGTTTACCGAGCACCTGCAATTTCTTTTTCATACACTTACCTTATTGCCGGATCGTTTATATTATTCTCTTGAAACCCCTTTGCACGCAGCAGGCAGCTGTCACAATGCCCGCAAGCTTTGCCCTCCGGCGTAGGATCATAGCAGCTTATGGTCAGTGCATAATCCACGCTGAGTTCCATGCCTTTGCGTATTATTTCGGCTTTGGTAAGTTGAATCAAGGGCGTATGGATACGAATTTTATGTTTTGCTTCCACACCATAGGCCGTCGCCTTATTCGCCATATCTTCAAAAGCAGAAATGAATTCCGGGCGGCAGTCAGGATATCCGCTATAATCCACTGCATTCACGCCAATAAAAATATCGTAAGCCTTTAATACTTCCGCCCACGCCAGCGCAAAGGAAAGGAATATCGTGTTGCGCGCAGGGACATAGGTAATAGGAATATCCGTACTTATTTCGTGCGCAGCGTTATGCTTGGGCACGGCAATATCCGCCGTGAGTGCAGAGCCGCCGAATAAACGCAGGTCAATCTCGGCGATTTTATGCTCCTTTGCTCCCATTTTTTGGGCGATGGCCCTGGCAGCATCCAACTCCACTTCATGGCGCTGGCCATAGCGAAAACTGAGCGCATATACGTCAAAACCCTGCGCCTCCGCCAGGGCAAACGCCGTGGCTGAATCCAATCCCCCGCTTAAGAGCAATACGGCTTTTTTATTCATTCAATACCTGCAATCTTATGAAGTTGCAGGCATAGACGATAACCATGCTCCATGGCCAGATCAGTAGCATGCTGTAAGTTGGCACGGTTTTTCTCCGCATCATATTCATCCATCGGCTGCACATAGACCGGAACGCGCTGGCCCTGCCCTACTTCGCCAATCATGGAGTAATCCGTGTTCTGCGCCGATATAAGGAACTTGAAGGCATTTACCCGTGCAAGCAGATCCGGCCTTATAGGGAAATACCCTTTGCCCGTATTTTTCGGTGAACAGACAATATCCACTGCATCAGGCAATTCGCGGTATAACGTACCGTTGGTTTCAATCTGCACCTTGAATCCGGCCTCCAGCAGGCGTGTGCATAAAGGTTCTATCGGCTGGAGGAACGGCTCACCGCCGGTGATGACAATCAGTCGTTGGTTGCTGGTTGTTAGTCGTCTGACTGTATCAAGGATATCGCCAAGCTTTAATGGCTGGAAGCTTTCAAATTCCGTATCGCAAAAACTGCAGGCGAGGTTGCAGCCGCCTAAGCGTATGAATATCGCTGGCCAGCCTACATAGGGGCCTTCTCCCTGCAAAGTGGCAAATATAGATTGGATATTGAGCGTCAGACCGTCACCAGAAAGCGGCTGGCGTATGGGATTATCTCCATACATGTCCCATACGCCTTATAATACTTTACGCCGCTGCACCGGACGCAGTGGCAGCCACTTCCGCAGCAAAATCCGATTCCTGCTTTTCAATGCCGTCACCCAGCTTGAAATGTGCGAAAGCAACGAGCTTTACCGGCGCGCCTACCGTCTTTGCAGCATCGGCGACTACTTGAGACACCTTGGTCTTGTTATCGATCACATAGATCTGTTCAAGCAGCACCACTTCCTCATAATATTTACGTACACGGCCTTCCACCATCTTCTCCGCAATTTCCGCCGGTTTTCCGGAGGCAATCGCCTGTTCCTTGAATACATTGCGTTCACGGGCAAGTCTTTCCGGTGCTACATCGCTTACCGCCAGCGCTTCTGGCTTGGCAGCGGCAATATGCATGGCGATTTGCTTGCCGACCGCTTCGAGCTTTGCCTTGTCGCCGGTGGATTCAAGGGCTACCAGCACGCCAATCTTACCCAATCCCGGAGCTATGGCACTATGGATATAGGTAGCCACGACACCATTTGCCACTTCAAGCCTTGCGCTACGGCGCAGGTTCATGTTTTCTCCGATCTTGCCAATGAGCTGGGCGACCTGCTCGGAAACCGCTACGCCGGATGTATCCTTAGCCTGCTTAAGCTGCTCAATATCCTTGCCATCTTTGAGCGCTGCATCCGCGATGTTTTTTGCCAGTGCCTGGAATTGATCATTACGGGCGACAAAATCCGTTTCCGCATTCAGCTCAATAATAGCGCCAACATTGCCTGCGCTGCTTACGGCAACCAACCCTTCGGCAGCGACACGCCCGGCTTTTTTCGCAGCCGAAGCCAAGCCTTTTTTGCGCAGCCAGTCTACAGCCTCATGTATGACACCCTTGGTCTCGGTCAGCGCCTTTTTGCAGTCCATCATGCCTGCACCGGTCATCTCACGTAAGTCTTTGATGATAGAGGCGGATATATCACTCATAGGTTACCTCACTGTTTTATACGGCTTTTTTAATTTTTGCAGTCTTGGCGGACGGCTTCGAAGTTTTATCCGGCTTTGCCGATTTTTCTTCTTCCTCTGCCTCTTCCGGTTTCTCTGCCGCTTCGACCTCTTTCCCTTTTGCCTGCTTTTTGACCACTACCGGGGGAGCCTTTTCAGGCTTTTTGCCCTTCTTACCGTGAGCTTCCTCTTCTTTGACGGTTTTTTCCTGCTCAGTTTTCTTCGCCTCTTCTTTTGCATGCCTGGAGAAAGGCGCTTCTTCGGATTCGCCTAAATCTTTACCGGATTTGGCAAGGCTTTCCTTCAGGCCGTCAATCGCCGCATCCGAGAGCAGCTGGCAATAGAGCCTGATGGCACGCGTAGCATCGTCGTTGGCCGGAACCGGATAGGTAATAAAATCCGGCGAGGAGTTGCTGTCGAGAATAGCAATCACCGGAATGTTAAGGCGCGCTGCTTCCTTAACCGCCAGATCTTCCTTGTTGGTATCAATGATAAAAATCAAATCCGGCAAACCGCCCATATCCTTAATACCACCGAGCGATTTTTCGAGCTTCTCATGCTCGTGGGTGATGCTCAAGAGTTCTTTTTTGGTAAGACCGGTATCTTCCTGAGCCAATAATTCTTCCAGTTTACGCAAGCGCTTAATCGACGCCTGAATCGTGCCCCAGTTGGTGAGCATTCCGCCCAGCCAGCGCTGGTTGATATAATACTGGCCGCATGCCTTGGCGCTTTCCGCTATTGGATCCGCCGCCTGCCGCTTGGTGCCGACAAACAATACGCGTCCATGCTTTGCCACGACCTCACGCACGGCGACCATGGCGCGGTGAAGCAGCGGAACGGTCTGCTGAAGGTCTATAATATGCAACCCGTTACGGACACCGAAGAGATACGGAGCCATCTTAGGGTTCCAGCGTTTGGTCTTATGTCCGAAATGTGCGCCAGCTTCAATCAGCTCGTTCATGGTGAATTTTGGCAATGCCATAGTCTTAAATATTCCTTATATATCCGGTTAAACTTCGGCAAATCAAGCACATCGCCTAAGCAATGCACCGGATGGGAAAATAGTAAAATAATCCCGGATTTGCCTGTGAATTCGCCGCCAACCTAATGACAACGGAGCGCGTATTTAACATAGAATGCCAGTCAGATCAACATATTCTTGCACATCAGGAACCGTAATTCCTGATGTGTATTCCGCTCGCTACGCGGCGCAAACTAATTTTGACATTTTTTTCTTATCTCAATACAACGTTAATGACCTTAATATTTTGGAGATTTTTCGGATATGCGACTCCCTGAAGCGCAGATGGACGGCCTTGTCGGCCCGACACATAATTACGCAGGCCTGTCTTTCGGCAATGTCGCATCTGAAAAACATGCCTTATCGGTATCCAACCCTAAAAAGGCGGCGCTGGAAGGGCTACGCAAAATGAAATTCGTTCATGACTTAGGCGTTCCGCAACTGGTTATGCCACCGCAGATGCGACCGAACTTGGGAATGCTGCGTCCTCTCGGCATGGAGAGCATTGAAAAAACACCGAAGGAATTGCTGCATCAGGCCTATTCTGCTTCTTCCATGTGGGTTGCCAATGCGGCCACGGTTTCTCCAAGCGCCGACAGCGAAGACGGCAAGGTGCATATCACCCCTGCCAACTTGATAAGCAAGTTTCATCGTTTTATTGAAGTAGGCAGCACTTCCGCCCTTTTAAAGCAGATTTTTCCGTCCGGAGATTTCATTCATCATTCCCCCCTGCCCCCGCATGCCATCTTCGCCGATGAAGGCGCAGCCAATCACATGCATTTATGCAAGCCGGACGATAACCACGGGACGGAAATTTTTGTTTATGGCGGCGCCAGCCGTAAATACCCGGCGCGGCAATCCCTGCTTGCCTCCAAAACCATCGCCGGAATGCACAAGTTGAAACGCACCGTTTTTCTGCGCCAGAACCCGGTAGCGATTGACGCCGGGGTATTCCATAACGACGTGATTGCGATGAGCCATAAAAATCTCTTTGTCTACCACGAAAACGCCTACGAAGAGATGAATGTACAGGATTTAAATGACTTTAAACTCATTCTTATCAAGGAAAAAGAGCTTTCCCTGGAAAACGCCATCTCCACCTATTTCTTTAATTCCCAGCTGGTAAGCCTTCCTTCCGGGGAAATAGTAGTGATTGCTCCTCAGGAATGCGAAGAAAATGCGCAAGCTAGGGCATGTTTTACCTGGCTTGTAGATGACGGGCATATCGCGGCGGTGCATTACCTCGATGTGCGCGAAAGCATGAAAAACGGCGGCGGCCCTGCCTGCCTGCGCCTGCGCCTGCCGCTGACGCCTGCCGAACTCGCCACAGCTAATAGCAATTTATTACTGGATAATTTACTTTTCACTACGCTTTGCCAGTGGATTGAGAACCATTATCGTGATAGAATCGCTTCAGATGATTTGCGCGATCCGTCGCTGGCAAACGAGTCCATTGCGGCTGTGAGCGAGTTATACACTCTACTTGGACTGAAGGAGCTTGCTGCGCATGGGCGATGAAAAAATCCCGTTCACCTTCAATCTTCCCTATAATCAGTCCTCGAATTACTGGCTGGCGGTTTTTTGCGAATACACTCCGGCGTTCGCAAAAGATCTGGAAACGTATGGGATGCAAAAGTTGGATTCCGTAGATTATCCCTATATCCTACGCTGCACCAATGCATGGGAACCGGCATGGAAAACGCTACGTGAAATCATAACACAGCATGATCAGGCAGGCACGGCGAGAGTATCACTGTTGGTAGGTGACTCGCAACCGGATCCCCAGGAATTCATCTTTGCCAAAAAGTCATTGGATATCATAGACAAAATCGCCGGCAGCCTTTGGCTTGGGGATGCACTGCTGGACGATCGCATTGTCTGTTACATGCAGCCGGTGCTCGACAAGCGTGGGAAAGTATTCGGTTACGAAGCGTTTGCTCGTATGGAAGCCGGTGATCGCGTCATCGGTGGCGGCGAGATTATTGAAGCGGCGAAATATTTAAACGCCGAATATATGCTCGATCGCTACCTGCATCTGAAAGCCATCCGGACATTCATTACCAGCGATCTCGACGGCTTTCTTTTCATTAACCTCATACCGGGGTTCATCCACCGTCCAGAGAAGTATCTTGAAGGCCTTTCCGATGCGGCAAGATTCAACGGAATGCCCTCAAAACAAATCGTGCTGGATTTTACCCATTCTGAAACGCCGCGCGATATTTCGCACTTGAAGGCAATTTTCGATTACTGCCGCTCACGTGGCTACTTATTGTCACTCGACGATATTTCCTCCTTCGCCATGGCAAAAAAAATTCTCGAAACCGTGCGCCCGGACTTTATCAAACTCGATATCGATCTGGTACATCACTCCGCGCTGGCGAGAGAACAGCAGACGATCGGCGAACTGGTTGCGATAGCGCACGCATCCGGCGCCACGTTAATTGCCGAAGGCGTGGAAAATGAAGAAACCCATCTTGGGCTGCTCAAAGCAGGCGTGGATCTTTTTCAAGGATATTATTTTTCTCCTCCGGTTGCAGTGTCTAAGCTTAAAAAGATTGCAGGATAAGTTGCCGCTTTTTTTATTCCGTTTTCAGTAAAACTTGATTCGCATTTTATAAAATAACGACCGCCAACTGTACCATAATTATCACTTCTATTTACTATTTTTCTTCCGCCGCCCTCTCGACTGCGTAATCCTATTAACGATTCCTTAATTATAGTTTTATAGTATAGTTCGATGAACGCACGGACACTCATATTACTCGTGATGGCGATCTGCATTGCAACGCTATTAGTTGTAATGGTGAAGCATCATGCAGCCGCTCCGGTGGCGGAAAGCGGGCCTAAAATCCTTGTCGCCACTGCCGATATCGCTGCGGGCAGTTTTGTACGTGCGGAAAAGAATTTGGGCTGGGCGGAATGGCCAAAGGCAAACTTGTCTCCCTCCTTCATCATGCAGGATGCGCACAAGATAGAGGAATATAATGGCGGCGTGGCACGGCGCGATATCATCGCAGGGGAGCCATTAAGCGGCGCGTCTATTGTTACAGCAAGTGAAGGCGGCTTCATGTCTGCGGTACTTACTCCCGGCAAGCGTGCCGTATCCATCGCGGTCAATTCCACCTCCGGCAATGCAGGTTTTGTCTTTCCCGGCGACAGGGTGGATCTCATCATGACACACAAGCTTTCCGACGGCACGCTGGCAAGCGAAACCTTCATAGAAGATGTCCGCGTGCTTGCCATCGACCAGATGCTGAATAACCCGGATAATAAAGCGATTGTCGCCAAGACCATCACCCTCGAGGTTTCGCCGAAGCAAGCGGAGATGATCAATGTCGCCATCAGCATCGGGAGTATTTCGGTAAGCCTGCGCAGCCTCGCCCAGAATGCCGACACGAAGCCTAAGATAAATGCTCCTGCCAATGCCGCTGTTCAAAGCGATAAGCCGTCGGCAAGCGAGCCTGCGGAAAACAATTACTCCACCAACAGTGATGTCAGCAAGCTGATGGAAAATAAAGGCACCGGAAGCAGCGTCAACGTATTCCATGGCAGCGCCTCAGAACATCTGGATTTCCATGGGGGGACGGGAGCGCGATGAAAAAGTTTATATATTCCCTGGCGATTTCTTGCTGCATTACGTCTGTGCCCTATTATGCATTGGCGACGGAAGGTAGCGCCGCTTCCCCCGCTATTGCCAGTGAAATCAGTTATCACCTTGAGGTAAGCAAAGGCCAACTCGTACATCTTTCCGCGCCAGCCTCTTCCGTGATTGCCGCCGATCCTACGGTGGCCGACGTGCAAGTAGTCTCCCCAACACTGGTATACATCAACGCCAAAGGTGTAGGGGAAACAACGGTGTTTGCGGTGGATTCCAAAGACAATGAAATACTGCGCGCTATCGTGAGCGTAACGCATAACCTCAGCAAGCTGAACGAGACCGTGAAGGAAATCATGCCGGATTCCAAAGTCCGTTTCCAGTCCATTGACGGCGCGCTGGTAATGAACGGAGATGTGGATTCACCACTGCAGGCGGAAGACATACGCAAGCTTGCCGCGCCATTCGTAAAATCAGGCCAGACGCTGGTGAACATGCTGCATCCGCTGGGTTCCAATCAGGTCATGCTCAAGGTCAAAGTGGCGGAAGTGGATCGCACCGAATTGAAGCGCTTCGGCATCAGCCTGCAGAATCTTTCCAGCTCTCTCAGTAACTTTGCTTTCGGTGTGTTGCAGGGACGCGCCATCACCGATCCGACTACGCCGACTATCATTAACCGCAGCGGCACGGACAACTCGCTATACGCGGCCTTCTCCGACTCCCATAACAGCCTCCAGGGAGTGGTGGATGCGCTGGAAGATAACGGGCTGGTCGCTACGCTCGCCGAGCCCACCCTTACCACGCAATCCGGCCAGACGGCCAGTTTCCTTGCTGGTGGCCAGATACCTATACCCTCCGTGACCGGAAGCGGCTCCACGGCGCAGGTTTCCATCACCTACCAGCCTTTCGGCGTCAGCTTGAGTTTCATACCCGTGGTGTTATCGAAAGATCGCATCAACCTTACTGTGGCGCCTGAAGTAAGCTCCCTTTCGCAAACCGGAGCAGTAAGCACTGCCGGCTTTAACATCCCCGCGCTCCAGACCCGCAAAGCCTCCACCACGGTAGAGTTGGGCAGCGGCCAGAGTTTCACTATCGCCGGATTAATAGAGAATGATCGTAATAATGATATCAACAAGTTCCCCTTCCTTGGTGATATGCCGGTTCTGGGAGCTTTGTTCCGCTCCAGCCAATTCCAGCACAATCAGACCGAACTTGTGATTATCGTGACTCCCTATATCGTCGGCGGCGTGGACAAAGCGGACGCCCTCCATGATCCCACACAGGGGCTGCTGCTTTCCAGCGATGCGGAGCGCATACTACTCGGCAAGCTGTACAAGGAAATGCCGGAAGGCATAGAAAGTCCGGATTCGGCAAATCCACACCTGCATGGTGCAGCCGGGTATCAACTGAAATAAGGATGAGTTTATGCGTTTGTCATCTTCATTGCTGCTCATTGCTATTCTGCTATCTGCCGGAAGCTGCACGCCGGAACAGAAATCCACCCGCTCCTGCCCTGACTGGAGCGGCAACTCCATACATAATTATGAGAATACCGATTTCAGCAATTTCGGCTGTGCCTATTATAACAATGTAAAGGCGCAGCTAGCCAACCCGTCGGATCTGGATAAAGGACAAGGGCAAAATATACAGAACGGCGATCGCGAAAGCGTTAACGTGCAGAAATACCTGACGGCAACCCAGCAAAACGTCACTAGCCCGGCTACGACCGGCTCTTCGGGATCCTCTTCTCGATGATAATGCTCTTTTTTATATGTCACTCAATTTAAAAATTGAATCGGATTTTTTAATAAAACTAAAAGCTTTTGCATGGAACAAATTTGTTTTCCATGACAAAATTCACGCTTTGCGTGAGGGTACGCAAAGAGAAGCGTTTGATGCCTATACCGCAGGCTTAGAAAAAGGACAACGTAAAGGCTCCATCATTTTGCCAACAGGTGTAGGTAAAACTGCAACGTTTATGGCTTTAATAGAAAGTTATCTAGAAGCAACAAAAGATAACCCTGATGCACCACGCATAATGATTGTAGTGCCTACAGAACGCCTTGTTATACAAACAGCACGGGCTTTTGCAGAATTTCTTCCAGAAATAGCTCCCACTATTGAAGCAGATGATGAACAAGGTAAAAAAATAGATTGGAATAATAGTGATATTGGCGTTCAATACCATAAAAGAAAACATATTACTCGCAAACCAAAAGTACTTATTACTACTTATCAATCCATTAGCCGTGATGACGCCCGTGAAGACGAAAGAAAAATATATAAACCAGATGAGTATGGATTGGTTTGCTTTGATGAAGCACACGTAACAACCGCTTCAGGATTTGGTAAAGCTGTTGATAAATTCAAAGACAGTTTGCAAATTGCGGTTACTGCAACACCAGAATATACGGAAGATAAAACCATTCTCGCGCGTTTTCCTCCTTATTATAACCTTAGCTTGAAAGAAGCCATCAAGCGTGGCGATCTATGTGACGTTCGCCCTGTATTATTGAAAACAAAATTCCTTATTGATGAAGAAAAATTTCATGAATTTGCTAAAAAAGAGCATGGCCGTAATTTAAGCCTTAAAGAACTACAAATCCTTCTTAATCACGAGGCTCGTAATAGGAGCGCTCTGGAAACGTATTTACGTGGCAGAGACATAGATAGCAGCGAACGTTATTTCGGCCAGAACGGAGCCATTTACTGCGGTGGCAGACAGCATGCTGACGATATTGTTAGACTTGCAAACAATATGTTGGACGACAGCGCGTACACCGAAAGCAAACGATGGTTAAATGAAGAAGGCATAGAGCTGATAGCTCCCGTTCACGGAGGGATTAAGGGAGCATTTCTTCGTCCGGGGATGATGACGGATAAAGAAGAAAATCCCATCACAGTAAACAGGCTTATGGAAGGTAATAAGGAATGGTATTCTGAGGATGAAATTTTTGATCTACATGAAAAAGGCAAAATCTTGCTGTTGGCATCGGCAAGCAAGCTGAAAGTAGGCTATGATTGCCGACGCGATAGTATAATTATCGATCTGGTTGACCGCTTTTCCAAAGTGGAAGCCACCCAAATTTTTGGGCGCGGATTTCGCCTTGATCCAGACAACCCCGACAAAATAGCAACCGTTATTAATCTTATCGACGAAAATACCGAAAAACTTTATCAGGAAAACCCTAACATGATGCCGATTTACTGTTCTGAAGTAATTGAAGGAGTAGAGCCAAGAACTGCGGTAAGGCGAGCGCGGGCGACAAGGCAGTTTAAACAACTGCCGCCAGATATTGATGTATCACAATTTGAATTAATAACCGATGCCAATGCATTAACTATAATAAGCAATGAACATAAACAGAAGCGGGCGCAAACCTACGATAGGGCACCTGACGATGACAAGGGCTGGATAAGTGGGCTCGCAGCCGCGAATGCATATGGAGGTACATCCAGAACATGGATTAGCGAGTTTGAAAAATTAAGAGATGAAAAAATTAGAGAAGGCCTACCAATACAAGAGATACAGGCTCATTGGATAGCACTATATTATTATAGAAATAAAAAAACCCCGTATATTATGCCAGCAAAGAAGCGATGGAAGTTATTCTGGCCCGGAGAGTACCAACGATAAAAACGGGCTGGCTCAGCGGAAGTATGGCTGTGAGGGCTTTTCTCGATGCCCAGGAAAGAGAATTAGTCTATTCCATTGATGGAAAAAGGCTTCAGGACGTGATAGAGGCACTACGGATCAGAAAAATAGACTACTTCACCGAACTTGGCGTACAGCAAGGGCTCTCACCGGAGCTCTCAAGGCAGGAAGCGGAGAAAACCGTTCAAGAAGAATGGGTTGGAACATATAAAAATGGTTCGAATGATGTGCTGTGTGCCAGTGATAAAGCAATGACAGAATTGGTTCGTGATGGGTATATAGAGCGTATTACAAAAGCTGAAAGACTGGCACGCAATAAATTCGCTCCCAAAGGACCTAGAACAAGCCATGTAGAAGCAATTGAGCAAGATAAGCGCAAAGGCAGATACTTTCACCCCGGCTAATAAAATGATAGACTAACCTATTATCATACCTAGTATAGCTCATCATAATCCAAAAATGTAAGAAGCTATAATGCCTCCCTTCTTCATAAAAAAGTAACTATTTTCTGCTAAATTTACCATAGAATAACCGTAGCTTCATGCTGCAGGGGTTTGTTATGGATAATAAAACCGACAAAAGCGGCAAAGACAGCCCGGCTTTCATGGCGTTTTCTGGCGATGGCGAGAGCATAGCCATTCTTAAACAGCTTGCCGTGAAGCATGGCTGGCCGGAAAGTATCATTCATTCTGGCGACATCAATACCGCCGCTACATTCCTCAAGTCCAATCCTTCGCCAAAAGTGTTGTTTGTCGATATTGCTTCCGCCGAGTCCGTCCCCGCTTCCCTCGACACGCTTGCCGATGTCTGCGAACCCGGCACCACGGTCATGGTTTCGGGAAAAGTCAATGAATATAGCTTTTATTGCTGGCTGGTGGAAGTCGGAATATCGAACTACCTGCTCAAGCCGTTCAAGCTTGACGCCCTCGAGGCCGCGTACGCTAAGGCCACTGAAGTCGTAACCCCGGCGACAAAGCCGGAGAATATGAAAAAAGATGCCAAAATTATTACGGTGATTGGCTCGCGCGGCGGGGTTGGCGCCACCACCGTATGCGTGAATATGGCTTGGATTCTGGCCAATCGCCTGCAGCAGAAAACCGCATTACTTGATTTTGACCCACAACTGGGCACCGTCGCACTGGCGCTCGATCTGGAACCTGGACGCGGCCTGCGTGAGGCGCTGGAAAAACCGGATCGCATTGACGGCCTGTTCGTGGATCGCGTGATGGTAAGGGTAAACGATAGCCTTTCCATCCTAAGCACGGAAGAACCGCTGGAAGAAAACATCCTCGCAAATGAAGCGGCGGCAGACACGTTGTTCAAGCAGTGCCGTCCCAAATTTTCCCATATGATTGTTGATGTGCCACGCACCCTATCACCGTTTACACGCTTTGCCATCACCCATGCCGACCATGTCATCTGCGTGACCGAATATACCATTGCCGGACTCCGGGAATCCCTGCGCTACCTGGAATACTGCCGCGATACGCTGAAAGTGAAGCCGCCGATATTCGTGGCCAATAAAATCGGCCTCGCGGGCAAGCACCAGATGGCGCGTGATGAGTTTGAAAAAGGCTTAGGCGTGAAAGTGGATTTCAACATTCCCTTCATTGTAGATGCGCATGCCGCCGCCACTTCCGGCGAAGTATTGGCGGAAACCGCAAAAAACGCTCCAGCCGCCAAAATATTACAGTCCTTGAGCGAACATTTCGCCGAAACAAGCGCAGATAAAAAAACAAAACAAAACACCCGTTTATTTTCCTTGCTCAAAAGGAGCTCGTAAGTGGCATTTGGCCGGCGCAGCTCAGAGCCTCTGCCGTCACCTGCGCCTGTCGCGGAGCCGCCAGTTGCACCTGCCGAAAAACCCAAAGAAAGTCACGAGCGCCTTACGCCTCAGGAAATAAAGCCCCTCCCTCAGGAAGGAGAGAAGGTCGCGCCGGAAATCGCTTCCACCAAGGAAAAAATATACGCCTTGCTCATGGAGCAGATTGATCTCACCACCGCTTCCCGCCTGCCGCGTGACGATCTTAAACGCCAGATTATCGATCTCATCGGTGAAATCGTGATGGAGCAGAAGCTCCTCATCAATCAGTTGGAACAGCAGTTCCTTGCCAACCAGATCGTGGACGACATGCTGGGGCTGGGGCCCTTAGAGCCGCTCCTGCAGGATGAAACTATCACCGATATCATGGTGAACGGCCCTGAACAGGTGTATATAGAACAAAAGGGTAAGCTCCGGCTGACGGAGGTCAAGTTCCGCGACAACCAGCATGTCATCAGCATCGCACAACGCATTGTGACCGCCGTAGGTCGCCGCGTGGATGAATCCAGCCCCATCTGCGACGCGCGCCTCATGGACGGCAGCCGCGTTAACGTCATCGCCCCGCCGCTTGCTATTCGCGGCTGCAGCATCTCCATCCGTAAGTTCTCCAAGAAGAAGATCACCCTCGACATCATGGCCGGCCAGGGCAACATCTCCCATAACGTCTGCCAGGTGCTGAAAATCGCGGGCGCGGTGCGCCTCAACATCATCATCTCCGGCGGCACCGGCTCCGGTAAAACCACGCTCTTAAACGCCATATCGCAGATGATCGATCACGGCGAGCGCATCGTCACCATCGAGGACGCCGCCGAGCTGCAATTGCAGCAGCCACACGTCGTGCCGCTGGAAACCCGTCCCGCCAACCTTGAAGGCCACGGCGAAATCACCATGCGCGATCTGGTGAAAAATGCCCTGCGTATGCGTCCTGACCGCATCATCCTCGGCGAGGTGCGCGGCTCGGAGGCGATTGACTTGCTTCAAGCCATGAATACCGGCCATGACGGCTCCATGGGAACGCTGCACGCCAATACCCCGCGCGAGGCGCTCACACGTCTTGAGAACATGATCGGTCTCGCCGGTATCAACCTGCCCAGCAAGGCAGTGCGCACGCAGATTAGCAGCGCCGTGAATCTCATCGTGCAGATCAGCCGCATGCGCGACGGTATCCGCCGCATCACCCACGTGACCGAGCTGGTCGGCATGGAAGGCGACGTTATCATCACGCAGGATCTTTTCACTTTTGAATTCCAGGGCGAAGATGAGAATGGCCGCCTGGTAGGCGAATTCAAATCCACCGGCCTGCGCCCGCACTTTACCCATAAAGCTGCCTATTACGGCCTGGATAAAAAGTTGCTAGAAGCGATGTAAGTAAATGAGACAAAACGACTAGCAAGCGATTATAATGTCACAGCCCGGCCTATTTTATCATTATACTTTTATATTAATCTTATATTAATATTATTGGGGTAATATGATCCCATATAATATTGATTAGATTTTTATCTGATTCGCAGGTAGAATTACGAACAATGATTGCTTAAGGAGCACACTTATGACGGTCCTGAATCTCAAAAAAGAAGCAGACGCGCTGAAGGCCGAATGGAAGTCCAAACGCTTTGCAGGTGTAGAGCGTACCTATAGCGCCGAGGATGTCATCAAGCTGCGCGGCAGCCTTAAGATTGAGCATACGCTGGCAAGGGTCACTTCTGAAAAATTATGGAAATATTTGCACGAGGAAAAATTCGTCCGTGCGCTTGGCGCGTTGACCGGCAACCAGGCCATGCAGATGGTCCGCGCCGGCTTAAAAGCCATTTACTTAAGCGGTTGGCAGGTTGCTGCCGATGCCAATAACGCCGGGCAAATGTACCCCGATCAGAGTCTGTATCCTGCTGACAGCGTTCCGTCGGTAGTGCGTAAAATCAATAATACGTTGCAGCGCGCCGATCAGATTGCCTTCTCTGAAGGCGATAATTCCATTGACTGGTTCCAGCCGATTGTCGCCGATGCGGAAGCTGGATTCGGCGGTAACCTCAATGCCTTTGAGTTGATGAAAGGCATGATTGAAGCTGGTGCGGCAGGCGTGCATTTCGAGGATCAACTGGCCTCCGCCAAGAAGTGCGGCCATATGGGTGGCAAGGTGCTGGTGACTACGGGTGAAGCAATTCAGAAACTTACCTCTGCACGGCTTGCAGCGGATATCATGGGCGTGCCAACCATTATTGTCGCACGTACGGATGCCAACGGTGCATTCCTCATCACCTCCAATAACGATGAAAATGACGAAGAGTTTATCACTGGGGAAAGGACTTCCGAAGGCTTCTTTAAATTCAAGGGGGGTATTCAGGCGGCAATCAGCCGAGGTCTTGCCTATGCGCCTTACTGCGATCTGATATGGTGCGAAACTTCCAAACCCGACATCAAGGAAGCGCGTATGTTCGCCGAAGCCGTCCACAAGAAATATCCCGGCAAGTTGCTCGCCTATAATTGTTCACCTTCCTTTAACTGGAAGAAAAATTTGGATGACAAGACCATCGCCAATTTCCAGGAATCGCTTGGAGAGATGGGATACAAGTTTCAGTTCGTTACTCTCGCCGGATTCCATGCGCTCAATCATGGTATGTTCGATCTGGCGCGCAACTACAGCAAGAAAGGCATGGCTGCCTATGTATCCTTGCAGGAAAGGGAGTTTGCCGATGAATCGCACGGCTATACTGCCACCAAGCACCAGCGTGAAGTCGGCACTGGCTATTTTGATCAGATAGCCATGGCCATCTCCGGCGGAGAAAGCTCCATTACCGCGCTGCACGGCTCGACGGAAGAAGAACAGTTCAAGGCCGCGTCGAAGCATTGAGCAGTCAAACGGAAAAATTACTGGATGCACGGGAAGCGAAGGCGGAAATCGAGCGCCTGAGCCGCGAGTTGAGCCATCATGACAAGCTTTACCACCAAGAAGATAGCCCGGAAATCACCGACGCCGAATATGATCTGCTGCGCCGGAAACTGGAAGGCCTTGAAGCACGGTTTCCTGAATTTGCACTGCCTGACAGCCCGACTCAAAAAGTGGGCTTCACCCCTGCCCCCAAGTTTTCCAAAGTTCGCCACAAAATACCGATGCTGTCGCTCAATAACGCGTTCAGTGAGGAAGATGTAAAGGAATGGCTGGAACGCATCCGGCGGTTTCTTGGGCTGCCCGAACAGGAAGAGATAGTGCTTATCGGAGAGCTGAAAATCGATGGCCTATCGTTTTCCGCACGTTATGAACATGGCATATTTGTACAAGGTTCCACACGCGGCGATGGAGAAACCGGTGAAGACATTACAAAGAATCTGCAAAGCATTCTTCCCTCTATTTTAACCCATAATCCGCCTGCAGTGCTGGAAGTGCGCGGCGAAGTGTACATGAGCCGTGGAGAGTTTGAAGCATTAAATGCCAAGCAGAAAGCCGCCGGAAAACCTGAATTCGCCAATCCACGCAATGCCGCAGCAGGCTCACTTAGACAATTAGATCCGGAAATAACCCGGCAGCGCGGACTCAAATATTATATGTATGGATGGGGCGAAATCAGTGAAACCTTAGGTGAAACTTACAGTGATCATATCACCGCATTCGGAAAGTTTGGCCTACACACAATTGCCGGTTTCTTTGAAAATAATACTGTGTATACCTTGCATTCTGTTGAAGAGGTAATCCGCTTTTATAGTGCTATTTCCAATCAGCGTTATTCCAAGATTGATTTCAACATCGACGGCCTGGTTTACAAAGTGAACCGTCTCGACTGGCAGCAACGCCTCGGCACAGTTGGCCGTGCCCCACGCTGGGCAATCGCACATAAATTCCCGGCAGAGCAGGTGGTGACTACATTAGAAAACATCGAGATTCAGGTCGGGCGTACGGGAACGCTCACGCCAGTGGCACGGCTAAAGCCCGTTAATGTCGCTGGGGTTATGGTGTCTAACGCCACCTTGCACAATGAAGACGAGATTGCGCGCAAGGACGTCCGCATTGGCGATACGGTGGTTATACAGCGCGCCGGCGATGTGATTCCACAGGTGGTAGCGGTACGCACCCACCTGGAAAATTCCGTGCCTTATATTTTCCCCCATACCTGCCCTGTCTGCGGTTCGTATGCAGTCCGCGAGGAAGGCGAAGTAGCATGGCGCTGCACCGGTGGGCTTATCTGCGCGGCACAGGCGGTGGAGCGGTTCCGGCATTTCGTCTCGCGCAATGCGTTTGATATCGAGGGGCTAGGCGAGAAGCAGATTCAGGCATTCTGGGAGGACGGACTTATCCGCTCGCCTGCCGATATTTTCCGCCTCGATTATGCTAAAATCCGCATACGCGAGGGCTGGGGCGAAAAATCGGCAGCCAATCTGGAAGCTGCTATTAACAAAGCCCGCACGGTTTCACTCTCCCGCTTTATTTATGCGCTGGGCATCCGCCATACCGGTGAAATTACTGCGAAGCTTCTGGCGCGGCATTATGGCTCCTATGCGCACTGGAAGCAGGCGATGCTGGCGCTGGAACCGGGCAGTGATGCATGGAGCGACCTGCTGACGATTGACGGCATGGGAGAAATCATGGCGAATGCGCTATATGCCTTTTTCCATGAGGCGCATAACCGAGAACTGCTGGCAGAGTTGGAAAAGGAACTACGGATAGAAGATGCCGCCGCAGTGGAATCCGGATCGGCCATTTCCGGTAAAACCGTGGTATTTACCGGTACGCTTACACGCATGACACGGGGTGAAGCAAAAGCCCGGGCCGAATCGCTGGGGGCGAAAGTAGCAGGCAGTGTGTCCGCCAAAACCGATTATATGATCGCAGGCGAAGAAGCGGGCAGCAAGCTTAAAAAAGCCGCTGAACTGGGACTAAAAATCCTCAGCGAAGACGAATGGCTGGCGATGATTGGGTAGAATAACTCAATGAGAATCCCCTCCTGCTCTTTATGGCAGGAGGGGCAAAAGAAAGGTTACTGAATAATCTGGTCGAGCTGTTGCAGCAGCTGGTCCGCGACCGTGAGCAGCTTTGAGTTAGCGCCGTAAGCCTGCTGCGCGACGATCAGGTTGGTCAGCTGGGTCGAAAGGTTCACGTTGGATTGCTCCAGCGAGGAAGGAGTAATCGTTCCCGTACCGCCCTGCCCGGCAATATCAAGATTGATCTGGCCGGAAGAAAGGGTTTCCTGGAAGGCGTCGCCCGAAACGCTCTGAAGCCCGTTGGGATTGCTCACGCTGGCAAGCGGCACCTGGAATACCTGCTGCGTCTGGCCGTTGCTGAAAGTTTCAATGACAAAGCCGCTGGAGTCTATGGTCACACCGGTCAACTGGCCGATAGGCGAGCCGTTCTGCTTAGCGGTGGATACGTTGAATGCCGCCGCCGACTGGGTAATGCCAGTAGGCGAATTAAGCCCGAGGTCAAAACTGAGGTTGCTGGAGGCCGCGCCATTAGTCCAGTTTATACTGACTGCACTGCCGAGATTGCCTTCATTCGTCAGCAATCCTTCGCCATTGAAAGTCAGAATGCCCGCTGCAATTTGGCCATCCCCCCCCACAGGAAACACATCGCTCGCAGGCACCGCAGTGAATTCCACCGCCCATGTATTTGTCGCGGTTTTAACCGCGTTCATGGCGACCGTATGCGAGTTGCCCTGTGCGTCGTAAATAGTGATATCGTGGCTGAATTGCGGGGTAACATGGCCGGACGACATATCCGTCAGGGGATTGCTGGCATTGTACGTTACGCCCAGCGTTCCCGTGGTGTTATTGCCGCCAGTGGTAGTAAGATTGGTAAATCCCAACTCGCTCAGTATGCTGCCGGTTGCCGGAGCAGGCGCCGGACTGGGAGCGGTAGAAGCATTCTGGTTATCCGTAAAATCGATAGTCTGCTCGGGATTGGCTTCATTGATGGTGAGGGAGGCAGTAGCGTTCGGGTTGTTAACCGTCGCAAGCAGATTACCGGGATCCACTGAATTGATCTGGGTTGCCAGCCCGCTCAGGGTATTGAACAGGTGCGTACCGGTAGAACTAGGAGCGGATAAATTTGTCAGCCCCAGTTCCTGTACCCAGTTAATGCCTGGCAAGGTGCCGTTTCCTATAGCATCGCCGTTGGTGAAGGTCACCGCGCTGTTTGCATTGTTAGCGCTCACATAGAGATGCCCATTCACTACACGCGCGGTAGCGTCAGTCGTATTGCTGATGGCTTGGGCAAGCGTCTGGAGGCTGTTAAATGTCCCGTTGGTCGGATTAGGAGCGGTCGAGTAGGTAAACGTATCCGGCACGTCACTACCGACAGTGATGCTGAACTTGATGGCCTGCGCAGAAAAATTATTGGCGGTCATCGGATTGGTGCCGGTGCTCAGGAAGTCCGCCGAATCGGATGTCGCGTTCAGGATATTGCCGGTAAAAGCCGCGGTCCGGTTATTGAACGTTAAAGCACTCCCTCCTGTAGCCACACTTGAAGCATTACTACCATTAGCAAGCTGCAAAGTCACCGTACCTAAACCCGCACTGGTAGAAACAATCTGCCATTCCCCATTAATCTGAGTGGGAGTAAGCCCCCCTACCCCTGTTGTAACCCCAGAGACACTGGCATATTGTCCTATTACATAATCTGCAACATTGGTCACACCACTAATGGTAATCTGGTTTGATGTTCCTGCTCCGGTATTGGTCGTTATGTTATTACCAGCAATGGACTGAT
>JABDGA010000001.1 GCA_013286285.1 Alphaproteobacteria bacterium | reverse complement strand
TTACGCAATATGCGGATATCGACCCACGCTTTATCTTCGTCAATATCGGCTATAACCTGCGTCCGACTGAGGTGCAAGCCGTGATGGGCATGCAGCAATTGCCGAAACTCAAAAAATTCGTCGAAGCACGCCGTGAAGCGCAGCAGCACTACCGGAACGGGCTGGATAAATACAGCAATTACCTCCACTTCCAGCAGGAGCAGGAAAAAGGCTATTCCAGTTGGTTCGGCTTTGGCATGGTGCTGAAGGACAATGCGCCCTTCTCGCCAAAGGAGATTACCTCCTTCCTCAACAAGAAGAACATTGAAACCCGTCCCATCATCGCTGGCAATATGGCGAAACATCCGGCACTCAAGCTGTTTCCGCACCGGGTGGCGGGAACGTTGGAGAATTGCGACAGGATCATGAAACGCGGCTTCGCCATCGGCTGCCATCATGCCGTAAACAAACAGGCTACCGACTATGTTATCGCCTGTATGGATGAGTTCATGAAGGCGCAAGGCGTAAAGGCAGCAGCGTAACGCACGGTGATTTCTTTACGGAATAGGCTTTATTATAAACTACTGCCGATTTTTATTCGCATAGCGGAGCACTTTGAATTTCGGGAATACACCCGTCAGAAGGCGAGTATTGAAAAAAAATTGCTTCTTCTTCCTCCGGGAGAGGGCTTTAGAGGCATCCTTTTCCTGACGCATGGCCGTGGTGGTGGGGTAGAGCAATATGTGGAGGATGCCGCCGATACCCTCGAGGCAAGTGGCAAACAGGCCTGGATTCTCTATTTTCATCCTTTACAGCGCCAGTTTATCCTTTCATGCCGCAAGGCGCACTCTGAAAAAAAACTGAGCTTTCAATTTCCAGCGCAATATGCAGATATGGTTGCCTATTTGCGTACGCTTGGCATAGAAAAACTTTCCATCCAGCACACACGTTACCTACCACTCTATTTGCTGAAGGATCTGGCGGAATTTGCGGAATATCTGGAGGTGCCCTACTCCTATACGATGCATGATTTTATTGCCCTCTGCCCCCGTATTCACCTGATAGACGGCAATTTCAGCTATTGCGGGATGCCGCAGGATACCAATATATGCAACGCCTGCGTAAAGAAGAACGGCATGCTGACTATAGCGCCGAAGGACGTATTAGAATGGCGCAGGATACACCACGCATTGCTTGCAAAAGCTTCCGCGCTTGTTGCTCCAAGCCACGATACGGCAGACCGGCATACACATATCCTCGGGGATCTGAAAATAGAGGTAACCCCACATGATTTTCCTCCCCTAACTCCGCGCAAGCTTTCCGCCAAAACTGCAAATGAGCCATATATTATTGCCGTTATTGGCCGCCTCCACCGCCACAAGGGAGCGGATATATTGCTGGCCTGCGCACGCAATGCCCGCCAGCGCAACCTGCCGCTGGTCTTCTTAGTCATTGGTAATTCCATCCATGCAAGTCAGTTAGATACGGCAGGCGTGCGTTTAACAGGGATATATGAGGAAACCGAATTACCGGAATTACTACAAAAGAGTAAGGCTTCGCTGGTATTCCTGCCCAGCGTCTGGCCGGAAACCTACAGTTACGTGCTCAGCCGGATCTGGCAGAATGGCTATTTTCCAGTAGCATTTGACCTAGGAGCGCCTGCTGAACGTATCAAAGCAGCCAATAATGGCTTGGTATTGCCTATAAGCATGATAAATTCCCCGATGCTCATCAACGACTTTTTACTCAAAGCGGCACGGGAACAGCATGAGTCCTGAAATATCCCCTCCCCGACTCAGCGTCGTTATTGTGGTACGCAATGGCGCAGATACCATCGCACGTGCGCTGGATTCGCTGGCAACCCAGTATTACCCTAATCTTGAACTAGTGATATGGGACGGGCTTTCCGAGGACGGCACATTGGATATACTGAAACAGTATTCACACCTCATCACGCTTCTAAAAAGTGAAAAGGACAGTGGCCCGCCTGACGCCTATAATAAAGCAGTGGCACTTTGCAGTGGTGACTTCATAGGATTTCTCAATGCCGACGATGAGTACGAGCCGGGTGCCTTATGGGCGGTAGCAGATAAAATTTTTAAATACCCGGAAAGCGAAGTGGTAAGCTTCGGCATGCTTTATTACCGCGCCCATGCAGGCAACTATAGTAGTATCAAAGGCTATTATGCGGATGAAAGGCAGCTGGCGCTTACGCTGGATCATATACTGCTTGAGAACCAGACTTTCATGCTATCGCGATTTTACCGTCGTGCTTTGCTGGCCGAAGCGGGGCCATTTAACACGGACCGGAGCCTCTGGTATTACTCCAATGATCGCGAGTTCATGGCGCGGCTTGCCGTACGGGGGTGTAAAAACACCATCATCCCGAAAGCACTGTATGGTTTTGCTATACATGAAGAAAGCCTGTCAAACAATCCGGTGAATTATTCCAGTATTGTGGAAGAGCATACACGGATTGCCGCTATGCTGCTGGCGCGCAAGGAGTTAAATACCCACCAGAGAACAGCCATTATCAACTGGCGAAAACGCCAGTTGGTATTTGGTTTTTGGCAAGCGTTGGCAAGCAGGAAATTTTATACAGCGCAGTTATTTATAAAACGGGGACTAACGCTTGCAAGTTGGCAATTTATTCCCCTAAGCTTTTATCTTTTAGCACGAAAAATGCTCAAACGGATCGGGCTTGCACTCTCAGGCGGCATTGACCGGGGAACCATTCTTTAAAATAATCCTGCCAATTAAATCCTGTGCTTCCAGATCGCACCATAAGGCTTGCGGAATATTATGGGAAAAATACGCAAGATTATTCGCAAGCTCTTGATTACTACATATGCCGCACACGATTGCCTTTGCTCCAGCCAATAGTGGGAACTGCAATGCACCTGCAGTGAGCGGCACATGATACTTATCGAATACTGCCCGGATACTCTCCCTGAATGTTATGATTTCATTGGGAGCGGGCTGGTAAT
The DNA here is from genome assembly GCA_013286285.1 of Alphaproteobacteria bacterium. Taxonomy (GTDB): domain Bacteria; phylum Pseudomonadota; class Alphaproteobacteria; order Rickettsiales; family JABCZZ01; genus JABCZZ01. The sequence continues at coordinate 66,448 of JABDGA010000001.1, read as the reverse complement.
TATACCACGTTCCTCCTTCATACAGCATCCCGGATTGGCCGGGGGCAGCGGAGATAATGGATTTTCTGTGCTTTTTCGCTTCTTGGAGCAATTCCGTAAGTCCTGCCGTATCCTGTTGTATCTGCGCTGGGGCCCTTAAAGCGCTGTTAGAGAGCAAAGTAAGCCGCCCCGCAATCATAAGCAGATCCAAATCCGCATGGCCCGCTAGTTTTAAAGCACATGTAATTTCATTGGTGCCGACACCTACGGCTTTAATCTTGCCCGTGCGCCTTAATTCCCGAAGTGCAGGCAGTGCCTCATGGCGTACCTGCTGAATAATGAAATCCGTTTTGTCTCCGTGTACGCCGGTTTCCGGATCATGGACGAAAACAACCATATCCAGATCCCCAGGCTCAACAGGCTGCCAGCCCTGCTGCACCCGCCCGGCATTCAAGAACTCAAAACTTTGCCTGAATGCGCGGAGTACACCGGATTCGCTGTAATCAAAGCGGCGGTTGAAATGCGCTTCGCCGCAAAAAGATGAAGGCTCATAAGGCGTATCCGGCGTCGGAGCTTCCAATATCCGCCCTACTTTTATGGATAGGACCGTGTCCTTACCCGGCTCCTTGCCCAGTGCCATACCGATGGCCTTAAGGGCATTCCCTGCACCATAATGCAAGGCACTGTCAATCCAGACGCGCATATGATGCGCCTTGAATTGCTGCAGGCTTTCCCTGATAACGCTTATTTGAACCTCTAAATCAGTATTCAGCGCACTATTCTGAGGATTTCCGGCCAGCCCGCCTGTTCCGATGGCAAAAGAGGGCAATACAAATTCCGGCATTACCTAATCCCTGGGCAGCTGCCGCCGCTTCCTATCTGGCCTGATTTTACGGTTCTGGGTAGAATCGGCCATCCTTCGGGTGATGTATTCTTCGACGATGGTATTAAGTTCATCCAGATTCTTGCGGTAGTAATGATCGGCACCGCTGATAATCTTATATTCCAGATTTGCGCCCTTCTGCCCGGCAAGCTTATGGGCAAGCTTGCTGACTGCTTCTTCCGCGACCACTTCATCCTTATCCCCCATGGTGATAAGCCCTGCGGTCGGACACGGCGACAGGAACCCGAAATCATACAGGTTTGCAGGAGGAGAAACCGAAATGAATCCGTTAATTTCCGGGCGGCGCATGAGCAACTGCATAGCAATCCACGCTCCGAAGGAAAATCCCGCAATCCAGCAGGCCGAAGCGTCCATATTCTGCTGCTGAATCCAGTCAAGCGCCGTAGCGGCATCAGCAAGTTCGCCTATACCGTCGTCAAACCTCCCCTGTGACTTACCTACGCCACGAAAGTTAAAACGCAACGCAGAGAAACCGGAGCGCACAAATGCCTGATACAGATTATACGTAATCTTGTTATTCATCGTGCCGCCATAGAGCGGATGTGGATGCAATACCACGACGATAGGTGCGCCCTTGATTTCATTGTGATGATAACGTCCCTCGATACGCCCTTCCGGGCCGCTGAAAAAGATTTCTGGCATGGTTTGAATACAAGGAATATGGGGTTAAAGGTTGAATTATTAATACGGCTTATATAAGATTGCCATATTTATTAGTATAATGATTACGTAATTGCAATGTTTAAGCGTATTCTGCAGGAAATTGACGCCGTATTCGCTCGCGATCCTGCCGCGCGCTCACGCCTTGAAGTATGCCTGTGTTACCCCGGCTTTCATGCCCTGCTCTTCCACCGCCTGTCTCACAAGCTCTGGCGGCATAACTTCAGGCTGGCCGCCCGTATCGTCTCCGCCGCAGGACGTTTCATTACCGGCATTGAGATACATCCGGGAGCCAAGATCGGGCAGCACTTTTTCATCGATCACGGCATGGGCGTGGTCATTGGGGAAACCGCCACCATAGGGGACGATGTCACCTTATACCATGATGTCACTTTAGGCGGCACATCCTTTGAAAAAGGGATACGCCATCCCCAGATTGGCAATAACGTTATTATCGGCGCGGGCGCGCAACTGCTCGGCCCAATTCATGTCGGCGACGGCGCAAGGATAGGCTCCAATGCCGTAGTGGTGAAGGACGTGCCGCCCGGCGTCACCATGGTAGGGGTTCCGGCGCATCAGGTGCAACCCAAGGTGGTTCCGGCAGTACAGCATTTCGATCCGTACGCCACGCAGGAAGAAGAGGACCCAATGGTAAAAACGGTCGATCAACTGATCAAACAAATGAATGCTATGCAGAAGCGCCTCGATGAGCTGGAAGCGCAGAATCAGGATTCCATGCAAACGGCGAAACGCTGGGAGGGAAAATGATTATATTGGGGGTATGCTGCCCCCGATTTTACTTCGTAAAATCTCCCCCGTGAGGTCGTCGTATAAAACTCCTCCGCGTATCCATGCAATTTATTTATTATAAGTCATATGATTCTGGGAACAAAAGCGCGTTATGCAGTAATGGCAATGGTGGATCTGGCGAACCACTCCGGAGAAAAGCCGGTAAAGCTTGCCGAAATCGCCACCCGTCAGGAAATGCCGTTAGCCTATCTGGAGCAGATATTTTCACGCCTCCGCCAGCGCGGGCTGATAAAATCCGTCAAAGGGCCGGGCGGTGGCTATCTGTTGGTGTCTGATGCGAAAGCAATCCCGATTTACGATATTGTTGCCGCCGCGGAAGAAGAGATGAAGATGACGCAGTGCGAGTTGCAATCCAAAACCGGCTGTATGGCCAGCCGGGAACAATGCATCACCCATGATTTATGGGAGGGCCTGAGTGAGCATATTTATCATTACTTCAACGCCATTTCATTAGAGGATGTCTGTAAAAAAAGGCTGCAACGCGAGAAACGTAAATTCTTAATTGAAAAGCTGTAAATATAATTATAATGTCGTTTCAACGATATAATTATCTTAATCCGGGTGTAACCATGATTTCATACCTGAAGCTTAAAAACGGCGGCAAGCTGGCTTATCGCAAAATGGACGGAATATCGCCTGGCATTATTTTTCTCGGCGGGTTTCGTTCCGACATGAACGGTGTAAAAGCCCATGCACTGGAAAACTTCTGCAAAAAACAAGAACGCGCATTCATATGCTTCGACTATGAAGGGCATGGTAGCTCGTCGGGCAAATTTGAGGATTGCACGATTGGCAAATGGAAGGATAACGCGTTAAGCGTGCTGACCAAGCTTACTGAGGGTCGCCAGATTCTGGTTGGATCCTCCATGGGCGCATGGTTGGCGCTCCTGCTGGCTATGCAGAAACCGCGCCGCGTTGCCGGTATTATCGGGATTGCGTCCGCGCCGGATTTTACTGAAAACCATTTGCTAGCCAAATTAAATAAAAAACAGCTGCGCGAATTGGAAAGCAAGGGAAAAACGATGGTTGCCTCCGACGAAGGCGATCACTATCCTATTACTCGGAAATTTATTGAAGAGGCACGGCATCACCTCCTGCTGGAAGAAGATAAGATACCGATTAATTGCCCGGTACGATTGCTGCACGGAACAAAGGATGAGGATATTCCCTGGGAGACCTCATTGTTGCTGAATGAAAAACTTGTTTCCGAGGATGTAAAGACTATCCTCATAGAAAATGGCAGCCACACACTTTCGGAGCCGAAAGATATAAAGAAGATATTGAGCGTCGTGGATAAGATGATCGCATGGCTCAGAGTATAAAGATAATCACAAAAGCTGGATAAAAGGCATATGACCAAACTGACGATTGACGGAAAAGAAATTGAAGTCCCGGCGGGCGCAAGCGTCATCCAGGCGTGTGAAGCCGCAGGCGTCGAGATCCCGCGTTTCTGCTATCATGAGCGGTTGAAGATCGCCGGAAATTGCCGCATGTGCCTCGTGGAAGTATCCCCTGGCCCGCCGAAACCCCAGGCTTCCTGTGCGCTTCCGGTCGCGGAAGGCATGATGGTGAAAACCAATACGCCAATGGTTAAGAAGGCGCGCGAAGGGGTTATGGAATTCCTACTCATAAACCATCCGCTGGATTGCCCGATTTGCGATCAGGGGGGCGAGTGCGACTTGCAGGATCAAGCGCTTTATTATGGCCGTGGCACCAGCCGTTTTGAGGAGAACAAGCGCTCCGTGCAGGATAAATACATGGGCCCGCTTATCAAGACACAGATGACGCGCTGCATCCACTGCACGCGCTGCATCCGTTTTTCTTCCGATGTCGCGGGAGTGGCCGAACTGGGAGCTACCGGGCGCGGCGAGCATATGGAAGTCGGCACATATGTGGAAAAAGCGCTCACTTCTGAACTCTCTGGTAATCTGGTGGATATCTGTCCTGTCGGCGCGCTTACTTCACGCCCGTATGCGTTTACGGCGCGTCCGTGGGAGTTAAAGAAAACCGAGTCCATTGATGTCATGGACGCCGTCGGTAGTAATATCCGCGTGGATTCGCGCCAGAATACTGTGTTGCGGGTATTACCCCGCCTCAATGAGGATATTAACGAGGAATGGATTTCCGATAAAACCCGCCATGCCTGCGACGGCCTGCGCACCCAGCGGCTCGACAGGCCTTATATACGCCGCAACGGCAAACTGGAGGAAGCAAGCTGGCCGGAGGCGTTGTCTGCAGTTGCGGCGAAGCTGAAATCCACCACGGCTGAAAGAATAGCCGCAATTGCCGGGGACATGGCATGTGTGGAGAGTATGTTCGCGCTTAAAGCGCTGCTTACTTCCCTCGGCGTGGCAAATCTGGATTGCCGCCAGGACAACGCAAAACTGGATGCCGGCGATCGCGCCGCCTATCTCTTCAATACCGGCATCGCCGCTATTGAACAGGCGGATCTAATCGTGCTGGCAGGAACCAATCCACGCCATGAAGCTACGATTATCAATGCTCGTATCCGCAAAACCTGGCTGCAGGGAAAGCTCAAGGTTTACGCTATCGGAGAAAAGACCGATTTGACCTACAAGACCGAATGGCTGGGCAATAACCCACATCTCTTAAATGACATTGCCTCCGGCAAGCATGCGCTGGCGGAAGCATTGCGTAAGGCAGAACGCCCGATGGTAATCGTCGGACAAGGTGCGCTGGCGCGTCCTGACGGCATGGAAATCTTGCAGGTTGCACGTTATATTGCCGATAATTACGGGCTGGTAAAAGAAGGCTGGAACGGCTTTAATGTGTTGCATACAGCAGCCGCGCGCGTTGGCGGGTTGGATATTGGCTTTGTTCCGCAAAAAGGTGGCAAGACCGTGCGCAGCATCCTAGAAGCGGCACACAAGGGAGAGATGGAGGTAGTGTATCTTTTGGGAGCCGATGAAATCGATATGAATGCTCTGGGCAAGGCATTTGTGATTTATCAGGGACACCACGGCGATAAAGGTGCGCACCGTGCCGATGTCATCCTGCCCGGCGCTGCCTATACGGAAAAAAATGCTACCTATGTCAATACGGAAGGGGTTGCGCAACGTGCTGTCCAGGCAGTCTTTGCCCCAGGTGAAGCCAAAGAGGACTGGAAAATAATCCGTTCCCTGTCGGAAGCGGTCGGCAAGACGTTGCCTTACGATACACTCGCGCAGTTGCGTGCAGCGATCCCAAAGACAATGCCCGCAACTTGGCAGGCAGGGAAAGGTAAGGCAGATGCAAAAATAACTTCTACGCCGTTAGTATATCCAGTGGATAATTTCCATATGACCGATCCCATCAGCCGCGCCTCCAAGACTATGGCCGAATGCGTGGAAGTGTTTAAGGAAAACCGGAAAAAGGCGGCTTAGTATTTTGTCTCCCCTTGTCAAAATCTGCGGTCTGAAAACGGTTGAAGCCGTGCAGGCTGCAAAGGGTGCGGATTATTTCGGATTCGTCTTTTTTCCTCCCTCCCCACGCAATATAACGTCAGAAAATGCCGAAAAACTGAAAGCATATGCCAGCGGCAGAACCGTTGCCGTGACCGTTGATGCGGGTGATGATTTTCTCTCGGAGATATTCAGCAAATTTCGCCCCGACTATATCCAGTTGCACGGATATGAAACACCGGAAAGGATAAAGGAAATCAGGCAAAAATTCGGTATCCCGATTATCAAGGCCTTTAATATCAGCACTCCTGCAGATATAGAGGCTGTCTCCCTGTTGGAAGGGATCTCGGACATGCTGTTGTTCGACGCAAAGTCGCCAAAAGGATTGCATGGCGGAACCGGGCTTACCTTTGACTGGCGGATGCTCACCGAAAAAACATTCACAAAGCCCTGGTTTCTCTCCGGCGGCATAAACATCGCTAATCTAGAGGAGGCACTGCGCATAAGCAGCGCAACGATGGTTGACATTTCTTCCAGCCTGGAATCCGCGCCGGGGGTAAAAGATCCAGTGCAAATTACGGAATTTATGAAAAAAGTCAAAGCAATTAAGATTTATAGCCATTCCAAATAACTACTATCCCGTCATACCGCGGCGAAGACCGCGGTATCTCATGGGAATAGCGTGAGATCCCGTGCTTTCGCACGGGATGACGAGTGTATAATTATTACTTGGAATGACTATAGTCCAGCTTTTTCCCTATCTGTTCCAGCAGCAGACTACGCGGCACTTCTTTAATTTCCCCCGGCACCATTTTGCCAAGCTGAAATGGACCATAGGAAATCCGTATAAGACGGCTTACCTTGCAGCCGATATGTTCAAACACCTTGCGGATTTCACGGTTCTTTCCTTCCGTAAGCGTTACCATAGCCCAGATATTACGGCTGGAGTCACCTCCTTTTTCTAGGCTTACTTTGACACTTCCATATTGCACTCCATCCACAGTAACGCCCCGCGCAAGCTTTTCTAATAATGCAGGTGACTCCAGCCCATAAATACGTGCGCGATAACATCTTCGCAACTCCGTGGAAGGTAACTCCAGATACCGCGAAAGTTTTCCATCGTTAGTCAGCAGCAAAAGGCCTTCAGTATTAAGATCCAGCCGCCCCACCGAAATAAGGCGCAGCAAATGGGCAGGCAGTGCATCAAACACCGTAGGCCGCCCCTGCTCATCCTTGTGCGTAGTGACAAGACCTACAGGCTTGTAATATAGCCATAACCTTCTTTCTTCCATTCGGGGTATCGTTTTACCACGAATCTGAATATCTGCGTCTGGTGCAACATTGAGCGCAGGGCTGGTAATGCGCCTGCCATTTACCGTAACCTCTCCAGATAAAATGATTTTTTCGGCTTCCCGCCTTGAACAGACACCCGAGCGGGCGATAATTTTGGCGATACGTTCGCTGGGCTCTTTTTTTATGTCCATATCACTCTTTAACAAAAATATTGATAAAAATAAACCATTGCGCTAATAAAACAACATGCATCCTAGTGATCCTGTAACCCGGCGTACCATTATCAAAGCTGGAGTGGCATTGATTGCCTCCACAGCCGCGCCTGCTTTTGCCTATCCCCGGCAAAACTATAGATCTGTGGAAGCAATACGTTCCCTGCACCTTCATAATATCCATACAGGCGAATCCATTAAAACCGTTTACTGGGAAAAAGGCAGTTATAACACAGAGGCAATAAAAGACATCGCCTATATTTTGCGCGACTACCGTACAAACGATATGTATGATATAGAGCCCCGCCTGCTGGATGTTATCTCTCATATGCACAGGCTTCTTGGCTCACACAAGCCTTACGAGGTTATCTCCGGATACCGCTCCCCCCGGACGAATGAGATGCTATACGAACATTCCAAGGGAGTGAATCCCAACAGCCTGCATATGTATGGCAAGGCGATTGATGTGCGCTTGAACGACAGGGGACTTTCCAGCCTGCGCCATACAGCTATGGCGATGCGGCAGGGCGGCGTAGGATATTACCCGGCGTCCGGCTTCGTGCATATTGATGTCGGGCCAGTAAAACATTGGTAGATTTGAAACACGGATAGATTACGTATAAGTAACTTGTAGAATCGGAAATATTAGCATAATTTGCTGCTCCTATGAAATCACTGGCAATAGTTCGGAATATGTCGGCAAGCGATATCGGCAAACGCGTTATTGAATGCGAAATAGAAGGAATGCGGGCCTTGAGCAAAGTGCTTGGCGCTACTTTCGACGCAGTAGTGGAATGTATCCTTAACCTCAAAGGCAGGCTGATTGTAAGCGGCATGGGCAAAAGCGGCCATGTGGCGCGTAAAATTGCCGCTACTTTTGCTTCCACCGGTACCCCGGCCTATTTTGTTCATCCGGGTGAAGCAAGCCATGGCGATCTGGGTATGATCACCGAACAGGACGGCCTACTGCTGCTCTCCAATTCCGGGGAAACCGAAGAATTGCGGGATATGATATCCTACGCAACGCGTTTTTCCATCCCACTCATTGCCATGGTAAGGCGCGCCACGTCCACGCTGGTAACTGCCGCAGATGAAGCGCTGGTACTGCCCGATATTCCTGAGGCCTCGCCGGTAAACGCTCCGACCACTTCCACCTCCATGATGATGGCGCTAGGCGATGCATTAGCGGTTGCAGTGCTCGAAAGCCGGGGATTCACACCGGAAGATTTCAACGTATTCCATCCGGGTGGCAAGCTCGGCAAGGCATTTATGCGGGTGGAAAACCTGATGCACCCGCGCGAGGACACCCCATTGGTCGGACAGGACGACCTGATGTCAAAAGTATTAATTGTCATGACGGAAAAATCCTTCGGCTGCGCCGGGGTCATCAATCGTGAGGGGACACTTATCGGCATTGTCACTGACGGCGATCTCCGTCGCCATATGTCGCCGGAAATATTGGAATTGCGCGCCGCCGACGTCATGTCGCATAACCCCATTACCGTTACTTCCAGAACCCTCGCTGCAGAGGCCTTGCGCATCATGAACGTCAATGTAAAGGCGCGCTCCATCACCAGCCTGTTTGTCGTCAATAACGGCAAGCCCGTGGGTATCTTAAGCGTTCACGACTGCCTGCGCGCCGGGGTGATATAAAAACTATAATATACTGATATTAAATATATTATTATTGCTATTTCTTAATAAAATAGCCTCATATTTAATTCACTTAATCCAAAATTAATAAAACTAGAATAAAGTCTATAGGAGGTGTTTAGACAAAGTAGAGCCATGTATGCCACCCAATAATAGTGATGGAAACATTATAAAACGCATACAATCTGAGGATGTAACAATCCTTTACGCATCTGTTAGCAAGGCTTTGACGAGCGATATTCAAACAGATATCCCAAAAGAATTCTGGGGGGCAATCATATTGCAATATTGCATTATGGCTAATTCATCAAACGCAAAAAGTGAAAAAGCGATAACTAATTTTGCAAAACATGCTTCTGTCTCTGCAGAGATAGTAAAAGATTGGATAACAGCTCAACAGCCTTGTTCTGAAGTAGATTTGGAAATCATAAGAACTGTACTAAGAACCTCTAAAGAAAAATTTTCCGAGGGTGACTTAGCAGAATTAACAGCCGCCATACATATCTCAAATACTGAATTAGAACGTCTTGAACAGGAAAATCTTAAAAACAATCCAATCGTATTAATGGCAGGCCGGTTGCATCGCTATCTCAGCAGAATAACAATTTCAGAATTAAGGGGGCACCAGATAGATAGCCTAGAACATATAGATAATTTTCTTAATAGCAAAATTGGAGAACAAATACCTTTTTCTCTTACTGGAGAAGAAGAAGGAACATACCCTAAAGTAGGCAACTTCTTTGAAGTCATATCTGCAACAGGTACCGGGAAAACCCGTATATTCGGTACAATGGCAAAAGCTATGAATGTGCCTACGTTAATTCTGACCCCCCGTAAGTTACTAAATGCACAGGCAAAAAAAGAATTTTGTGAAGAAATTGGTATTCCATCACAAGATGTTGCAATACTGGACAGTGATCAATCCACGGAAGAACGACGAAGAGTTTTGCTCACTGACAGCCCGCCGCAATATATCATAACAACTTATCCCTCTTTCAACAGGTTAATAGAAACAGAAGGAATAAACTTTATCGACCCGAATAATCCATATTATCGTCCATTGGTTATCCTGGATGAGGTTCATAAAGCGCTTGGCCCTGATACGATAGAGAATATCCAAAAACTTTTAGATAACGTACTTGTTGCAGGCTTTACTGCAACCGATGCGGGCACAAGTGAGGCTTTGTTTAAAGATCAATCACCCATCTACAACCTGCCTCTTGTAACCGCTATCGAACGCGATCAACTCTGCACTGGTGTGCGTACTGGCGCCATCAAAGTGGAATTAAGTAGTGAAGGTGAAGCCAATCTCCAAAAAAGATTTCTCAGTAAAGGCAAAGCGGAATACAGTCCCGAAATAGTCAGAAAATTTTCTCTTATACCTTCTGTTATAGCTGGTGTAACGGAATTCCATCTCACAAAACCAGATGAAGAATTGGGAAATTTATATGAATATCCTTCTATATTTTTTACTGAAGGAGTAGAAGCAGCAAAGGTAGGAGCAGAGTATTATAATAAGCAAGCCGAATTATTAGGCATTAAAAAACGAGCGGCTTGCATAAGCGGCTATGATACATACTATCAGCCTGATCCGGATGGCCCACCGATACCCAAAACACGCCAAGAACTCATAGGTATGTTTAATAATAATGAAATAGATCTATGGAATGATCAGGTGTTGGATATTGGATTTGACAGTCCCAATGCCACCATCTGCTACTCTCTTAAACCTACAAAACTCAGGCATGTCGTAGAGCAACAGTTAGGACGCATAACCCGTAAACAAGGAAAAGATTATTTTAATACTTATAGGCGCAATAAAGTCGCGCTTGCAATCAATGTGTTTCCGGAAGGTAGCAATCCCTATTTCTTTGGTGAAGTACTGGGAAATATCCCTGCTGTTTATAGCCGTGAATACTCTTATCCCGCAAAAGGAGAATATAAAGTTCAAGAAACCATAGAAATAAAAGAAGGCATTAAGGTAATTACAAACTATGAAGAAATGGCCCGTGTGCTTTCTACCGCTAGCACATGGCATATTGGGTTTGAGAAGCGTCCTGGATATATGCTTGGCATAGGTGACATGGCTACAAGAGCCCGTGTTTCAGCCAGTAAATTATCTCCTATTTATGCCGCGTTAGGATCGGCTTGGGATGCCGCAGGAGAAGCTGGGGCTCAGGAATTTAAAGCAGCAGGATACAAATTACCGCTTGTTAAGGATACTGCCGGACGATTTGGACAGGAGGGATTTTTCTGCATTAATGGAAAGATATGCCCCGATGTTCGGTAATCCAGAGATGCATCCTGAATATCGAGGCAGGGTAGATATGGCAACAAATGTTATACATACCTCTCCTAAAGCATTAACTGATAAATATACCGCGCTAGAAGCAGGGTACAAGCAAGCTTTACAGAACGACAAACTAGAATTTGAAGCCCTTGGAGTAACTATTTCAGCAACTCCGGAAGGGGTATGGCCAATCGGATTTTTCGGTCAACATGGAACATTCTGTGTCCATGAAAGCCTGAGTCATCTATTCGAGAAGCCAGAAAGGGATAGTAATATATGGCTGCTTCCCTATGAAATGGCACGCAGAGTTGGGCGTGGCCATAGCGGCCCCGAAGGAATTTCTGAATTATACCGGAAACTCGAAGCAGCATGGAAAGAGAAAATAGAGGCTTTAAAAGACGCGCCAACAGACAGGCAGGAAATAGAGGAATTTACCGCAGCTGGAATAACACTGAATATGGATCAAGTGGGCTATTTTGGAGAACCTGAAGTATTTTGTATTCACAAAGATGCTGCAGAAAAATTCAAACACGAAGAAAAAAAACCAGGTTTCTTGGATGCCACGGAAATGGCAAATCTGCTTGGGGAGCCTTATAAAAAGGCAGCTATAGCATTGTATTCCAAGTTGTCCAGAGCCTGGCAACGTTCTACCCGCTCCAATGATGGCTATTTTACGTATGAAGAGATTGGAATCCAAGGCCTAACACTTCCTGTCCATTATGGAGCCTTTCTTGACTTGGGCAGACATAAAAGAGTTTTTCATCTGCATGAAGAAATCGCAGAACAATTAAAAGAATTTCTTGAAAGGAAAAGGATAGCTGCCAGACCAACGCCTGGTAAATTTACCCAAGATAAACAAACACGGGAAAACGGAATAGAAGAAACCCAACGCTAACCTTCGTAACGCTCGTAAAATTTATCTATCAATAAAGTTCTCGTTAGCCTGCTGAAATGCACTATCAACTATTTACTTTTAACCTTATTCTTGATACGCAATATAATGTATTTCACCTGTTATTGCGTTACCCTTATGATCCTGAATCTCAAAAGCAGACTACGTCAGGCAGTGAAACCTTCGTCCTCCAGCAGGCATGTGATGGATGTCGTGCGCCCCAGCCAGGAAGTGCTGAATGCGATAAAAAAGAATAATTATTTGACTGGATATGCCAAGAACGTTGCTTCGCAGGGCGGAGAAGACGGCGTTATAGAAAAAATTCTTGAAATTGTAGGGATAACCGGTCCCGGCTGGTGCGTTGAATTCGGCGCCTGTGACGGCAAACTCGACTCCAATAGCTGGAACCTGGTAAAGAACCGTGGCTGGAAAGCGGTATATATAGAGCCTGATCCGGGCTTTTTTACGCAACTTGAACTTCACTGCAAAGAAACTCCTGCTACCTGGTGCTTTAATGATCTGGTCGGATGGGAAGGAGAAAAACGGCTGGATGCTATTCTGGCGCGCACTCCGATTCCTGCTGAATTCGAGTTTCTTTCCATAGATTGTGACGGCCCCGATTATCATATCTGGGAGACGTTTGAGAATTATCGTCCGCACGTGGTATCCATAGAATTTAATCGCCTGATAAGCCCAACCATCTCTTATTTCCCTGACAAAGAATCTCCCGCCAGCCGCCCCTCTTCCCTGCGGGCGCTATATGAGTTGGGAAAACGCAAAGGATATGAGCTGGTATGCGAAATTAACTGGAACCTCTTCTTTGTCCGCAGCGATCACTATGCAAAATTCGGCATATCCGATAATCATCCGGAAAAATTCTTTTACCCTCATGAAGAGATGCGAGTCTTTCAGGGGTATGACGGGACATTATTTCTGCACCCTGAGGGAAAGCATTACTGGAAGTGCCAGCGCAATGAGAAGGGAATCGTTGACCAGATAAAAATCAGTCAGCGCGACATCCAGGTATTGCCCGATGGCTTAAGGGTATTTCGCCCACGGCATACGTATCGTTCTACTACGCTTGAGGAACAGGCAGGAAAGCTTGCGATCGATCGGGTGCCTAAAAATGTCCTGCTGAAGCACCGGAAAAACGTGACATCAGAGAACGGCGAAGACGGCATCCTTGAGCATATATTCAAATCCCTTTCCATGCCAAATGGGTTCTGCGTGGATATCGGGGCATGTGATGGTAAAAAATGGAGCAATAGTTGGAATCTTATCAGTAATCATGGATGGCGTGGCCTCCTGATAGAAGGTGAGCAAGAGGCATTCAGGCAGCTTACGGCCAATTACAAAAATAATCCCGCCGTGAATTGCATACAGACCTATGTAACTTCGCAGACCTTGGGCGCATTGCTGCATAAATATAAAGTGCCGAAAGCTTTCAACCTGCTTAATATTGATGTTGAGGGCATTGACTATCATCTTTTTGCCGCCTTGGAATATTATACCCCTGCAATGGTGGTGATTGATTTCAATCCCTCTATTGCAAACGACACACGGTTTGTGCAGGAAAACAATGCCCAGATGCATTATGGCGCTTCCTTGCGCTCGCTTACCGAACTGGCGACAAGAAAAGGGTATAAGCTGGCAGCCGTGACCGACTGGAATGCGATTTTCGTTCGTAATGATTTGTTTTTAAATCTGGGAATTAGCAATAACCCGATAGATGCCATATATTATCCACCCTTTGAAATGCATATGTTCCAGACGCTGGATGGATGCATGCATTTAGCCGGATGTAAAACACTTGTGCGGCAGGATTATACCATAGAGTGGGAAGAATTTCAGGTATTGCCGGCGCAGTTACGTGGGCATGTTAATTCATCCCGCTATTTTGATTCCGTGGATAAGCTGCGCCCTAAGAGCATGGTTGACCCGGAACATGTGTTTCAATTGAGAAGCACTTTTTATTAACAACTGAATAGTATCCTGAAGGATTCTTGAATTATGCGCACCAAACCTTCCCTCACCGCTTCTGATGCTCAGAAAATTGCCGCTGCATGCAAGGTAGAAGCTGAAAAGAATGCCTGGAAAGTCAGCATTGCCGTCGTGGATGAAGGCGGTTACCTGCTGCATTTCGAGCGCATGGACGGTGTTTCGCTGCCCAGCATCGACATCGCTATCGGCAAAGGCCGCACTGCCGCGCTATCGAAGACCGCAACCAAAATACTGGAAGATACAGTAAAGGAACGCCCTGCAATGCTTTCCTTTCCAGGACGTGTTCCGGTGCAGGGCGGCGTAGCACTTTTCTATGAGGGGGAATGTGTCGGCGGTATCGGCGTCTCAGGGGTAAAATCACCCGAAGATGAGCAGATAGCGATAGCGGGAAGCAGGGTTTTTAGTATTTTTGAATAATATTTATATAGCCTAATCACCGTCATGCTGCAGCAAAGACTGCGGCATCTCGTTGTAGTAGCTCGGGATCCCATGCTTTCGCACGGGATGATATTCATTTACAGTTATCTACCTCTTGCAGATCCGGAGAGGGTAAACGCCGCGCGCGGGCTGCTGCCATATCCGAGGGCTTCACTTATCAGCCCCGGCAATTCCGCAAGCGATTTCTTTAACATTTCCTTATCCTTCGCCAGACGGCGTGCAGTTGTGCCCATTTCACGCTTTACCATCGTGATATATTGGGAAAAGAACGCTTCTGTCATTACATCAATGCGGTACAGGTTCGTATCCGCCGAAGTCCTATCCGCCTCGCCGCGTATGATCGGTTTTTGCATGGGACGATATTGGAACTGGATATGCTTCACCGGTTTAACGCTTACTGTATCTTTTTCAGAATGCACCTCCAGTAACTCGCCCTGTACTACCAGTACGGGATAGTAAAATTCCACTCCCAGTGTTTCCACTCTTCCCTTTCTGGTCTTCTTGAATTTTAGCGCCACCATGTTACTCAAGAGTGCATCAATCTGGCATTCTGCGGCATCAATCAATCTACGAAAACTGTCAAAATGGGGATCTTTGTGAAAAGCTGTCCAAGCATCCGACTTACTGAAGTCCTTCCTGCGCATGAATGAACAAAACTGAGTCGCTACCCGGCCCTTCCAATAGTGATGGTATTCCTCCATTTTCAGATGTTCAGGGAGTGATACAGATCCTCCCTTTACGCCGCTTACCACCATTGGTAACCCGGCAAGCTTGATTGCACCGCGATCCAGCAGCCGTGTAGTCGTGTCTTGTTCTTTTACAAAAAAGGCAATTGGTACGGAGTTGTTGATGCACTCAATGAGCATCACTGGAAAAATATAATTTCTGCCCTTCCCCACTTTGCTTGCGCTGATGGCATAGAGCTTAAGTTCCGTAGGCTTGCCTGAGTGCAGATCGCGGTATACCTCATGCGGCACGACATAAAAATCCCTGGCGGAAAGCAGTTTCTCCAGCCTGCCCTCCAACGGGTAGCTGGAACGCAGCAACGATTCCTTAATCTCCGCTTTGGTGGGGACATTCATACCGCGCAGGGTAATACAATCCCCATAAACGCACAATCACAGAATTTTATGAAAGTATCCTATTGGAATATATGGTGATCTGGGCGGGAATCGAACCCGCGACAACCTGATTAAAAGTCAGGTGCTCTACCGACTGAGCTACCAGATCAATATATTCCTCAATCAACAGGTTGTACTGAACACAATCTGTTAACCTGTTATCGACAAAAGCCTTCCGTCAGTGGCTTTTCTGTCTATCCGGGGATACCCTAAAAGACGCAAACGCAAAATATGTACAATGGAATATTTGTCAATGATTATTATATGCTGGAAGTTTCTGCCGTCACACACTTAAAGCTTGATACACGATAGGTATCTTCGTACTATGTGCATATATGCACCCGTTTCCTACCGAAACCGTTTTCATATCGTTGAAATGGCTTATCATTGTTGTGGTATGGCTGCTGCTGGCGATTGAGCTGTATCGTGATAATCTGAGGGTGGGAAAATATCATGATTCGGTGGCGGCCAGGCTCCTGCACATGTTGCATAAGCGCAATATGCAGATATATGGACTGGTTTCCATGCTTCTGGTAATCATGCTTGCTGATGATATCAAGTATGAAACACGCAGGCCTGGCGATGAAGCCCAGGAAAGGCCCGTGCAGGAAAAAGCATCTGTTGCAGCGCCGGATAAGGTAGTCACTACCGCACTGGCTGCGCCGAAATTCAAGGTGCCGCAGAATTCAAAAATTCCCTTCTCTGACATTACCGAGTTTAATGAAAGGGACGGCAGGCAGCAGGCCTATATCGACCTGCTCAAGCAACGGTATGAAACCTGGCTTATCACTTATTATTACCTGCAGAAATGCGGCAAGGTGGGGCAGCAAGATCTGGAGATTATTAATACTTCGCTCAGGAAAGAACTCGGGGCCTCTAACGCGGACAGCGGCGTGGAGAGTAATATTCATATTGCCGCGAGCGGCTCGTATAAGGAAATGTACAGCTCCATTCCTTGCGATGCCGCCCATATCGCCAGCACAAAAGCAGGATATGATGCTACCATGCAACGCATTGAAGCATCAGAGGATGGTCTGGAAAAATCTCAGGTCGAACAGGCCAGGTAATTTCCATTATGGTTAACTTTGTTACAAGTCTTATTCAACTGAACAGTCAGGACAATATAAAAGCGAATATTGAAGCGGCGGAAAACTATGTGCAAGAATCGGCAGCCGGAGGCGCGCAACTGATTTGCCTGCCGGAAAATACGTTTTTTATGCAGGAGCAGGGAAAAGGACAGCAGCCGGATCAAACGGAAGGCATCAATCACTGCCGCAGGCTCGCAGAGGAATTGAAAGTATGGATTCTTATCGGATCGGTTCAGGTGCCTATCGCGGATTTGCCGGGGAAATCCTATAACCGCTCCTTGCTGATTGATGCGGACGGCAATATCACGTCGCAATATGATAAGATTCATCTCTTTGATGTAACCCTGAAGAATGGCGAAGCCTATAACGAATCAGCGCGCATTGCCGCCGGCAGGCAGGCGGTGTTAGCTTCCACTCCGTGGGGCAAGCTCGGCATGAGCGTATGCTATGATTTACGCTTCCCACACCTTTACCGGACGCTTGCCCATAACGGGGCGGATTTACTCTCCATTCCTGCAGCCTTTACCTATACCACCGGCTCGGCGCACTGGCATACGTTGCTGCGCGCCCGCGCCATCGAAAATTTCTGTTATGTGCTTGCTCCCGCGCAATGCGGCTTGCATCCGGGCAACCGGCGTACCTATGGCCACTCACTGGTAGTTGCCCCGTGGGGTGAAATCATTGCCGAAGCCAGTGAAGATAAGCCCGGCGTGACGTTTGCCACCATAAATACCGATAAAATCAGCGAAGCCCGGAGCATGGTTCCCTCACTGCAGCATGACCGGGAATTCAGCCTCCATGCGTAGCGCAGAGCGGCTGCATGAAATACGGCAGAATATAAAAAAATGGCAGGATAAGTCGCCGCTTGCCGCGAAAGAAATAACGTTAGTTGCCGTCAGCAAAACGCATCCTGTTGAAGCAATCATTGCTTTGATTGAGGTCGGGCAGAAAGTGTTTGGTGAAAACCAGGTGCAGGAGGCCGCCGCGAAATGGCCTGCCATTCGCAAGTTATATCCGGATGTGGAATTGCACCTTATCGGTTCACTGCAAACCAATAAGGTGCGTGAGGCGCTTGCCTTATTTGACGTCATTCATACCGTGGATCGCGAATCGCTGGCAGATGCCATTATAAAGAAAAATAAGACGTCCGGCGTACGCTGCAAACGTTTTCTGGTGCAGGTCAATACCGGTGAAGAACCGCAAAAAGGTGGCGTCATGCCCCGGAACTTTCCATCGCTTCTGGAGTATGTCCGGCATCATGGGTTCCCTGTGGAAGGCCTTATGTGCGTTCCCCCTGCAGATGCCCTTCCTGCACCGCATTTTGCCTTGCTGCGTACAATGGCTGAAGGAGCAAAGACGCCTTACTTAAGCATGGGGATGAGCAACGATTACGAAACCGCTATCCGATTCGGCGCAACCCATATCCGCATCGGCACGGCATTGTTTGGTGAACGAAAAGTGTAATAATTTATCCTTCCGGATGATTTCGTCATCCCGCGCGAAAGCGCGGGATCTCTTGTTATTTTTACGAGATGCCGCGGTCTTCGCCGCGGCATGACGGCGCTATAGATGTATAAAAATTATTTGGAATGATCATAAAACAAGCAACTATGCGCTTTTCCTGCAGGAGAGATAACTTGTTCCATAAAGTCCTGTTTCTTCACCGCGATAAAAAACATTGATGCAGAAAAAGATACGACTGTTTTATCCAGCGCCTTGCACTGCATTAAATCCGTTACCGGCTGGGAAGCCGCATAGCTATCTATGAATATCAGCGTATCATATTCCTTAAGCATACCTTTAGAAGAGGCATCTTCTATCATTTGTGTCAAGGTGGCGTTTTTATATATACGCATCGTGTTACGGTTATTAAAAAGCAGGTGCGTGCCATAGTAAGGTATGAAAGCAGCAATAGGAGAGATAGAGGCAGGATTATTGCCAAGATAGTGATACATATTGACTTGCGGTGGAGCCAGCATGATGGCATCCGTTTTTCCCGATACCAGCAGGGAACGTGGATCTACAGACTGAAGATAGCCGGAAACCTGCTGCCACTCCTTTTCTGTCATGGCATACTCGGTCGAATCGACGAAACGATCCTGTGCGGTGTAAAACAGTAACCCGCAGGAAAAAGCAAGTCCGGCAGATAGATAAAATGATTTTGTAAGAAACAAAAATGCATCCGCTATAAGCCAGCCCATGGAGATAATAAAAAAAGGCAATAGCCATAGCCCATGCCTGTCACCTACAAACGGATAGATGCCGGTGATAAACAATACTACCCCAAGCAGCAGGGATAGGCCTGATAACATCAGCCAGGCATTTAATGCTTTATCCTTTTTTGCCATTGCCATTGGCGCAAGGAAGGCCAGCACAAAAATAAAGCTTTCGCTTGGGAACAGGTAATTGAATACGTGGACGAGATATAACGGTATGAGCAGGAGCGAATCCTTGAAGCTATAGCTTGCCATAGCTCCTGCCGCAGTTTCCTGTACAGAGTTTAGGGTATTATGCCATAGCTGGATGGTCCATAGAGACAACGCCGCAAGTAGCAGGTTGGCGATAGCCCAGCGGATTCTGCCACCGGGTTTCTCCCACAGGCCGTAAAATGTTATCATGCATAGGGCGAATAAGGCGGAGAAGTGGATCAATACGGCGAGTAGAGCGCATATGAAGTAACCGATAAGGGGAAATATCTTTTGACGATCCTCCCGCCATAGCAGGTACATATATACGCTCAAAGAGAGGAAAAAGGTAAAGATCGTATAATTGCGCACAATATAGGATTGGATAATGCAGCCATTGCTGAACGTAATTAACGTAGCCGCACATAGCCCTGCCAACCTGCCATGCAGCCTGTTGCCGATGGCATAATAAAGCGGTATGAGCCCAAGACCAAAAACCAGCGACAAACAACGCTCAAACCAGACCGTATCCGAAATCTGCTCCCAGTAATGGCGCACGAGATGCCCCAGCGGCGGGTGGGTTTCAAAAAGGGAAAAATGCAGCACTTCTTCCAACGTTGCGCCTTTTGCAATATCGATATGCATCAATTCGTCCACGTGGGGATGGAACCTGTCCACGCCATGGACACGGATAAAAGCTGCCGTCACAAAAAGCACTGCAAGCCAGATACAGATAAAAGTTTTGGACATTACCAAGGGTTTAGAATAATGATCGTGCGGTTCCTGCATGGGCAGGATGATAGCCGGGGAAAATGAATATTCCATGAAAAAAGCGCTGGTCATGATTATCGCATACAATGCCGAGCGGCATATCGCCGGGGTATTGGATCGCGTGCCGGAGTCGCTGTGGAATAACCCCTGGTACCGTACCGATGTGGTGGTAATCGATGACTGCTCGCAGGACCGCACCAGTCAGGTTGTGCGCGAATATATAAACCATAATCCCGGCCGTCCTATCCGCCTGCTGCGCAACGCGATAAACCAGGGTTACGGCGGCAACCAGAAGGTCGGCTATACCTATGCCATAGAAAACCACTATGACGTGGTAGTGATGGTGCATGGTGACGGCCAGTATCCGCCGGAATTCATTCCGGATATGATCTCGCCCATTATCAATCAAAACGCCGATGCGGTTTTCGGTTCGCGCATGATTAAAAAGCAGGATGCGCTCAAAGGCGGGATGCCGTTTTATAAATTCGCGGGCAATATCCTGCTTACCACACTGCAGAACTGGATGATAGGCAGCCGTTTAAGCGAGTTCCATACCGGATTCCGCGCTTATAGCATCCATGCGTTGCAGAAAATACCATTTCAATATAACTCCAACGTATTCCATTTCGATACGGATATCATCATCCAGTTCGTGGATAATCAGATGCGGATTAAGGAAATCCCCATTCCCACCCATTATGGCGATGAAGTCTGCCATGTAAACGGAATGCGCTATGCGTTCGATGTGATGGCGTCTACCCTAAAATCACGGATTCAGCGCTTTGGAATCATCTACGATCCGAAATTTGACTATGAACAGGCGATGTTTTACCCGGATAAGAGCCATTTTACCAGCAGCCATAGTTTTGCAATGAAGCAGGTAAAACAGGGCGAGGCCGTGCTGGATATAGGCTGCGGCGAGGGGTATGTTTCCTCAAAATTGCGCAAGCGCGGCAGCGTAGTCACCGGCTGCGACTGGCGGGTGAATGATGCGATACGCACCCATTACGATTATGCGTTTGCCACCGACCTCAATAACCCCGATTTCAGTCCTCTGGATAAGCAGCATTTCGATGTAATTATGTTGCTTGACGTGATTGAGCATCTGCAGAACCCGGAAAATTTTCTTGCCGATCTCCACCGCTGGTGTGTAGCAATGGACCCGAGTCTCATCATCACCACGCCGAATATCGCATTCTTTGTCCAGCGCTTAATGCTGCTTTTTGGCCAATTCAACTACGGCAAGCGCGGCATCCTTGACAAAACCCATACCCGCCTGTTTACTTTCGACTCACTGCGCCGCATCCTTAAAAATGCAGGCTTTACCATAACAAGCATCGAAGGAGTCCCTGCCCCGTTTCCATTGGCTTTTGGCGATAACTGCTTTTCGCGCCTGCTGCTTACCCTGAACTGCTGGCTGATTACACTCAGCAAATCTCTTTTCTCTTACCAGATTGCGGTCACAGCAAAGCCAGTGCCTACGCTTGAGCTTCTGGTGCGCGAAGCGATGGAAACCGGCGATAAAATAGCATGAAGAAGTTACCCAAGCATTACGATCATAAAGAAGCCGAGCCACGTTTGCAGAAGCGGTGGGAGGAGATAGGCGTCCATGCATGGGATGAAAGCCAGCCGCGCGAGAATACCTTTGTCATAGACACGCCGCCGCCTACCGTCTCCGGCATCCTGCATATGGGGCATATCTTCAGCTATACGCAGGCTGATTTCGTCGCCCGCTACCAGCGCATGCGTGGCAAGACGGTGTTCTACCCGATGGGATTTGACGATAACGGCCTGCCGACGGAACGGCTGGTGGAAAAGGAAAAGAAAGTGCGCGGCCGGGATATGCCCCGTGCCGATTTCGTTGTGCTTTGCCGCGAAGTGGTCAAAGGCGCGGAAGAAGAATTCCGCAGGCTGTTCAAAAGCGTGGCCTTAAGCGTGGACTGGAAACAGGAATACCAGACAATCAGTGACGATGTACGACGCTTATCCCAGGAATCGTTCCTCGATTTGCTGGAAAAAGGCGATGCCTACCGCGATTTTCGCCCCACCTACTGGGACTGGGTAGACCAGACCGCCATTGCGCAGGCTGAAATCGAAAACAAGGAAATGCCCGGTGTGATGAATGAGATTGAATTCACGCTGGAAGACGGGACACCACTCATTATCGCCACCACCCGCCCCGAACTGCTCGGAGCATGTGTCGCGGTCATGTATCACCCTGAAGATCCCAACGCTGCAAAGTATAGAGACAAATACGCTGTTACTCCTTTGTTCGGCGTTAACGTGCCTATGATTGCCGATGAACTGGTCGAGCGTGAAAAAGGTACTGGCCTTGTGATGTGCTGTACGTTTGGGGATGATACGGATAAGGAATGGTGGCGGAAGCATGGGCTGCCTTTGAGACAGATAGTCAATGAACTTGGAAGAATTGACATATCCTTCCCTACTTTCCCTGATGAATCCAAAGTAGATGTTTTAGAGCCAAGGGAAGAAGCCTTATTTGAGGCTGATAGACTTTACGATGCTCTGGCAGAAGACTGCATCGTATTTGGTGGAGCAAATTATGCTCTAGCACAATATCAATTCAGCAGGGCCACAATTGACAAAAATAACTGTTTGTCTGTTAAAAAAGCTTGGGATGTTTTTAATCAAATCAATGGATTGAAAATTAAGCAAGCCAATGAAAAAATAGTTAAGATGCTGCAAACGGAAGGCAAACTGTGTCATCAAACCCTTATTACCCATACTGTGAAATGCGCTGAACGTTCCGGTACACCAATTGAAATAATTCCTACCCCTCAATGGTTCATCAGAATTACCGATAAAAAAGAGGCGCTGCTTGAAAAGGGCAAGGAATGCAAATGGTATCCGGAGTACATGCATATTCGCCTCAACCAGTGGATTGATGGCTTAAAAGAGGATTGGTGTATTTCCCGCCAGCGCTTCTTCGGTGTCCCCTTCCCGGTCTGGTACTCCAAGCGCGCAGGCGAAGAAGGCAGGCCAATTTTTGCTTCCTCCCAGCAATTGCCTGTGGATCCATTAACGGATCTGCCCCATGGCTATACGCGTGAGGAAGTTGTTGCAAGTACGGATGTCATGGATACCTGGGCCACCTCCTCCATCAGCCCGCAGATTAATGCCGGAAGTATCGGGATCCGCTCCGACAAGCATACCGACACCCGACACCTGACACCTGAAACCCGTTTTACCAAGCTCTTCCCTGCCGATCTCCGTCCGCAGGCGCATGAAATCATCCGCACCTGGGCGTTTTATACAATTGTGAAGGCGCATCTGCATTCAGATGATATTCCCTGGAAGAATTTGATGATTTCCGGCTGGTGCCTTGCGTCCGATAAAAGCAAGATGAGTAAATCCAAGGGCAATATCATTACTCCCGTGGATTTGATTCTGGAAAAAAGCGCCGATGCAGTGCGTTACTGGGCGTCTACCTCACGTCTGGGCGCGGATACGGCCTTCTCCGAAGAGTTACTTAAAATCGGCAAAAAGCTGATTAACAAATTGTGGAATGCCATAAACTTTGCCTCCCTCCACCTTGAAACACTGGCAATCCCCTCCCATACGCCGGTTTCAGAAAAAAGAATCACGGAAACGCTTGATAAATGGATTTTGACGCGCCTGCAGAAAACCATCGAAAAAGCCACGCATGAGTTTGAGAAATTTGAATATTGCGATGCGCGGGTAGCGATCGAAGAGTTTTTCTGGAAAGATTTCTGCGATAATTATCTGGAGCTGGTCAAAACCAGGGCATATGGAGAGGAAGTTGCAGGTTGCAGGTTGCAAGTTGCAAGTATTACTTCCGCCCGTGTGACGCTTTACTATTGCCTGCATGCTATTTTGCGGCTGTTCGCCCCTTTTATACCTCATATTACGGAGGAGCTTTATAGCCATATCGTGGATGCAGACACCTCCGTACATGCGCGTGGCAATTGGCCAAAATCAGCGGATTATCCTATTGATAACCAAGCGGAAGCAAGCGGGATTGCCTGTGTAAGCATCCTGGAGGCTATCCGCAAGTGCAAATCCGAACGCCAGGTTTCCATTAAGTTCCCGATTAAAGAGGTAAAACTCTCCGGTGGGGACTGGAAACTCATCGAGCCGGTTATCCATGACCTAAAAAGCGCCGGTAATGTTGAATCCATTACATGGTCGGATACTCTCGCTTCGGATGCCATCTATCTGGAGGACAGAAGCTTTGCAATGGCCGTTACATTTGCCGATAATCCTTCTAATGAAACCCTTTACAGTAACAAATCGGTCGTATAGAATAGCCTATATACTGCTGGCATGCCAGCAGTATATTCCTTATGCAAGCGTTGCCCGCGCTTCGCAAGCAACGCGTCAGCATTTCCGCCGTTTTCTGCAAAGCGGAAAACGGCTTCAATGAACGAATATACCCATCTTATCCCTTGACTCATATCATAACTCTTGATACGCGATGGGTATATTATAATATAACAATAGGGTTCTATGGCCAAGCATACCCTCATGAAGGGGCCTAACAAGGCTGTATGCGATGTGCTTACCCAAAGCGGCAGGCCGCTTGGGGCGTATGAGATACTGGAGCGCGTCAAGGTAAAGGGCTTTAACGGCCCGCCCACCATCTACCGCGCATTGGACAAGCTGATTAAACTGGGAATTGCACACCGGATTGCTTCCAAACACGCGTATGTGCTGTGCAACCATGAGAAGCCGCATGAACATGAATCCATCATTTTTGCGATCTGTAATGATTGCGACAACGTAGACGAGATTCCCAACAAAGCACTCTATAACACATTGCATGACGCCAAAACCAATAAAGGTTTCCGGATAGAAAACGAAGTCGTGGAAGTCATGGGACTTTGTAAAAGCTGCAGCGAACAGAAAGGCGCCTGCTGATGTATTACTGGAGCGCATTGCAGCGTACTGCTACCGCCACCGCGCTGATTCTGGTTCTGTGGCTTGTCTCTTACTGGGCAGTAGCCACATGACGCCTGCCATAAAACTGCATGATCTCACCGTTGCTTATGATCGCCGCCCGGCGGTGCACCATATCAAAGGCGAGTTTACCGAAGGGGGGCTGACCGCGATTACCGGCCCCAACGGAGCAGGTAAAAGCACCTTGCTCAAAGCCATTGCCGGAATCCTGCCGGTGTTTGAAGGCGCGATAGAATTCTGCGGCCTGACACGCAAGATGATGGCCTATCTGCCGCAGGCCGCAGACTTACAGGTGGATTTCCCCATCAGCGTATTGCAGATGGTGTCTTCAGGGTTCTGGCACAAGAGCAATGGGTTCCAGAGAATTACCGTTCACCAGAAGGAACAATGTAAGGATGCGCTCCGTATTGTCGGGCTTAGCGGCTTTGACGACAGGACACTGGACAGCCTTTCCGCAGGCCAGTTCCAGCGCGCGCTGTTCGCCCGCGTCATCGTGCAGGATGCAAAGCTGATATTGCTCGATGAACCGTTTACCTCCATAGACGCCACGACCACGGAAGCGCTGCTGAACGTCATCCGGCGCTGGCACAAGGAACAACGTACCGTTATTTGCGTGCTGCATGATTTTGAGCAGATAAAAGCGAATTTTACCGACTGCCTGCTGATGGCGCGTGAATGCATCGCCTGGGGAAAATCGCGGGACGTGTTAAACCCTGAGAATCTGCTGAGTGCCCGGTTTTTTCGGCAAGCGGCAGCGACGGTGCATTGAGATATCTTTTGCACGTCAAGAATGGAGTATTCTTGACATGCGTTACGCTCGCTCCGCGGCGCAAACCCCGCGCTTTCGGCGCGGAGTTTCATATACCTATCGCAACGTTTCCGTTGCGATAGGTATATGCTCTACGAAACCATTATACAGCCGTTCATGGATTACGGCTTCATGCGCCGCGCACTCGCCGCCTGCGTCATCATGGCTGCAAGCGCCTCGCCGCTGGGTGTATTCCTTGTACTGCGCAGAATGTCCCTGATGGGGGACGCGGCATCACATGCTATCCTTCCAGGTATTGCACTGGCATTTATTTTTACCGGGGTGGCGCTATGGCCAATGACTATCGGCGGCCTGATAGCCGGGTTGCTGATGGCGGTGGCCGCAGGCGTTATCACCCGCATGACGAATCTCAAGGAAGATGCAAGCTTCACCGCTGCCTACCTGACCTCGCTTGCCATTGGCGTGATGATTATATCCTTAAAAGGCAGCACGGTTGACCTGCTGCACGTGCTGTTCGGCAATGTGCTGGCAGTGGATAAAGATTCCCTGAAACTGATTAACTGCATTGCAACGGCAAGCCTGCTGACGCTTGCCATCATCTACCGTCCGCTGATTATGGAATGCTTTGATCCCGGCTTCCTGAAAGTACAGCAAGGGCATGGCGCGATTTATCATTACCTGTTTCTGGTTCTTGTGGTGCTTAACCTGGTCGCGTCGTTTCAGGCGCTTGGCACGCTGATGGCGGTGGGTATCATGGTGCTGCCCGCGATTGCCACCCGGTTCTGGACGAAAAGCATTGACAGCGCAGTGTGCCTAAGCATCGTGTTCGGCACTCTGTGTTCTGTTATCGGGTTATTGCTGTCTTACCATTTCAGCCTGCCTTCCGGTCCGTCCATTGTGCTCACCGCGAGCACGTGGTATTTGATCTCCATTTTTGTAGGAGCCAAAGGCGGCCTAATCATTCGGTTTTTCCCCCGCAAGCATTTTCATTAAACATGAAAAACGCAGTTTTCATTGCATCTATTTTTTTTCTATCCCTGCTCATTGCTCTGGGTGCCGATGCAGATGAGAGGCTCAAAGTAGTGGCGAGCTTCAGCATCATTGGCGATATGGTAAAACAGGTGGCCGGAAATAATGTAGACTTGGAAGTACTGGTCGGCCCCAATGGCGACGCGCATGAATATGAGCCTACCACGGCCAATGCGCGTTCACTCTCCCATGCAAATATCGTATTTATAAACGGGTTGGGATTGGAAGGCTGGATTGAAAGGCTGATACAGTCTTCCGCTTTCAAGGGAAAAGCAGTCGTTGTAACGCAAGGCATCACTCCGCTTGAATCTGAGGCACATGGACATTCTGCACCCGATCCCCATGCATGGCAGAATTTAGAAAATGGCAAAACCTATGTCGCTAATATCCGGGATGCACTCGCACAGGCCGATCCCCTCCATGCTGCGGAATATCAGTCTAACGCGGCGCGCTATCTTCAGAAACTTGATACGCTGGATAAGTGGACGAAAACAGAAATTGCACAGGTTGAGCCTTCCAAGTGCAAGGTCATCAGTATGCATGACTCATTCCACTACTTTGCGAAGCAATATGGGGTAACTTTTATTGCCCCGTTAGGGATAAGCACCGAAAGCGAAGCATCCGCAGCGGACATGGCAAGGATTATCGATCAGGTGCGCCAGCAGCATATTACGGCGGTTTTTCTGGAGAACATGACGGATTCCCGGCTCATGCGGCAACTGGAAAGTGACGCCGGCGCGCATATTGGCGGCACACTCTATTCCGATGCACTATCGGCGCCTGGTGAACCGGCTTCTACCTATACGGATATGTTTACATATAATGTGACGAAGCTCGTAGCCGCCATGCAGCAGAACCCTGCAAAGAAAGAGTAAATCGCATTTACTGGAAATTTATGCGAAGCGAACAGTTCATCGCATTGGCAAAGGTGCTACTGCTGGTATAATAGACTCCGGAATGGATACAGTTGCCGGTGGTATCCAGAGTGGTAATTCCTGTCCCCGCCGACCAGGATATAATATGGTTCACGGTATCTAGGGCAACTACTCTGCCGGTACTGGGCAACCCGTTATCTATTTTTACATCAATGTTATATCCATCGTTTGGCGTAAGATTATTCGTGCTGGTGACATTTGCATCGGTGTCTATGGATGTTACTCCGGTCAATATAAAGTAATTGTTTCCATTGACCGAGCCTATAGTGAAAAAGTTACCCTTTCCTAACTTTGCTGCCGGCAGAAGCTCACCAATAGTTCCGCCGGGAGTGGTCACATTAACAAATGGGAGGGAGTTTGTTGAGCCGCCGGTGGTAGTCGCGCCGGTAATTTTTACATCCGCGCCTCCTGCGCCATACATGCCGTCAATGAGTCCTGCCTGAGACAACTGCAGAAAAAACATGGCGATTTCCCCGCCAAAAGAAGCGCCATCCTGCCGGTTCGATCCGCTGTATCCCTGGACAAAGCCATTCCCATCCCCACAGGACTGGGTACCTGCTGATGCACCCGTTACATTATAGAACCCAAAGGCTGCTGCCTGGGAGCTGGTAATATCACCTGGTAAAGAGCCGTACTTATTGCGGAATGTATAAGCAGCCGTGTTATATTTTTCCAGCTGTCCAATAGTAGCGCGAATACCTGCATTTCTAATTAATTCTTGCCCGGTGAGAATACCACCCACAATCAGCCCGATGATAACCAGGACAATGCTCATTTCTATCAGTGTAAAACCTGCTTCTGCATAGGTTTTATCAACGAGCAAAAGAACTGGTTGTGCATTTTCCAGAACTGGCATGAACCTAAGCAATAATATCCGGGTAAATCGCATCCTGAAGTTTGGTAATTTCGTCGCGCAGGTTCAGCTTCTCCTTCTTGAGCCTATGGAGACTGAACTCATCCCTGAATTTTTCGGCGTTTAATCTGTCTATCATCGTATCCAGCTCTTGGTGACGCAGTGTAAGCGCCTCTAATTTCTTGACAAGTTGCAAATCCTCTTCCATGCTATCCTATCCTGATATTAGCTGGTTACCCTGTTGCAGAAACGCCAGTATAGCAAAAAAAATATCAGATGCCTATCGTTTTTGCGTTAGCGTAAAACAGGGGTAAGCGGACGCTTGGGAACGGTTTTATGTCACAATCAATAAATGATATAACCCGCTGGAATCAAACGATAACTGGCAGGTCTGCAACCATCGCCGTACCGGTAGTGGCAGGCTGGTTCAGAATGGAACTCATCCGCCAATGAAGCCCCCGTAAATCGGACCAAAAATGGTTAACATTAATCCGAATATCAGCTCAAGAGAGGCAAGGGGAAAATTACGTAGGTAAATCCGGTTTTTTCCGGACAGGCATCGTCCACCCCATAAATTTTATCACTTCCTCGGCAATGGTAGCAATCATACTAAGAATGGATTTTTTGCCCCTGAAACAGGGAATGACAACAGCAACTTTATTCATATTAATAATAATTTTTGGTTATTACCCATACGGTAACAGTAAGCCCTGAAAAAGCGAACAATGCAACACAGGAAGCCGGCGTAATCGGCAGCAACGGTTTTTCTCTGGATTGTATAAACGGAATAAGCAACGGCAGTAACGGACAAAAATACCTGCCCTGAAATCCTTGGATAATGGGGGCTTCCAGCCCGGTCCAGTGGATATAAAGCAACGCAAGAATTGTCACAAACGCCATAATAAAAATCGTGGCAGAGAGCACACGCACGCCATTACCATACGGCACAACGAATTGCCTATCCGCCGCAATAACGGCAATCAATAAATAACAAAGCCCGGCAGATAACAGGACTGGCAAGGAATAACCCGGGCCGACATCACCGATAGTCTCTAAAAATGCAACAGGCAATAGAGGGGTAGAAAACAGTGTATGTACCATTATTTTCAAGAACCCCAACGGATGATGGAATATAAAGGCCGCCTGCATGTCGGGGTACGCATCACCGCCCCAGGTATGGTAATGAATACCGGTAAAATACGTCTGTTTCATGAGCACCATCCAGACAAGGCTTAAAACCGTTCCAGGTAAGATTACCAGCATGAGTGCTCCCATACGTGCAACGAAAGAGGAAAAACGCTCCGCGGGTATGGCAAAGGCAAGCAGCAACAATAATAAATATACGTTTTTGCATTGCGCCAGCACAAACGCCAGCAATGCAAGCCAGATAATATTCCGGAAAGAAATTATACCCTGAGCAGTTATTTCATAGAAGAGGCTGGCGATAAATAAAAATGCAAGTCCGTTCACTAGCGCATCGGCATCCATAGTGCTGCGATAAGCCATCATGGTTGGAAACAGGGCGAACGCACATAGCAAATCTTTATGCGAAGGAACACGCCGTATCGCCAGAAAGGTAAGTCCTATACCGCAAACGAGTCCAGCAACCCTTCCTGCATAGAGGATCGCCAGTGGAGTAAGCCCCGCTATGACTCCAAGCCGAAACACAAGTATTTGCGGAATATAGGAAAGCGGATGATGCACGGTCATGTAATCCGGCAAAAGTGTTACTTGCGCGTTCGAATCAAGCGGAATTACCGCCATTTTGTGCCATTGTTCGAGGGAAAAAGAAAATGGCGGTTGCATCCCGGCGCGGAAGAAGTCGCTGCCGGATTGAATGAAGGCGGCAATGCCGGAAGGCACTTCTACCGGTTTGTTAAATACCTGGTAAAAGGCAATGCTGGCAATACGGTGATAATGAAATCCTTCATCTCCGCCGCCAAGTGGCGGTATCAGAAAAACCAGGAGCAATCCAAAGGGCACAGCAAAAAACAGGAAGAGTAAATCGGGTTTTTCCTGCCAATTTTTCATGCTTTATTCCCATAAAGATCATCGGCACGCTTTTTGAATGCATTGACCATCTTTACGGAAGCCTTGCCGAACAGAAGGCCGATAATCGAGTCAAGGAGACGCGAACGAAATTTGAAGGAAAGGTTGAGGGAAATATCCGTGGAAGTATTGTCCACCGAGGTGAATTTCCAGTGATTCTCCAGCATCTCAAAAGGCCCGCGGACCATAACCACGTCGATAAATCCATTGCCGGAGGGATCTACCGGTTGGCTGAATTTGACTTCCGACACGTAACTCTCCGTAATATGTTTGAAGCTGATCACCAGTTCCGCCATCAGTCGGTTCTCATCGCGCTCGATAATCCTCGCCGCCCGGCACCAGGGCAAAAACTCAGGATAACGCTCAATATCCATCACCAGTTCAAATAGCTGGAGAGCCGGGTAAGGCAGGCGCTGCGAGTCATTGAATGCGTGCATATAACTTGACTTGTCTTTGCAACAACTTATTTTGATTTTTTGAGATGTTCAACAGCATTTATAAAATCATAGAATGCATAATCCCCTTGAAATTTTTACCCGCTGGTTTAAAGAGGCCACCCTTACCCCTTTTATATCCGATGCTAGTGCTATGACACTTGCCACGGCAGACAGGCATGGTTTTCCATCGGTGCGGGTAGTATTGCTTAAAGGATATGATGAACGCGGCTTTACCTTCTTCACTAACATGGAAAGCCGCAAATCGCTGGAACTGAAAGAAAACCCGCATGCGGCATTATGTTTCTACTGGCAGCCGTTAGGGCGTCAAGTGCGGATTGAAGGCATGGCACAACAGGTAAGCAACGAGGAGGCGGATATATATTATAATAGCCGCCCGCTTGTCAGCCGTATCGGCGCATTGGTTTCAGAACAGTCAAGACCACTGGACTCACATGTGGCCTTACTGAAACAAGTGGAAGAGGCAAAAAGCCGTTACTCCGAAACAAACCCTCCGAAACGGCCAGCGCACTGGTCAGGCTGGCGTGTATTTCCAGAGAGAATAGAATTTTGGCAGGAAGGCAAATTTCGCCTGCATGACCGGAAACTCTATACACGCACCGGCAGTAACTGGATAGTGCAAACGCTTTACCCATAAGAAAAGATTAACGATAGTGTCATAGAACGATAGGTTCGAAGGAATGATGCTGGTATCAGGTTGATACCGTATTCTTATCTACCGGTTGCTGTTGTGTTGAATCCTTACTATCCTGACTGCTATTATTTATGGAAGCGGATGGAGCTGTCAGGGATGACATTTCCTGCGTCAGGAGTGCGAACAGCTGATCAAGAGCAGCGCTATCCGATGATGAAGGTACTCCTGTGCTTGTATCTGTTTGTATTCCCTGTGGCGCGCCAGAAGCACTGGCAGAAGTATCACCTGAACTGGCCGTAGATCCTCCTAAAAAAGTTCCCAGCGCATTCCTCTCATCTTGCATGAAACTGAACAGCTCGCCGGGACTTACGCCCGGCCCTCCTTCCGCATAACCTCCCCCGATAAACCCTCCGGTTACCGTAACACCGGCAACCTTTGCACCTGCCGCCCCGACCCACGCAGCACCAGTAATAGTGGCAGATCCTGAAGATGTATCTGATTTATAAGACGCAAACATCACTGCTGCTTCCTCCGAATCCGTATTGCCGTTTCCGCTCGCTGCACTTATCGCACTCTCGCTTATCTGGAGCGAAAATGCATCCCCGTAAGCATCCGTCTGGCTGGCCTGTCCCTGCGCGATAGATACAGATGTATTATTCTGTGAAACCGAATACTTCTGTGTTGCTGCAAATATGCTAAAAAGCGAATTGATGGTTCCCATTTTCGTTTTCCTTCCATCTATAGTCATTCCAAATAACTTTATACATAAACTATCCCGTCATACCGCGGCGAAGACCGCGGTATCTCATAGTAATAGACTGAGATCCCGTGCTTTCGCACGGGATGACGAGTGTATAAGTGTTCTTGGAATGTCTATAAAGACACGTCCCATGCTTATAAGCATTTTTCATGCCAACGCGGGATGGAAAAGACTAAGCCGCAATCTTAATACCGCTTGCCGAAAGCTGATCGCTCAAATGTTTATGCAGCCGCGACAGGCCGTCATTGGAAGCCGCTTCGCAGCGCGCCACTAATATAGCTTGCGTATTCGAGGCACGCAGCAACCACCAGCCATCTTCATTCATCACCCGCACGCCGTCTATATCGCTGAACTTAGCGCCGGATTTACGCAAGCGGTCGTTCACTTCACTAATGATGGCAAATTTGCGTTCTTCATGACAGTCGATACGAATCTCCGGTGTGGCGCAGGTTTTCGGTAGTCGCTTGCGCAGTTCGGAGAGCTTTACGTTGCTGTTTGCAAGCAGTGACACCAGGCGCACCGCTGCATAAATCCCATCATCATAGCCGAAATATTTATCTGCGAAGAACATATGCCCGCTCATCTCCCCGGCTAGCACTGCGCCTGTTTCCACCATCTTGGTCTTGATGAGGGAATGGCCGGTTTTCCACATCAAGGGCACTCCACCCATCCGCGCAACTTCGTCAAATAATATCTGGCTGGCTTTTACATCGGCAATGATGGTCGCGCCCTTACGTTCCGCCAGTATTTCCGAAGCATAGATAGCCAGCAACTGATCGCCCCAGATGATTTCTCCAGTCTCATCCACAACGCCAATACGATCGCCGTCACCGTCGAAAGCAACGCCCGCATCACAATGCTGTGCACGCACCGTGCGTATCAGATCCTCAAGATTATGCGCTACGCTTGGATCGGGATGATGGTTGGGAAAGGCGCCATCAATATCGGCAAACAGCGTGATATGCTCGCCCGGCAGACGTTGCGTCAATGCCTGCATGATACGCCCGGCAGCGCCGTTGCCCGCATCCCATGCCACTTTGAGCCGGCGCTCGCCATGATACGCTTTCAACAGCGTATCCACATACGCCTGTTCCACATGCTTATCAGTTGCTTTGCCGACGCCGGAAATATATGCGCCGCTGGCGGCAATCACACCAAGCTTCCGGATCTCCTCTCCATAAAAAGATTTTAATCCCATCATGAACTTGAATCCATTATGCGTTGGCGGATTATGCGAACCGGTGATCATGATGCCGCCGTCAAGCTTATCCGAGCATACGGCAAAATACAGCATCGGCGTCGGCCCGACACCAATGCGAATTACTTCCACACCGCAATCTACCAACCCACGCACAAGCGCTTCTTCGAGCGCAGGCGAGCTAAGCCTGCCGTCACGCCCGACTGCGATACGCGGTTTTTTGGTTTTCCATTCCGGCTTGAAACTGCCGAAAGCCCGGCCAATGGCATAGGCATCGTCGGAGGAAAGGGTCTCGTCAATGATGCCACGGATATCGTATTCCCGTAAAATAGAGGGATGGAATGTATGTGTCATAACTTTTTAAATGTTTATAAGGTTGTTGCTTTGTATCTTATTCTGCAGGCAGGCAGCCTTCAGGGTATTGGCAAGCAGGCAGGCAATCGTCATCGGCCCTACGCCGCCGGGTACAGGAGTAATCGCTTTCACACGCTGCCGCGCTTCTGCAAACGCAACATCGCCGACCAGTTTGGTAGTATCATCGGAAAGACGGATACGGTTGATACCGACATCTATCACCACCGCATCATTTTTAACCCATTCGCCGGTTATCAATTCGGCTTTCCCCGTTGCCGCCACTAGAATATCCGCCTGCCTGCATATTTCCGCAAGATTCTTTGTATGCGAATGGCAAACGGTTACAGTGCAGTTTTCACGCAACAGTAATTGCGCCATAGGCTTGCCGACGAGATTCGACCGACCGACGATAACTGCGTGCTTGCCGGACATGTCGCCAAGCACATGCTTCAGAAGTATGAGACAGCCGAGCGGCGTGCAGGGAATCATGCCTTCCTGGCCAGTAGCCAGCCTGCCTGTATTGATAGTATGCAACCCGTCCACATCTTTCTGTGGATCGATGGCATTGATGACCGCGTTTTCATGGATATGCTTCGGCAATGGCAACTGCACCAGAATCCCGTTTACCTTTTTGTCTTTGTTCATCTCCGTTATTTTGGCGATCAGTTGGCTTTCCGTCGTATCTGCAGGCAAGCGGAAGTCAAAAGCCTCCATCCCGGCTTCACGGCACATCTTGCCCTTGCTGGCCACATATACTTCGCTAGCCGGATCGTTACCCACCAATATGACAGCAAGACCGGGGCTAACGCCATGGACGCTCCGGATTTCCTGCACTCCCTTTTTTACCTCTTCACGCAATGCGGCGGCATATGCTTTGCCGTCAATAATATTTCCCATCTATGACTATTCCTTATGTCCCATGATTTCTTCTCCCCACTCCTCTATGGCTTTCTTCTGTAAATTTTCCATATGTAATATGCGTCCGGCATATATGCCTTCCAGCACCGCAGCAGCGATAATAGGGCTGGCAAAGACCACTCCCCATCCCAGGGCAGCCGAGGCGTACATGACAAGCCATACCATCATGTCCGACAGCTTATCCCTAACTGCAATAAAGGTGCCGCCCTGCATGAAAATATCCACCATATAAGGGAAAACACCCGCAAAATTTAATGCCGCGACAGTCGAAAAAATATACTTATTCTTATCATGGTCCACAATGTAGGCGACCATTGCCGGAAGCATCCCTACAGAGAAAAATATAAAGTTCATCTTGAGCAATACACTGCCCAAGATGCTAAGCACAACCAGGACAACCAATTTCTTCTTCGATTTGCCGGTAACGTGCGGGGCTTTATTTTCCATAACACACCACGTTCAAGAAGCCGCCGGGGAGCGGACATCAATCAGATTTCCCTTCCCTTGCGCAATATCCTGCCACGAATCTACCGGAAAGCACAGCACTGTCAATGTACCAGTGGAGTATTTTGTCATAAGCCCTTTATATAAAACTGTATTTGCAGGTTGAGCCAGGCTGAAAGCCAACTGGTGCATGGCGGGGTTATGACCGACAATCAAAAGAGAATCCTGATTATTATCGGTGCCTTGTATAAGCTGCAAGAGGGTGGTGGGGCTGGCCAGATAAATACCTTTTTCATATCGGACCGTAGGAGAAATCTCTGCAGCCTGCATCGCCAGTTCATAGGTTTCCCGCGTGCGGGCGGCAGGGGAACACAGGACAAGGGAGGGAGTATAGGATTTCTCTCTGACGTACGCGCCTATGGAGGCGCAAGCCTCACGTCCACGTTCTGAAAGTGTCCTCTCACTATCTTCTTGGCCGTCTTTTCCCAGCTCTGCTTTAGCATGGCGCAATATATAAAGGGTTTTCATAATGCCGTTCTTACCGTTTTGCTACTGTCAAAAAATTCAAGCTCAAGCAATTCGTCCGGATACACTGCAGCCGCACGAGTGATTACTTTCCTTTCCTTACTACGCACCAGCACAAATCCGCGCATCAGAACGCGTTTATAATTCAGGCTCTCAAACAATTGAGCAATATGCGTAAATTTTTGTCCGTGTTCATTGATATTGCGCAGGATAATCCGTGCTATCCGATCAGCGGCTTCCGTTAGTTTGGCCTCAAGATGCTGAATATTCTGCATCAGACTGCGCGGCTGCAGCCTGGCGGCAACTACTGCAAGAAGCTGGCTTTTACGCGTGATGAACGCTGGAAGCGAAGATGCATGACGTTCGCTCCAATCATCCAGCCGTTGCGCTGCTACATCCATCAATCGGACCGGATTCGGCAATCCCCTTGCGAGTCCCGATACTCTTTCATTCCGATTCTGCAGCAGGCGCGTGATCGCCATAAATATCCGCTTGCCTTGCTCCATGAGTGATAGCAGCCATTCCTCACGCACCGGCAACGCCATTTCCGCCGCCGCCGTGGGAGTAGGCGCGCGCCGATCGGAGACGTAATCAATTAAGGTCGTATCCGTTTCATGCCCTACGGCGGAAATCAATGGAAGGCGTGATGCTGCCGCGGCACGCACGACGATCTCTTCATTGAACGCCCAGAGATCCTCCAGCGATCCGCCGCCGCGTGCGACGATAATAAGGTCGGGCCTTCTGGGGGACGTATTATTTTCTTCTATGGCATTAAAGCCATGGATGGCACGGGCAATCTGCTCCGCCGCCCCTTCTCCCTGTACTGCCACACCCCAGACAATCACATGGCATGGAAAACGGTCGCTTAGACGGTGGAGTATGTCACGAATGACAGCCCCCGTAGGCGAGGTCACCACACCGATAACCTGCGGCATAAAGGGTAACGGCTTTTTACGCTTGGGATCAAACAGCCCTTCGGCGGCCAGCATTGCCTTGCGCTTTTCCAGAAGCGCCATCAATGCTCCCACCCCGGCGGGCTCCATGAAATCGATCACTAACTGGTAGGTCGAACGCCCCGGATAGGTGGTAATCCTGCCCGAACATATGACTTCCATACCGTCTTCAGGCTTAAACGCTATTTTTCCTGCCACGCCTTTCCAGCAGACGGCATCCAGCAAAGAATTTTCATCCTTGAGCTTCAGATATGCATGTCCAGAAGCAGCCACTTTCCAGCCGGATATCTCACCACGTACCCGGATATGGCCGAAATTATCCTCCACCACGCGCTTGAGCGCGCCGGATATTTCGCTGACGCTGTAGGTC
The DNA here is from genome assembly GCA_013286285.1 of Alphaproteobacteria bacterium. Lineage (GTDB taxonomy): Bacteria > Pseudomonadota > Alphaproteobacteria > Rickettsiales > JABCZZ01 > JABCZZ01. The sequence goes on along the minus strand of JABDGA010000001.1, from coordinate 29,346 downwards.
AGTTGGTTATGCGTTACTGCAGGCGTTGCCAACATACGATGTAATTACCTTTGCTCCGATATCCCTGCGGCAAAACCCTTCCGGCCAGTCGATCTGATCTACTGCCGCATAGGCAAGTTTCTGCGCCGCTTCTATGGTTGCCGCCAGCGCCGTCACCCCAAGCACGCGCCCACCTGTTGCGATGATGTTGCCATCTTTACTGACGGTTCCAGCATGAAATACCTTTACGTCTTGCATGGTGGAAATTTTTTCAAGCCCCTGGATGAGGCTACCTTTCTTATATTCTCCCGGGTAGCCTTTTGCCGCCATCACCACACATAGCGCCGCCTGGGGTTTAAAGCGTATTGTAACCTTCTCAAGCCCGCCTTTTATGCATGCCAAGAGCGCAGGAACCAGATCCGAATCCAGCCGCATCATCATTGACTGGGTTTCCGGATCGCCGAAACGCGCATTATATTCTATCAGTTTCGGGCCGGATGCAGTCATCATGAGTCCTGCGAATAGCACGCCCTTATAAGGCATTTTCTCTGCAGCCATTGCGCGCACGGTGGGGTAGATAATTTCCTTCATCACACGCTTACGCATGGCATCCGTCATGATAGGGGCCGGGGAATAAGTGCCCATTCCGCCTGTGTTAGGCCCTTTATCCCCATCATACGCACGCTTATGATCCTGCGCCGAGCCGAACTCTATCGCATCCTGGCCATCACACAGCGCAAAGAAACTGACCTCCTCACCTTCAAGGAATTCTTCTATCACCACCGACGCCCCGGCAACGCCGAATTTTCCTCCCATAATGTCCTTGACAGCATCGCAGGCCTCTTTCTCCGTCATGGCGACAACTACACCCTTGCCTGCGGCGAGCCCGTCCGCCTTGATGACAATCGGCGCGCCTTTTTGTTTTATATATGCGAGCGCCGGTTCAAGCGCCGTAAAACGTTCGTAATCTGCCGTGGGGATGCCGTATTTCCGGCAGATATCCTTGGTGAATCCTTTGGAGCCCTCGAGCTGCGCCGCCTTTGCCGAGGGACCGAATACGCTAATGTTATTGCTATTTAAAATATCAGCAAGCCCATCTACAACTGGGGCATCAGGACCTATGACTACTAAATCGATCGTTTCTTTTTTACAGAAAGCAACCATATCAGCATAAGTTGCGAGAGGTACATTAGTCACATCTTGACTGATTCCTGCATTCCCCGATGCGCAAAAAACCTCAGAAACAAGCGGCGACTGCTTTATCCGCCACGTAAGGGCATGTTCTCTTCCGCCGGAGCCTATAACCAGAACTTTCATACATTATTCTCTGTTGCAACATTCAAAGCATTTCCTTATATACATAGTCCATGCATAAAAAACTACTTCTATCTCTTGCAGGTCTTGCAGCATTGCTGGTTGTCAGTGCCTGCGGGCTATTTTCAGGCGGCAAGGCGGAAGCTCCGGTCAATTCCAACCTGGGACTCAAGGAAAGCCGTGGCAGCATGACCGGAGGCGGGGGGCTGCTGTCGCTGGGCGGCGGCGATAAAAATGGCGGTCCCGGCATTGGCATCAACAGCTATATGTGGCGCGCCACGCTTGATACACTTGCATTCCTGCCACTGGTTTCCGCTGATCCGTTCGGCGGCGTGATTATCACGGACTGGTATGAAGATCCCAAAGCCAAAGGTGAGCGCTTTAAAGTAAATGCGCTTATCATCGATAAGGCATTGCGCGCTGACGGCGTCAAGATTACCGTCTTTAAGCAAAAACTGGATGAAAAAGGCGTATGGCGCGACGTGGAAGTCAACAAAAACCTTGCCACCGATCTGGAAGATACCATCCTGACCCGCGCACGTGAAATGCGGCTGGCGCAAGCGAATAAATAAATCATCCGTCTACTCTTTTAATCTGCACCATGTCCGAAATACCCCGCTATAACTTCCGCGAAACCGAGCAAAAATGGCAAGGGGTGTGGGAAGAAAGAAAGGTGTTTTGTGTGGGGTCGTCGCAAAGCGCTCCTCCGCGTACCCTCGCGACTCGTGACTCGCTACCCCCTACTTACTATGTGCTGGAAATGTTCCCCTACCCATCTGGCAATATTCATATGGGCCATGTGCGAAACTATACGCTGGGTGATGTGCTGGCACGCTATAAACGTGCTTGCGGATTTGAAGTGATGCATCCAATGGGTTGGGACGCGTTCGGGTTACCGGCGGAAAACGCAGCTATCGAACGCAAGGTGCATCCTGCAGAATGGACTTACAAGAATATTGACACCATGCGGGGACAATTGAAATCCATTGGCCTTTCCTATGATTGGTCGCGCGAGCTGGCGACCTGCGATCCGGAATATTACCGCCATGAGCAGAAATTCTTTCTTGATTTCTTAAAAAATGGCCTCGCTTACCGCAAAGAGTCCTTCGTCAACTGGGATCCAGTGGATAATACCGTACTTGCCAACGAGCAGGTGATTGACGGACGCGGCTGGCGTTCCGGCGCGGTTGTCGAGCGTAAAAAGCTTTCACAGTGGTTCCTGAGAATATCTCATTTTGCTGACGCGCTGCTTGCCGGACTATCTGATCTTTCCGACTGGCCGGACAAAGTAAAAACCATGCAGGAAAAATGGATCGGCAAATCGGTTGGAGCGAAAGTGACGTTGTCAGTTGCCGGCTGCAAGTTGCCGGTTGAAGATGCAGGTCTTGAAATTTATACTACAAGACCTGATACATTATTTGGGATGTCTTTTTGTGCTATATCACCACAGCATCCTCTCGCGCAACAACTGGCAACCGGCAACCGGCAACTGGCGAATTTCATAGAGGATTGCAACCGTACCGGCGTCAGCGAAGAGGCCATTGAAAAAGCCGAAAAGAAGGGATTCGACACCGGCCTGAAGGTAACGCATCCGTTTGACAAAAATCGTGAACACCCAATATATGTCGCCAATTTCGTGTTGATGGAATACGGAACCGGCGCGATTTTCGGCTGTCCGGCGCATGATCTGCGGGACTTTGAGTTTGCCACTAAATATGGCTTGCCGATACTGCCGGTAGTCAGTGACTCAGGCAATGAAACGTCGCTCACGGAAGCCTATACCGGCGACGGCAAGATCATCCACTCTGATTTCCTCAATGGCCTTACTGTGGATCAGGCAAAAGAGAAAGCCATCGAAGAATTGGTAAAACTCGGCATCGGGGAAAAGACCGTCAACTACCGCCTGCGCGACTGGGGCGTGTCGCGCCAGCGTTATTGGGGGTGTCCCATTCCCGTCATTTATTGCAATCATTGCGGTGTAGTGCCAGTGCCGGAAAAGGAGCTGCCGGTAAAATTGCCGGAGGATGTCACCTTTGATAAGCCCGGCAACCCGCTTGCCCACCACCCGACATGGAAGCATGTCCCCTGCCCGGCCTGCGGCAAACCGGCGGAACGGGAAACGGATACGTTTGACACTTTTTTTGAATCCTCCTGGTATTTTGCCCGCTACTGCAGCGATAAATCCGATTCTCAGCCACTCTCCAAACCCGCCATGACAAAATGGATGCCGGTGGATAAATATATCGGCGGGGTGGAACATGCGGTGCTGCACCTGCTCTATGCACGCTTCTTCACCCGTGCCCTGAAAGCCTGTGGCTATATTGACGTTGAAGAGCCATTCAAAGGACTGATGACCCAGGGCATGATATGCCACGAAACCTATAAGGACGCCTCCGGCAACTGGCTCTATCCGGAAGAACTGGTGCGCAAGGACGGCATGCTGCTGGATAAGAAAAACGGCCAGCCTGTCACGGTAGGCCGCTCCGAGAAAATGAGCAAGTCGAAGAAGAATGTTATTGATCCGCGCGAAATCATCCTGAGTTACGGCGCGGACACTGCACGCTTGTTTATGCTCTCTGATTCGCCGCCAGACCGCGATCTGGAATGGACGGAAGCAGGCATTGACGGCGCATGGCGCTACATCAACAAGTTATGGCGTCTGTTGCTGGAGGAAAATATTACAGCCGGCCCGGTGGACGAAATGGAAGCGCTCAAACTACGTCAGGCGACGCATAAGACCATTGCGCATGTGACGCAGGATATTGAAAGGTTTCACTTCAACAAAGCCATTGCCCGTATCCGGGAACTCTCCAATCTGCTGGGAACGCTCTCAGACAAGAATGTAGGCAATGCGCGTGCAGAAGCGGTCAACACTATCGTACATCTCATTTCTCCCTTCCTGCCCCATCTGGCGGAGGAACTATGGGAAAAGCTTGGCAATAAAGATATGCTGGTACACCGTTCCTGGCCGAAAGCCGATCCGGAATTGTGCAAGGAAGATGAAGTCACCATCGCGATCCAGATAAACGGCAAGCTGCGCGCCACTATTGCCTGTGCTGCAGATACCGGAAGGGAAGAAGTGGAATCGCTTGCGCTTTCGGTAAAAAATGTGCAGAGTTCCCTGGAAGGCAAGCAGATCAGGAAAGTGATTTATGTACCGGGAAAAATTGTCAATGTGGTGGCACAATAGAATATTTTTCAGGGGAGCACGCCGCCGCGTACTCACACGATTCGTTACTCGTTACTCGTTACCCGTTACTTTTCTTCTTTTCCTCTCCGCCTGCGGTTTTCATGCCATGTATGGTGAAAACTCAGGGCTGGTAGACACGCCGGTCGCAGGCAACCTGCGGATCGATCCGATAGGCGGGCATGAAGGACAAGAGCTGAGGATTGCCCTGGAAGATAAACTTAATCCTGAAGGGCTTAAATCCGCAAGCCCAGAGTACCATCTGCATATTGAGATAACCAAATCACTGATTCCCTCCGTAGTAAAGCCTGACGGTACTGTACAGCGTTATGACATCCAGCTTAATTCCACTTTCAAACTCATACGGACGGCGGATAAAAAGACGTTACTAGAAGGAAATATCCGGCGCACCGGCAGCTATAATGTGGCAGTGAATGCTAACTTCGCCACTTACGAGGCTGAACAGAACATCATCACCCGCACCTTACAGGAGATGGCCGAGGATTATGTACTACGCATTTCCACCTTCTATGCAGGCAAGTCCTCATGAAACTGGCCGCGCAGGAAACCGCAGCGTTTCTTCGGCAACCTGATAGACAAGCACAGGCTGTATTGCTTTACGGTCCGGATAGCGGACTGGTACGCGAGCGCTCTCGCCTGATCGCTTCTGCGATTCTGGGAGATAAATCCGACCCCTTAAATCGTGTTGAACTAAGCGGTGCGCAGGTTAAAGCGGATCCTGCCATTTTGCTGGATGAGCTAAGCGCCTTAAGCCTTATGGGTGGACGACGGGTTATCATCCTGCGTGATCCGGGAGAGAAAATTGAGCCGACCGTAAAATCGGCATTTGAAGGTGCTAAGAATATAACCTTCCTTATCATTGAAGCCGATGAGCTTTCGCCGACCTCATCACTCAGGAAGCTGTTTGAGAAAGAAAGCCACTTTGCTACTATCGCCTGCTATCATGAGGATGAACGCGGGCTTGAGCGCATGATCCGGGCAGCATTCACAGAATTTAATCTTACGGCCAATCACGATGCGGTGATGTATCTGGTGGCCAATCTTGGTAACGATCGGGCGGTGACTCGGAGTGAACTGGAAAAGATTGCCCTTTATATGGGCAATGAGAGAGAAGTGACGCTGGAAATCGCCATGCAGCTTACCGGGAATAACGCCTCCGAATCCACCGAGGATTTATGTCACAGTGTCGCGCTCGGCAAAGCACAGGAATCCGGCAAGCTGCTTGAACATCTGTTGCATGAAGGCACGCAGCCGGTCGCTGTTATCCGGACGCTCATCCGCTACTTTCAACGCCTGGATCTGGCGCTTGCCCATGTGCGTTCCGGACAGAGCAAGGAACAGGCGATTAAGATGCTGCGCCCACCCGTCTTTTATAAATCCATTCCCCTTATCGAGCGTGCGCTTGCACGTTGGAACGAAACTAGAATCCTGCAAACGCTCAACCTGCTGCTGCGCACTGAGAAGGAAATAAAGTCCGGAATGATATCGCCAAACCTTCTCACCAGCAACGCGATATCCGTTATTCAGGGGCTTTAATACTATGAACGCCTTGCATCGTACCCGCGCAGATGTCCTTGCTTCCCTTAGTCCATTGTTCCAGTTCTTTTATGCGCGCTTCGTTAAGCTGGCTAAGTTTTGTGCATTCGCATGTCCGAACAATGGATCCATAAGAATGGCGGTATTCATCGGGATATATCGTCTTTAACTCCGCATCGCGGTATTTTACCCATGCCTCCTGCGCCGCTTTCAGGTTCTTGATAAATACTTTGTCCTGAGCGTATTGCGCGGTGATATTCCCATAGAGTGCATCTAGTTTTGCCTGCGACTCTTTATATTTGCTGCATACCTGAGCATCCACCTTGGCCTGCGTTTCCGGATTTGCACAGGCCGCCAGCGGCAGGAACAAGAGCATCGCCAGTGGTAAATATCGTATCATATAGCCTCCTTAAGTATTATTCCCTGCGCCAGTTACTCGTGCCGTCCGGCCGATCTTCCAGCAGGATTCCCTGCTGTTTTAACGCGTTACGAATCCTATCCGCCTCTGCCCAATTCTTTGCTTTTTTAGCAGTGCGGCGGGCATTGACTAAACCCTCTATATCTATACCGCTAGAATCCGTGCCTTTGAACCATGTATCAGGATCCTGCTGTAGAATCCCCAGCACTCCTCCCATCTTCCTCAGGCCATTCCCCGGATTCGCGTGCAATGCGCTTATTGCCACCGGTAAATTCATGTCCTGCGACAACGCGTTTACAATTTCAGATACATCGTCGCTCTGCTGTTCCTGTTTGCTTAACCGCCTGTATAACGTGTCCAGTTCTTTTTTTGCATCATTTAGAAGTTTTTCGCTCCAGTCGAGAGGCTCATTATATTTGGTTTTAAGCAGCGCATAACGAATCACCTCACCTTTCACTCCCTTATCCAGCAAGTCCTTGACGGTGATAAAATTGCCCAGAGACTTGCTCATTTTCTCACCATTAACCGTCAGGAATCCGTTATGCACCCAGTATCTGGCAAAATGTGATCCCGGATAAGTGCCGCAGGACTGGGCGATTTCATTCTCATGATGCGGGAACATCAGATCAGAACCTCCGCCATGAATATCAAAATTCTGGCTGAGATATTGTGTGCTCATCGCAGAGCATTCAATATGCCAGCCTGGCCTGCCCTTACCCCAGGGACTATCAAACACACTGGAAGAATCATCCTCTGCATCAGCAGGTTTCCAGAGCACAAAGTCATTCGGATCTTTTTTATATCCTTCCACCTTGATTCTCGCGCCTGATTCCAGTTCTTCCTGCACGCGCCTGGATAATTTGCCATATTCCGGCATCGCTTTGACGCTGAAAAGGACATTGCCTTTTGCCACATAGGCTTTCTTATGCGCGATGAGTTTTTCGATCATATCGATCATCTGCTTTATATGCTCAGTCGCTTTCGGCTCTTTCGTTGGCGGCAGGACATTTAATGCCTGCATGTCGCCATGGAACCATTGCGTCATCTGCGCTGTAAGCGCCTGGATTGTTATAGACTGCGCTTTGGCGGCGGCATTTATCTTGTCATCCACATCCGTAATATTGCGGATATACGTCACATGCTTCGTGCCATAGACCAGCTGCAGGATACGAAACAACACATCATACACCACTACCGAACGGGCATTGCCCAGATGCGCACGATCATAGACCGTCGGCCCGCAGACATACATGCGGACATTATTTGCATCCTCCGGTATGAATTCTTCTTTTTTCCGTGTAAGGGTATTGTACAAATAAATGGTCATTTCTTCAGCCTTTGCAACGTCTTTTCGCGCCCGATTAAAGGCAGCAGGAATTTCATTTCCGGGCCATGTTCCAGGCCGGTAAGCGCCAGCCTGAGCGGCAAGAATAATTCCTTGCCTTTACGTCCGGTATCTGCGGAAACCGATTGTGTCCATATTCCCCAGCTTGTCTCATCCCAATTGCCGGAGGGAAGCAACGAAAGGGCTTTTGCTAAATATTCCGTGTGTTCTGCGTTGCCATATTTCCCTGTCTCGCCATGCACAATATCCGACCACGTTTTTACTTCTGCAAGCGTCTTAATGTTCGCCCTTACGGACAGCCAGAAATGCTCATCGGCAAATGGCAATCTCTCCTTTACGGCGGTAAAAGGCAGCTTATGCAGCAGCTTTCCATTTAACCGCTCCAGCTCATGCACGTCATAATTCGCAGTGGCGCGCCCGAATTTTTTAATATCAAACGCCTCAATAAGCGATTGCATGTCCGGAAAGGCTTCCACCGGATCGCTGGTGCCGAGCTTGGCCAGCAGGTTGTTGATCGCCATAGGCTCGATTCCGGCGTCACGCAGGCTCCGTATATCGTTACCTCCTACCCGCTTGGAAAGCTCACCTTCACTGCTTTTTAGCAATGCCAGATGCCCAAATTGCGGCGCAACCGCTCCCAATGCCGTAAAAATCTGCATCTGCACGGCGGTATTGCTGACATGATCCTCCCCGCGAATAATATGGGTGATGCCCATCTCCGTGTCATCCACCACGGAAGCAAGCGTGTAAAGCGGCACCCCATCCTCACGCACCAATACCGGATCGCTTACATGTGCCCCTTCAAACCGGACCTCACCGCGGATGAGATCATACCAGACGATCGGTTTATCCTCCAGCAGAAAACGGTAATGTGGTTTACGGCCTTCCTTTGCATATTTCTCTTTCTGTATTTGGGACAGTTGCAGCGCCGCACGATCATAAATCGGAGGAAGACCACGACCCGCCTGCATTTTTCGACGCATTTCCAGCTCTTCCGGCGTTTCATAGCATGGGTATAACCTGCCTGCCGCCATCAGCTTCTGCCTGGCCATCTCATAGGCATCAAACCGGTCGGACTGTTTTTTATAATCATCCCAGATTAACCCAAGCCAACGCATATCTTCCTCTAGCGCGTGTACATATTCCGGCCTGGATCTTCCGGTATCGGTATCGTCAATCCGCAACAGAAACCGTCCGCCAGCCTTACGGGTAAACAGAAAGTTTACCAAAGCGGTGCGCACATTGCCGACATGCAGATAGCCGGTCGGGGAAGGAGCAAAACGGACGGAGATGGTCATGATGATGTATGTACAGAAAAATTCTGAAAAAAGCAATTCGGCGCACCGGTATGGCAGGCGGCTCCCACCTGTTCCACTTCGGCAAGCAATGTATCACCGTCGCAATCCAGCCGTATTTCCTTAAGCTTCTGCGTATGGCCGGAGGTTTCCCCCTTCCGCCAGAGCTTCTGCCGTGAGCGTGACCAATAGGTCATATCTCCCGTCTGCATGGTCAGGGTAAAGGCCTCACGGTTCATCCATGCCAGCATCAATACCTCGCCATTGCTTTGACGTTGAACGATAACCGGCACAAGCCCATCGGAATTGAATGCTATTTTTGCAAGGAACGATTGGATTTCAGGGGTAGGCATACCACTCTCACCGTACTAAATTCAGCGTGCCTATTATTATAAATGTCACCAATAGTTAATTCAATAAATGGTGCGGTCGAGAAGACTTGAACTTCCATGGGTTGCCCCACAACGACCTCAACGTTGCGCGTATACCAATTCCGCCACGACCGCACAGTTTATAGAAGTGCTCTGTCTAACAAATCGGAAACTATTTATCAAGATATATACTGCCGGCGTTGCAATAGTCAGAAAAAACAGAAATTTTATCATTTTTACTACTAAAAATCAACATATTAGCTTCGGACACAGAAAATCATTCCTGTTAACGAATTTGACATAATTCAATGGTACAATAGCCATTATATGCCAATAATTTGTATAAGAATCAAAGCAATGCAACGGGTATATCCGCTCATTGAAGCCGTTTTCCACTATGCAGAAAACAACATAAATGCTGCGCAGCGCAGTGTACAGGAACGATGATGAGCGAAATTCATAAAAAATCATCAAAGCGCATACGCAATATTACCATTTTCAGCATCATCATCATGCTAATATTCAGCTGGATTGTGGTGGATCAAATATTCAAGGCCGCAAGGCTTACGCGTGATGAAGCCCTCAGTAACGATATGCGGCTGCTGCATATCATGTCCCAACAGGTCGAACCGACTTTCGTCGGGGTGGACAACGCCCTCAAGCGCGCGGTTCAGCACCAGTATTACAATGAAAGCTATACGGGAAATACACCGGAGAAAACCTTAAGCAACATGCAGGATCTGGTAAAGGAGACGCCGCATTTGTCCGCCCTGATTTTTGTGGATGAATCCGGCACACCCATTATGGCGGCGCATAAGGAGAATTATAGTAACTGGATGGATTACGATCACTATTCATTCAACGACAACATATTGTTCCAGCAAATAAAATACGAACATAATAAAGACCTGGTCATGGCGAAGCTCCGGCACGTACGCAAAGACGGGTTCAGCTTCATCCTCATGGGACGCAGGGTGGAACATCCTGACGGCAGCTTCGGCGGCGCATTTATTGCTGCCATTAACTCCGAATTTCTTATCAACTATTTGCGCATGGTCGAACAGGGAAGCCAGAGCTATATCTCCCTGCAGCTTTCTGATAACGGCGCCCTGCTGGCGGAAAGCCCGCATGGGAACTCTTACGACAACGACCTGAACTACCTTGCCGCTGCTGGACACAAGCAAAATCCCGGCACGGGCGCCGTCGTGAATGGCTATAATATTAATGGTGCTATTGAAATATATGGCTTCATCCGCTTGAAAACCTTTCCCGTGCTGGTAACCATCGTGCTGGACGAAGCCGACTATATGAAAGCCTGGCAGGAAATACGTTTCAAGGATATATGCTTCCTCATCATCTTTATTATTTTCGGCTCCCTGCTTTCCTTTTTTGCCATCGCTATGGCTGAACAGATTATGAATGTAGAGAAATCGGAAGCAGCCGCAGTGCTGGCAAGTCAGGCAAAATCGGAATTCCTCGCCACCATGAGCCATGAGCTCAGGACACCACTCAACGCCATTATCGGATTTTCCGAGATGATGAACTCCGGCTATTTCGGCCCCTTAAATCCCAAACAAAAAGAACGCATCAATGATATCAATCTCTGTGGCAGCCATCTACTGAATCTGATTACCGACATCCTTGAATTTTCCAAAGGCGCTGCAGGTAAGCTCGAACTGGGCGAAGAACGCGTGCCGATGCGCGAAATCGTGAACGAATCACTGCGCATCATGAACAGCAAGATCAAGGAAAAGCATATGAACATGCTGATCGAGGTGGAGGAAAACATCCCGGATGTATGGGGCGATAAACGTAAAATCCGCCAGATACTGCTGAACCTGTTATCTAATTCCCTGAAGTTTACGCCGGATAACGGCACCATAAAAGTCATGTTGCAACGGGATGATAGTAAAAACATTCACATGATCGTATCGGACACCGGCATGGGCATCGCTGAAAAAGATATACCGGTCGCACTTTCGGTATTTGGTCAGATACATCGAAATCAGAATAATGAAGGCACCGGCCTTGGGTTACCCTTATGCAAGATGTTTACCGAACTCCACGGCGGTAGGTTCGCGCTCGGAAGCACAGTCGATGAGGGCACTACCGTACGCGTTACTTTTCCCGCTTCACGGGTATTGCCGTCGTAATGATGCTACTATTCTAACTCTCTTGCTTCTTCCACCAGCATAATTGGTATACCGTCGCGGATGGGATAGGCAAGTTTCGCTTTACCACTGATAAGCTCATTGTTGGCAGAGTCATAACGCAAGAGCCCCTTGGTCAACGGGCACACCAGGATTTCAAGAAGCTTGGGATCGATAGTGGTCATAGTAGCCCTATTTAAATAAAATAGCGGAAAGCTTGCGCCTGCCCTGGGAGGCAAGTGGATTTTCAAACCCCAGCGCTTCAAAAATCACCAAAAGCTGCTTTCGTGCTGCGCCTTCATTCCAATCTTTATTACTGGCAATAATATGCAACAGTTCATTGATAGCCTCTTCTGCTTGCCCAGCAGAAAACAGGGCATTTGCTAGCGTATAGCGGCTTTCATGATCCTCTGGTTTTTGCGCAAGAGCCTCGCGCAATTTCTCGGTATCCAGCAGTTTTGGCGCAGCCTTAGCCAGCGCCAGCCGGGCATTGGCGGAAATAACAAATTCATTGTTGGCTGCCTTTTCCGGAACAGTCCGCAGCAATTCTTCCGCTTTATCTATAGCGCCAAGTACGATATGCGCCAGAGCAAGCCCGGCTACCGCTTCCACATTCTCTTTATCTTGCGTCGCGACTAACTGGTAATATTGCAAGGCCTGCTCCGCTTTCCCCTCAGCCAGCAATTCCTTAGCTTTTGCCAACGTCGCCTTGGCGTCTTCTTCCTCAGGAGTCGCTACCATAAACTGGCTGAGCAACTGCTTGAGCTGGCTCTCCGGCATCGCCCCTGAAAACGCATCCACCGGCTGACCACTTACAAAAATATAGACCATGGGGACGGATTGTATGCGGAACTGCTGCGCCAGTTGAGGGCTGGCATCCACATCCACCTTTGCGAGCTTCACGCGCCCTTTGGCATCGTTCACCACTTTTTCCAGCAAGGGACCAAACTGCTTGCATGGCCCACACCACGCCGCCGTAAAATAGACCAGCACCGGCAGCTTCAGCGAAGCTTCTATGACCTCGTGCATGAAGTTTTGCGCAGTTACTTGTACGATATAGTGATTACTCACAGGTGTGCTTACAGCTTCATCGGATAGAAATGCCATTCTCAACTCAAATAATTTAATTCATCAGAGATAAGCTCTTATCATTGCCACTCTCTTCTTTCAAGAGCGCAACCGATTATCGTCTCATTCCTTCTAGCTGTGGGGACCCATCTTTTGCAGCCGTAAGTTGCTGAATTCGTTCCGAGAGCTGATCGGCAAATTCTTGAGGAGTAAGGGCGGTGGTAGTTGTTTTATTATTATTAAGATGTTTTAATCTAAAATTCTTTTTTACACTATCCTCGCCCTCTACAATAGAAGAGTTAAAATTGGCTACTTCTTTCATATGCCCAAAGAATTGACGGCAACTTTCTCCATTAATAGTAATATCTTCTTCATGAGTTTCATCCAAAAAAAGAGCCATGAGCATTAAAATCTCTCGGCTGGTCAAGCTATCCATGGAAAGCCCAACTAATCCCAAAGCCTCTTCTAATGTTTTTTTATATTCATCCAATTGAGCGCTATTCGTCTGCCCATTATTGTGAATCCTAACACAATAGTCGAGCGCCATGTCTAATCCTTCCCTTAGTTCATGAGGTGGTTTAAGCGTTCTTGTTTCGGGAAGGCAGGACAAGGCGGCTATTCCTAACACATTACAGCCCTCCAAGGCTGTCAGCATTGATGCCGTCACTCCTCCGGCCTGCACGCAATCATCCGCCAAGAGCAGCATATCGCCTTCTTTTATGTTACTCGCCTCTTTATGGGATACATTGTATTTAGGCTGCTTGACAAATCGGTCGATTATATTGCTTGTGCTGCGGCTGTCGGTACTGAGTGCTTCCTTAATCAAAAAGCGTGTTTTTTCCCGTATCCCATATTTTGCATTCATTTTCTCCGCTTCTTCCACATCACCGACGGAAAACTTCAAGTTGTTCCAACCCTTTGCTTGGGCCATGGTGTTTAAACCCTCTGCCACGTTGACGCATGTCATAATCGCCAGCGTATTCGTATCCAGCCTTATCGCCTCTTTTGGCTCGGGATCAAAATTACTGTTTTTTGACTGCAGAGGAATATGCACCGTATATTTCTCTCCTGGGGTAAGTGTATGCGTTACTTGCTCAAACAACTTCTTTAAGAATAAGGGATTATACTCCAGGGCGCTATCATAAACACTTTCTGCATATCTCTTTTTTTCTCTTAAGAAGTACTCTTTTTCCTCTAAAGATACTTCCTTTTGTTGCCTACCGGTTGCTACGGTTCGATGCAGCAACAACTTTCTTTTTCCTACTCGTTCAATTTCTGCAAGAGGCTGAGATTCGGAAATGCTCCACAGCGCCGCGATAACAGGATATTCCTCTTCATCCCCCCAATTTTTGCGTTTGAGATATAAATCTGAATCCGGAGTATCTAAAGGCATTTACAATGAATCTGCTTGAATTAGTGAACTTTATAATAAACGGAAAAAGTTAATAATTTACAAACAAGTCACTCAAACACATTCGAGCGTGGGAATCCTGTCGGCGGTAATCGACCAGCCGTGCCACGGTGGCCGAGCCATGGCTTGACATCCGTTTCCGTGCGAGTGCGTTCACCGGATTGCCACGATAACCCATCGGAGAGTTTAAATATCTTCGCATCGGCGAGATTACCGCCTTTATACTTCTGCAATGACACTCCTTGTCCGCGGCGCATTTCCGGAATTTCGCTTATCGGAAATACCAGCAACTTACGGTTATCGCCGATAACCGCAACATGATCCCCGTCCACCACGCGCAGCAACATGGCATGCGCCTTCTCTTCCACATTTAGTATCTGCTTGCCGTTCTTCGTGCTGGCCACCACCTCTTCGGCAGCGACAATAAAGCCCCTGCCGACGCTGGACGCCACGAGGAATTTCTCACCCGGCTTGAAGTTCACCAGATCGACGATATCCTGTTCGTTATCCAGCTCAATGAACAAGCGGATCGGGTCGCCTTGTCCCTTACCGCGTGGGATTTTATCGCATGCAAGGGTAAAAAACTTACCATCGGTTGAAAAAAGTAATAATTTGTCGGTGGTTTGGGCAAAAAGGCAGAATTTCTCCTCGTCCCCATCCTTGTATTTGATATCACTGAGATCGCCGCTATGCCCCTTGATGGCCCGTATCCAGCCCATCTTCGAGCAGATAATGGTAATCGGCTCCTTTTCCACAAAGGCCTCGATGGAAATAACTGCAGCGGCAGCGGGCGCATCGGCGAAATCCGTACGGCGCTTGCCCAACGCAGTGGAATTGCCAAATGCTTTTTTAATGTCTTTTATTTCCTGCGTGATAACTTCCCAGCGGCGCTCATCAGACGCCAGCACCTGTTTTAATTCCTTCTGCTCCTTGAGCAAGGCATCATTCTCCTGACGAATCTCGATCTCATCGAGCTTGCGCAGGCTGCGCAGGCGCATATTGAGGATAGCTTCCGCCTGAACATCGCTTAAGTTCCATTTTTTCATCATCTTAGGCTTGGGTTCATCCTCGGTGCGGATAAGATGGATGACTTCGTCCAGGTTCAGGTAGGCAATCAGTAACCCACCCAGCACTTCCAAGCGATGAGCAATTTTCTCCAAACGGAATTTAGTACGCCGGACGACTACCTCATCACGATGGACAAGGAAGGCGGCCAGCACCTCGCGTAAGTTCAGCACCTGCGGCACGTTTCCGGAGGTCAATACATTCATGTTCATGTTGAAACGGCTCTCAAGATCGGTCACCTTGAACAACGACTCCATGAGCATGTCGGCATCCACCTGGCGGCTCTTGGGCTCCAACACAATCCGCATATCCTCGGCGGATTCATCGCGGATATTCCCCAGCAGCGGCAACTTCTTATTCTTGAATAGCTCGGCGATTTTCTCAATCAGTTTCGATTTTTGTATCTGATAAGGAATTTCCGTAATGATAATCTGGTAAAGCCCATGGCTCAGTTGTTCTTTCTCCCAGCGCGCGCGAGTGCGGAAACTGCCGCGCCCGGTTTCATACGCCTGAAGTATATTCTGCTCCGACTCAACGATAATGCCTCCGGTCGGAAAATCCGGGCCTTTAACGAAACTCAGGAGCTTGGCGATGGAAGCATTCGGATGCTGGATAAGATAGATAAGTGCGTCACATAATTCGCCGACATTATGCGGTGGGATGGAGGTCGCCATGCCAACTGCAATGCCTTCCGAGCCGTTGGCCAGCAGATTGGGAAAGCTTGCAGGCAATACTATCGGTTCTTCATCCCCGCCATCATACGTCGGGCGAAAATTCACTGTGTCCTGGTCAATTCCCTCCAGCAGCGCCAGCGATACTTCCGTAAGACGCGCCTCGGTATAACGCATGGCCGCCGCGTTGTCGCCGTCAATGCTGCCAAAATTGCCCTGCCCTTCCACCAGCGGATAACGCACAGCAAACGA
This sequence comes from Alphaproteobacteria bacterium, assembly GCA_013286285.1. GTDB lineage: Bacteria > Pseudomonadota > Alphaproteobacteria > Rickettsiales > JABCZZ01 > JABCZZ01. Next base: position 13,263 of record JABDGA010000001.1, on the reverse strand, counting down.
TTGCGCAAGGCGAACCAGCGTATCATACACCGCCGTATCCCCGTGAGGATGGTATTTACCAATGACGTCGCCCACCACGCGCGCACATTTCTTGAACCCCGACTTTGGATCCAGCTTCAATTGCAGCATAGCGTAAAGCAGGCGGCGGTGTACGGGCTTCAGGCCGTCCCGCACATCCGGCAGGGAGCGTGACATGATGGTGGAAAGTGCATACGCAAGATAACGCTCGGAAAGCGCATCCTTAAAGGACACGTCCGTAATGATTGGCGTATTATCCGATTTGTTTATATTGCCCATACTGTCCCTGCCTTATATAACAGGGAAAACCACTAAATCAACCATAAGGCAGGGTTTATGCGTATTTTTTGCTGCTTTTTTGCCGTTTTTACTCTGCTTTGTTTTGGGCCTGCTCAAGCTGCCACTGTCATGCTGGAGGATATGACGTGGTCAGAAGTACGCGCCGCCATTAACGGCGGAACAACGACCGTCATCGTGCCAACCGGGGGGACCGAGCAGACCGGGCCGCATATCGTGCTGGGAAAACATAACTTTATCTTGCGTAAAACCGCGCCTATGATTGCCGAAAGATTGGGCCATACGCTCGTTGCGCCCATCATGCCCTATGTGCCTGAAGGGAACTTTGACCCACCCACAGGACATATGCAGTTTACCGGCACGTTATCGCTCAGGCCGGAAACGTTTGCAGCATTTCTCGAAGATACAACGCGCAGCCTGAAGCAACACGGATTTAAGATAATCTGCTTTATCGGCGAGCATGGCGCCAGCCAGCCGGTGCAGGCGGAGGTGGCCAGAAAGCTCTCCGCAGAATGGAAGGATGAGGGGATAAGGGTCATCCATGTCAGTGATTACTATGACGAGCATAACGGACAGGTGGCGTGGATGAAACAACAGGATCCTAAAGAAAAAAATGTGGAAGCCCATGGCGGGCTGGCGGATACCTCGGAAATGCTTATAGCTAACCCTGAAGGCGTACGCAGTAAGCTACGCGGGAATTATAGCCCTTCTGATTTTGCTAAGCTTGGAGTGGATGGATCTTCTGTCAATGCAAACGTCGATTATGGTAAAAAATTTATTGAATTAAAGATCGATGCCGCCGTGAAGCAAATCGCAAAGGAACGCGGGCAGTAGAAACCTCCACCGACAGAGCCGGTGGAGGTAATAACATTAACGGGAAGACGACGTTCCATCTGTAGTGGTATCGACTTTATTTTCCTCTTGCTTCAGCTTCTTTTTATGATGCTTCTTTGCTGCGGTTTTTTCTTGAATCTTGGCTTTGTCTACACCAATAGCAGTGCTATCCACCGCTTCCTTACCATAATTGCCATTCGCCTTGTCTATGGCCTTGGCAGCACGGTCGTTGCTTAACTCCTGCTGATCCTTCTGAATCGCCTGGTTATCCTTATGGATCGCATTCACATCCGATTGAATATCTTGTCTTTCTTCCTGAGGAGTGTCAGCCAGTACAGGCGTTGCAAAGACCATAGCACTTATTAATAGAATTGTTGTAAGCTTCTTCATAATCATTCTCCTTTGTTAATATTAATTAAAACGATGAATTCAATTATCTGTGTTCGTGATGATGTACCTTATCCCAGTACTCCCAATCTCTCCTTCTGTGCCATGGATCATGCGCACGCGGATAAGGAGACACATATACCGCAGGCGGGGGAGGTGGCGGCGCAACATATGCCGGATAGGCGGGTCTACCGACATTCAGTTGAAAATCCACCTGGGCATTTGCTGCCGCCGCTATCAGAAAACAACATCCGGCTGCACTCAAAAACAATGCTTTATTCATACAAATTCTCTATCCTTAGTTGCATCAACATCTGCATACTGCCCTAACCCGGTATAATGAAGCTATGTGGCGAGAGGTGTCTTTTAATAAAGTATTTTTAATTCTCTGATTGAGATTTCAGTTGCTTGCAGCGCTCCGCCTGATGTTAATGGCATCTAAGAGAAGATCTTATGCATATTCATTTTAAAGAGCTCGCTAAAAGATTGGGTTGCAGCATTACCATTGCACGTTCACTTGCGGATCGCAGCAGGGAACTCATTACAAATGCGGGACTTGGCAATAATACACCGTTATTACTGGTATGCGACTCCGTCACCTATGAAGCGCTGGGCAAAAGACTGGTAAAGGAACTGGATAGCCCTTTTCTGATATTGAATGACACGCCCTATGCCAACATGGAAACTGTTTCCTTTATTCGCGCCAAACAGGCGGGCGCTCTAATCGCTGTGGGCAGCGGCACCATCAATGATCTCTGTAAATACGCTTCCTTCCTTGACAATAAGCCTTATGCCGTGTTTCCCACCGCCCCTTCGATGAATGGCTACTGCTCCGCTAATGCTTCCATCACCATCCATGGTCATAAGCAAACGCTGGCGGCGCATCTGCCCAAAGGCGTATTCTGCGATTTGAGCGTACTTGCGGCTGCCCCCACACGCCTGATACAAAGCGGACTAGGCGACTCTCTCTGCCGCCCGACCGCACAGGCCGACTGGCTGCTTTCACACCTGCTTTTTGCCACTTCCTACGATCCTCTACCTTTCTCCCTGCTGGCCCCCTATGAACAGGAATTATTTCATCATGCTGATAAATTGATAGCAGGTGATACAAACATAATAAAATTGCTTATAATCACTTTGCTTGTCTCCGGATTCGGCATGGTGATAGCAGGAGGAAGCTATCCGGCAAGCCAAGGTGAGCATCTGATTGCCCATACCATGGAGATGCAGCATGGGAATGCGCTGCAGGAAGCTTATCACGGAGAGCAGATCGGGGTGACCACGCTGTTCATGGCAGGCCTCCAGCAACAAGTGCTTTCAAAGCCATTATATTTAAAGAAATACGCAAATACGGACATCCAAAATGCCATCTCCGGTTATTTTGGCAGAACGCTTGCTAAAAGCGTATACGATGCCTACCATAAAAAACACATACTATATGAAAAATACGATGGTATAAACGAACGCCTGCAAAAAGAAGATAAGGCAATACGGGATGCGCTATACAGAGTAACGTTACATGAATCCGTTCTACGCGGTGTCTTACAAAAAGCTGGCGCTCCCACCCAGGCAAAAAATATCGGCTGGAATGATAAGGAGCTTGTGCAGGCGGCAAGATACGCGAAATATATCCGCGATAGATTTACCTTTATTGACCTAATCTATTGATAATATTTAATATCAATAACAGGGGTTTCCAGAATTTGTAATAATTATGTAACAGGATAATGTTACTATAGAAACTATACTAATGCCTCTATAAGCCGTATGCCTGTATACCGTTATCCTAATTCCCCCCTGATCGAAAGCGTGGAGGTAACACAGCAGCCTGTCGGTTATTCGGCAACGATTGTCATGCATAAAGATGCAAAAAAGCAGGACATCGAGGACTTAAGAGCACAATTAGCAAAATCTTTTTATACCTTGGCGGACACGGTTGATGGAAATACCGCCCTTCAGGTGCGGGGAATAAAGAACCCGGATGACTTATTTGAAGCCTCAGGCGAACTGGGGCTTACCTCTGAAACCCAGAAAGAAACTATCCTGGCGGATAAGAAGAAACCCGCAAGCTATGGCGAGCGCATAAGACGCAGCTCGTTTTTTCTCTCTGCCCTGCTTTATGATCTGGGAAATATTGCATTAATCATCTCCGGCCTTGTGCATGGACGCCACAATCCCGATGGCAAATTGACCTCACATGACAAATCAGAAATCGGCATAGGCGCCGCCTTCAGTTTAGGCGATATATTAATGACGGCGTATGGCCAGGATGACAGCTCCGACGAGTTCGCCGCTGCAAATGCAGGACTGCGCAAACACCTGCAGAAAAAAAACATCGTTATCCCCAACGGAGATGCCCTTACCCCGGAATCGTTATATAAAAGCGGTGCCATTGAGGAAATACATAACTGGCTGCATAAAAATATCGGGAGGATTAAATGCCTGACGGAATTCTCCGGAGGGTTGCTTACCATGTATACCGCGAGCAAACCGGATAACAAAAACCAGTACCGTTTCGCCGCCGGGTTGATGCTTGCCACGGGCTGGGCCATTACATTCCTGCTGGATAAGCCCAGAGGCGCGGAAATATTTAACAAATCCCCTCCCGCAACCCTGATTGGGAAAATCACGAATAACCCGCGTGCCTGGATAGCGCGTCCCCTGGCGCTGGCCAACAACGCCGTGAATATATGGGGAGCCTTTAATCCGGTAGACGGCGAACGCAAAAGAACCCTCCATACCAAAGGCAAAAATGATTATTTGCTCAATGTGGGGGCGCAAAGTTCTTTTCTTGTAGCGCATACCTTATTCGGTATGTCCGGCTCGAAACGCCCGGCGGAAACCGAGGATGATAAAAGGATGACTGCCGACCTGGTGCTGCTGGCCGCCAACCTCCTTGCAAAACAACCGGAGCCGATACGCACTGCCGCCATAAAGGAAGCAGCGCAATACGTCGCAACACAGCTTGCCCATGTCACCCTGAACGAGGAGAAGGTGGAAAAAGCAATAATCGAAAAAGTAATTGAATTAAACCAGAGTTCGTGGCTCAATAAGACATTGGCAGCTACAGTTCCTCTTAGAAGCATATAACATCATTTCCATCCCCCGCCCAGTGCCGTAATTAGCGCCGCCGCTGCATTCAGCCGTTGCTTGCGGATATTAAGGGCTGTCAGTTCATTGGTAAGTTCCGTATTCTGCGCGGTGATAACGTTCAGATAGCTGACGATTCCGGATTTGTACTGATTAAGGAATATTTTCGCCGCTGCCTGCGCGTCCGTTACCGCATGTTGCTGCATATCTGTTTCCTGTTCAAGGATACGCAATGCCGCCAGATTATCTTCCACTTCCTGGAACCCTCCCAGCACGGCCTGCCGGTAATTGGCCACCGCCTGATCATAGGCTGCGATAGCCGCTTGAGTCTGCGCTTTTCTCAATCCAGCGTCAAACAACGTCTCGGCAAGCTGTGGACCGATAGTCCAGACACGGTTTGGCAGCGAGAACCAATTGGCGAGTGTTGAGCTTTGGTAGCCACCCGTGGCGGTCAGCGTAAGATCGGGGAAATACGCCGCTTTGGCAACGCCTATCGCTGCATTGGCCGCTGCAGCACGACGCTCAGCCCCGGAAATGTCCGGACGACGCTCCAGCAACGCGGAAGGCACGCCCACAGGAATCGCTGGCAGATCCGGCACAACATTAACGGGCGCAATGGAAAAATCCGCCGGGGCTTTGCCAATCAGAATGGCTATGGCATGCTCAAGCTGTGCACGATTTACGCCGATATCCACCGCCTGCGCCTGCGTGGATTCAAGCTGCGTCTTTGCCTGCAATACGTCCGATTGCGCATTTACGCCAGATTTATAAAGATTCTCTGTAATCTGCAGTGCTCTCTCATAATTTTTTACTGTACTATCCAGCAGGCGTTTCTGCTCATCCGCAATGCGCAAATCCAGGTAATCGGTGGCGAGCGTCGCCTGCGCGCTGAGCTTTGCCGCACCCAGATCCGCTGCGCTTGCTTGTGCCTGCGCCTTATTTTCCTCCACTGTCCGCCGTATGCGCCCCCAAATATCCGGAACCCAGCTAGCATCCACTTCCGCATCATAAAAATTGCCTACACCGCCAAAGCTGCTACTTGCAGTCCCATTCCTTGTACTACCGCCAGCGCCGCTACGTGTTTGCGATACGTTGGCTGAGATAGTGGGAAAATATCCGGCACGTGCTTCCGACACCAATGCCCGCGCCTGCCGGTAAGAAGCTTCAGCAGCTTTTACGTTCGGGTTGGAAATATCCACCTGCTCTTCCAGCTTGTTTAGTTCTGGATCGTTAAATATTTCCCACCATTTGCCGCGTATAGCGTTGTCTTGAGGCTGTGCCTGCTTCCAGCCCTTGGACTCCTTAAACTCTGCAGGTTTCTCGGTTGTGGGACGCACGTAATCCGGCCCGACCGTACAGGCGGCTAGAACATTTATAATTATTATCGTCATTGCGAGGAGGCAACGCCGACAAAGCAATCCAGGCTGGATTGCTTCGCTACGCTCGCAATGACGGTTAATTTTAATGCCCATATTCAGGCTCCCTTATATTATCAGGTTTGCTACGGGTACGCTGCCACCATAGGCGGAAAGAATCCAGGTAGAGATACACTACCGGAGTGGTATAAAGCGTCAGTGCCTGGCTCATAATGAGCCCCCCGACAATGGATATGCCCAGCGGCTGGCGCAGCTCGGAACCTTCTCCTATTCCGATAGCCAGCGGCAACGCTCCCAGCAGGGCAGCCATGGTTGTCATCATGATGGGACGAAAACGCAGCAGGCAGGCTTTGTAAATAGCATCGCGCGGACTGATATGCTCGCGGCGCTCTACCTCAATGGCAAAATCAATCATCATGATGGCATTTTTTTTTACGATACCCACCAGCAGGATAACCCCGATAAAGGCGATCAGGGTGAAGTCTATCTTAAATGCCAGCAAGGCCAATATCGCACCAACGCCTGCGGAGGGCAATGTCGAAAGAATGGTAATGGGATGGATATAGCTTTCATACAATATGCCAAGGACAATATAAATAGTAAGCAATGCCGCCAAAATCAGCATATTCTGGCTGGCAAGCGATTCCTTAAAAACCTTTGCCGTCCCCTGAAAACTACCATGCACATTCGTCGGCACGCCGATAGTGTGGAATGTCTTGTCAATCGCGTCAGAAGCCTGGCTCAGCGATACATCATCCGGAAGGTTAAATGAAATGGTAGCAGCAGCGAACTGCCCCTGGTGATTAATGGCAAGCGGTGTATTGGTGTCTTCGTAATGGCTAAACGTCTTGAATGGTATCATCGCGCCGCCGGGAGAAATAACATACGTATCGTTCAGTGCAGTGGCATTCTGGGAATAAGGAGGAGCAACCTCCATCACCACGTGATATTGATTAAGCGGATTATAGATCGTCGAAATCTGCCTCTGGCCGTAGGCGTCATTCAACGTGGAGTCAATCAGGCCGGGCGTAAGCCCAAGCCGGTAAATCATGTCACGGTCATACACCAGCGAAGTCTGTAATCCCTTATCCTGCTGGTCGGTATTCACGTCGGCCAGCTCCGGCATATCCTGCATCGCTTTATAGACCTTCGGCGCCCATTCACGTAAAGCACTCAGATCATCCGACTGCAGCGTATACTGATATTGCGCATTGCTCGCCCTGCCCCCCATTCTTATGTCCTGCGCTGCCTGAAGAAACAGCTTTGCTCCCGGCTCTTTCGCAAGCTTACCACGCAGGCGGGCGATAACTTGATCAATGCTCATGTTGCGTTCTGACAGCGGTTTCAGCATCACGAATGTCCTTCCGGAATTGCTTTGCTGGCCGCCGCCGACGATGCCGACCACGTTGGCTACCGCTGGATCGTCATGGATAATAGTAATGAAATCATCGAATTTCTTCTTCATCGCCAGAAAAGAAATATCCTGATCCGCTTGAATCGAGCCGGTCAGTCGCCCGGTATCTTGCTGCGGCAGAAAGCTTTTAGGAACGATAACATAGAGATAAACATTGAAACAGACAGTCGCAAGCAGCAGCAACATGATGAAGCGGCTGTGGCCGAGCGCCCAGGCAAGCGAGACCTGATAACGTGCATATATAGTATTAAATGCGTTCTCGCTTATCTGGTAAAAATGTCCGTGCTTTACGCCCTTATCGCTTTTCAGGAGACGCGCGCACATCATCGGCGTCAGCGTCAGTGAAACCACCAGCGACACTATTATTGCTGCAGACAACGTTACCGCAAACTCACGGAACAGCCGCCCGATGATCCCGCCCATCAACAGTATGGGGATGAATACGGCAATCAATGAAAGGCTCATGGATATGACCGTAAAACTAACTTCACGCGCCCCGAGAAACGCTGCTTTCATCGGGCTCAAACCTTCTTCCACATGACGGGAAATATTTTCCAACACGACAATGGCATCATCCACCACAAACCCGGTAGCGATGGTAATGGCCATGAGCGATAAATTATCGAGGCTATATCCGCATAAATACATCACCCCGAATGTACCGATGAGGGACACCGGCACTGCAACGCTGGGGATCAACGTAGAGTGCAGCTCACGCAGGAACAAAAGCACTACCATAATAACGAGCGCAATAGCGATAAGCAGATTCAGTTCCACATCGCGCAGCGCTGCCTTGATGGTAGTTGTGCGCTCCATTATCACTTTCAGATCCACCGCCGCGGGGATGGAATCGCGCAGCTTGGGTAACATCTTATTCACGTTTTCAATGGTTTCTATGATGTTGGATCCTGGTTGCTTGAACACCAGCAGGACAATAGCAGGCCTGCCATTGGCGCTGCCGGCATTATGGATGTCCTGTACCGAATCTATCGCCGTCCCGACATCCGTCAGATGCACCGCCGCGCCGGTAGTAGTATTATAGGCGATAATCATCGGCAGGTAATCCTTAGCCCGGTTAGCCTGATCGTTGCCGTAAATCTGCCAGCGCCTATCACCATCTTCCAAGGCCCCTTTGGGCCGGTTGGGATTGGTGGCCGCTATGGCCGTGCGCACCTGCTCAAGGCCGATGCCATACCGATTCAGCGCATCGGGATTCAGCTCCACACGCACCGCAGGCAACGCACTGCCCCCTACCGTCACCTGCCCTACCCCGTCAGCCTGTGAAATTTTCTGCGCGAGGATAGTAGAGGCGGCATCATATAATTCCCCCTGTGTCATCGTGGTGGAGGTAAGCGTGAGCACCATGATCGGGGAATCCGCCGGGTTCACTTTACGGTATATCGGATTTTTGGGCAGGCCGGTCGGGAGCAATGCACGCGCGCCGTTAATCGCCGCCTGCACGTCGCGCGCCGCGCCATCTATGTTACGGTTCAGGTCAAACTGCACGGTGATGTTGGCCGATCCCAGCGCGCTGACCGAAGTCATCTCCGTAATCCCGGCGATGCGCCCTAGCGTGCGCTCCAGAGGAGTCGCCACCGTAGAGGCCATCGTTTCCGGTCCCGCACCGGGCAAGGTTACCTGCACAGCAATCGTCGGGAAATCAATCTGCGGCAATGGCGCCACCGGCAATAAGTAATACGCAGCAATACCGCTTAATACCACGCCAATGGCCAGCAGCGTGGTCGCAATGGGCCGGTTAATGAATGTCGCGGAGAAGTTCATGCATTGCTTTTTACTGTTTTACGATAGAGACGGTTAATATCTGCGCGGGAAAAACTTTCCCGTTTATTGCAGAACTGGCAGTGCACGGACATTTTTCCATCTTTATCAAGCGATTGTAGTAATTCTTCCTTAGGTAGCGTCTTAAGCACATTCCGGATGCGCGCACGCGAACAGCGGCAGCCGGCCTTTAGATGCTGCAGTTTATACACCCATACGCCGTCTTCATTGAATAACCGGTAGAGCAGGTTCTGCGGGGTAATGTCCTCTCCCAGCATTTCATTGTCTTTCAACGTACGCATAAAAATCTTCGTACGTTCCCAGATTTCGTCCTGCTCTTCCTTAGTGACCTCTTTCTGCTTGCCGCCCTCAACAGGCATCCGTTCAATGATGATTCCTCCCGCCAGCCAGTGCGTGCTGGTTTTACCCGGCGCACGAAGGGCAACATGCACAGCAATTTCCCCCTGCTGGGATCGCAGAAAATACCCCTTGAACACCTCGCTGATGGAATCGCCCGCCAATTCCACCACACTCTGATAACGCTCTTTGGAACCTCCCGCATCCAAGGTAACCGCCAGATATCCCTTGCCCAGTAAGTCCGATAACTTCTGTTTATTCGCTTTCTTCAAACGTGCCTTATCCACTTCCGCATAGCCGCGTATGATTCCGCCTGCCATGACGTCCACCACGATGAACCGTACTGCGCCGTCGCCTTTTGTCTGCACAGTCAGAATGCCGTCCTTGTCCAGCGTTGCAGAAAGCAGGCAGGCAATGACGATCTGCTCCGCCAGATGCGACGAGACTGCAAGCGGGTAGTTATGCGCCCCCAATATATCATCCAGCACTTTGCCCACTCTGACTAAACGTCCTCGGATTGAAGAGTGATCGATCAGGAAGGGCTGGATAAAATCACTATAGGGCTTTTCAGATTCGGAATTTTGCGTTTGAAGTGGCATGATTCACAAGCTATTTTCGGTTATATCTAATTTTTGTTGTAGCCAAAAACGGCTCAAATACAAGGAAAGAAAAGCCTGCGTATGTCGATTCCCGTGGGGATTAAGCTGGCGATCGAACACAGGGCTTGCATATATTTCTTCAAGCATATCTTCATCACTATTTTCTAATTTATGGAAAACATCTTTCACTATACACCGTCATCCGCGCTCATGATGCGGACACAGAAAAATGCAGACGAGTATATTTGCGGATAACGATATTTTTGCAGATAATAATTAAAATAAATTTACTTTTTATTTTCACACACCGTTGCAAAACGACATTCTTTACTCACACACTCATTAACCATAATTAATAGAGTATAAATATAGCCACAATCATAACAAGAAGCGATAAAAATAACTTCTCTATAAAATTGTTTTTGTATGCGATCGACTTCTTACTTAGAAAACGGCTGTTGACAACAACAGTCAAAAACCGTATTCGCAATCTCGGTTAATTTTTTTTAAGTAAGGCAGACATACAAATGAAGACGTCACATTTATCTACACTACGCATTTTAAGAATTGCTCCTTGTTTTCTTCTTGCCGCACTCACGGCATGTTCCAATCCATTGCCATGTCCCGGCGAAAAAGGAGCCCCCATGGATGAACAGGGCAATGAAGTAAATTCCGAACATAACCCCAACAATAAACCACGATTAAACACCGAGTGCTATTATGGACGTGGCAATAACGGAAAAATAACGTTGCTTACGCAGAAACCGCAGACGGGATTCTGGAATAGCAGCCTTTACCGCATTGATCAGCAGACACCGATTAATACGCCGATTGTCTCGGAAAGCACCACTATCTCCACGGCCCCCATGTCATCCACAGCGCAAGTATCCGCAATCCAGCCTTCTGCGAATCCGCAATCCGCAGCGCAGATCGAGCCTTTAATTACGGCTGACAATGCAACGCCTGCGTCAGTGCCCGCTCCATCGGCAGCACCGGACATAGCTCCACTCCCTAATCAGCCGCTCTATTACAGGGCGGGTAAAGTGAATGGCAAATGTGGCCGGATGAATGTATATAGAGAAGCGCATTTGCCACCCTGCCCGGTTCCTGCTCCCGTTGCAGCTCCGGCACCGCTTCCTCCTCAAATAACCTATGTACAGAATAACTACCCGCCCGTTTCTGTCCAGACAGGCGTTGCTCCTGCCCAGGCAGCAGGTGCGTTCCTCGGAGGCGTGGGTGAAGATCTCATAGGCGCCGGAGCGATTACCTATGCTATCCGTTACCGCCCGGACAGGATATCCAATGATTCAAGCTCCAGCTCGAACCAGACCGCGAATGTCAATGCGACTGCAGGTGCAAGTGCCAGCGCATCTGCGTCGGCCCTGGATGCGGGAAATTGGTTCCATCATCCAAGCGGTCATCCGCCGCATAAAGGCTGCAACACCGGCCCTCAACCATCAGGATATGCCTCAAGCTCCCACCATACGAATATAAAAGAAGATCCGATGTTAGGCATGCTGGAAAAGTAAGTTAGACTTATCGCCCCCCTCTTTATATAAAGAGGGGGGCAGTATTTCTATTCGTTCAGCTAAACAGTTTTACTAGTTCTTTCGCCATCACGTCACCGAGCTGATTCACATCGGATATAGTGACGGCGCGTTTGTAATATCGGGTAACATCGTGACCGATGCCGATGGCGAGTAATTCCACATCAGAATTCGTTTCAATAGCGTTGATGACCTGCCAGAGATGACGGTCAAGGTAGCTGCCGTTATTGGAGGAGAGTGTACTGTCATCTACCGGTGCGCCGTCGGATATGACCATCAGGATACGGCGTTGCTCCGGACGGGCGAGCAGGCGGCTATGCGCCCAGACAATGGCTTCGCCATCAATATTTTCTTTCAGTATTCCATCCTTGAGCATTAGCCCGATACTGCGCCGCGCTTTCTGCCAACGCTGATCGGCAGACTTATAAATAATATGGCGAAGGTCGTTGAGCCTGCCAGGGTTCACAGGACGCTCGCGCTCCAGCCAGAGTTTACGGCTCTGCCCTCCCTTCCAGTCACGTGTAGTGAAACCGAGAATCTCTACCCGTACGCCACAGCGCTCCAGCGTGCGTGCCAGAATGTCGGCGCACAGCGCAGCAACCGTAATAGGACGCCCGCGCATGGAACCGGAATTATCAATCAAAAGCGAGACAACGGTATCGCGGAAATCAGTTTCTTTCTCCTGCTTGTAAATATTCTGATATGCCGGATTGATAATGATATTAGACAAGCGTCGGCCATCCAGTATGCCTTCCTCCATTTCATACTCAAATATACGCGCCTGCCTTGCCAGCAATAAGCGCTGCAGGCGGTTGGCCAGTTTGCCGGTGACGCTGTGCAGGTGAATTAATTTCTGGTCGAGCAACTGGCGCAATCGCACCATTTCTTCCGTAGTAGCAAGCTTATCGGCCTCTATAATTTCATCAAACTGTGTTGTAAAAGCATGGTATCCAGCATTGAGTACCGCATTAAAATCCGGCGGTCGGATATTGGAGGGCTGTGCAGGCGCATCATACTGGATCTGCTCGGCAGCATTCGGCGGAGCGTCCGTCGAGGTAACGCCGGTAAACATTGTCTCGGTTTCACCGGAGCCGGAAAGCGTTTCCGGCTCGGATTGCTCTTCCCCGCGCATTTCTTCCGAATCAGATTGCGTCTCTTTTTCTTTCGTATCTATATCACTTTATTTACGCTGCCTGCCATAGATATACCCCCAAAATTATCTTAAAAAGATGGTATCTTATGATTATACATAGTGTAAAATATTATACTCTGCAAATGTTATCTCATTATGAAAATCACTCTCCACAAACGCCTTGAAGCCGCCGCGCGGGCGCTGGCAAAAAGGCAGAGAATTACCGTAACGCTGCACGGCAATACTACGCTCGCTTCGCTGAACGGCAGCGAATATATTCCGTTGCCGCAGGCAGGCGGTAAAATGAGTCGCAATGCCCTGGCGGCATTACGCGGTACGGCAGATCTTGCCGCGCTTGGCCTGCGCTATCATAGTTCTCAGATTCATGCCGGACTCAGGCCGGGTTCAGAGAATGCTGCAGAGATTTTTGACG